>NZ_JBVHNF010000007.1:0-279390 GCF_055558055.1 Streptomyces sp. NPDC025833
GGTACTGCAGGGGGGACCCTGTGGGAGAGTAGGACGCCGCCGAACAAATTTTGGGAAAACCCCCGCATCGAAACGATGCGGGGGTTTTCTGCGTTCGGGCTCACAGTCTCGGGACGGTCCGCCCCTCTCCACCAGCAGGACCCAGCCGGCCCGCGAGACCACCCGGCGGCCGTCCCCCTGGGCTCTGTAGGAACAGCCGGAAAGCGCACCTGAGTTGATGGGTCATCACTCAAAACCGAGAGGCTAGCTCAGGAAAACCTCAATCCCGTTGACCCTCGACTTGCTCGTGGGCAAAGATCAAGTCGACCAAGAAACGGGAAAGGATTTCTCTTGCGCATCACAAAGAAGACTGTGGCCACGGCAATTGCTCCGGTGGCGGCCGGCGTCATGCTGGCGGGCCTTGCCACCCCCGAGGCCGTCGCTGCCTCGAAGGACACGATCTGCTCCGCCTCGATCAACCCCACCTCGGACGCGCAGATCACGGCCCGCACGTACTACGTGAAGAAGACCAGCACCACCTGGCAGCACACCGATCGCTATTACTACCCGAAGAGCCACGGCTTCAAGAAGAACCGCTCCGACTTCCAGATCGTGTCCTACCTGCTGGACGGATCCTCACGCAAGGGTGTGGACCAGCGTAAGAAGGGCGAGGCGCGGTGGGACCTGATTGCCTTCTCCACCCAGTTCCCGGTGAGTAAGCGTCCCGTCACCAAGAAGGGCAAGACCCGCCTCGTCGCCGAGGGCTGGTACAACATGAACGGAATCAACGGCTGGCCCGTCAACTGCAAGTCGAAGTCCTTCGCCTTCTGACAGCCGCAGACAATCGCGCGTGAGCGGCTGCGGCCGCTCACGCGCGATCCTTCGACGGGGAAACCGCATGGCACCGAACAGGGACCTCCGCACGCTCGTCGCCGCGGCCGTGTCGGCGACGCTGCTCGCCGGCTGCTCGGCCACCGCCTCCGGGCACCGGGCCGATACGCCCGCGACCTCGAGCAGTGCCGTACTGGTGGACGGGGACGCCCACGGATACATCACCTTCGACACCGAACGCGAGGTCTTGCAGGGGTATACCCGAGACGGAAAGAAGGTGTGGCAGGAGAGCCGGTATTTCCCCACAGACGTCCACTGCGCCTCGGCATGTCCGGACGCTGTCCTGTCGGCCACCGCGGACATGAACAAGTCGGCACCCGAAAGCCACGTGATCTGGAAGCGCGGATCCGGCACCGCGACCCGGTCCTTCACGGACAAGACCATGATCGTCCATTGGGCCAGGAACAAGGAAAACTGGGTGGCCACCTCGGAATCCGCCGTCATTTGGTCGGACCAGGGGAAGGTTCACAAGAAGACCTTCGCCAAAGGCGTCGAGGATGCCATGGGCAGGGTATCGACGGACAACAGCGCACTGCTGGTGTCCGTCCAGGAGAAGAACGCGACCGACTGGAGCGCGTTCCGGTTTCCGCTGACCGGGCCGGACCTTTCTCCTTCGAAGGTGTTCACCGGACTTCCCGGAAGCGTCGGTTGCCTTTCCCCGGAACAAGGCACGATGTGGACGCTGGGCGACAAGGCGTCCGAGTTCAGCCTGACGACGGGCAAGGCGATCCGGAACACCCAACGGTTCGCCAGCGACTGCGCGAGTTCCGACACCTCGACCATGCTCGGAGCGTTCTCCGCGAACTCCGACACAGCGACCCAGGACATCTCCATCACGGCAGACGGCCGGTCCGCCGCCTTCGAGGAGACCACGGTCACGAGCGCCGGCGAGATCGGGATCTTCCGCAACTGCGGTGTTCTCCTCTCCGACGGCAGGCTGGCCCTTTTCTCCGCGGCCGGGGGGAGGACCGAGACCGAAGTCGCCGCGCACAGCGCGCTGACCCTGCCGGACGGGCAGGTTTACAGCATCGGCCCGTCCGGCAGGGTCGAGCGGCACACGATCACGGCCGACGGCCGGACCTGCGGCCTCGACTGACCCCGGTCCGTACGCGCGCGACCGCCGGACGGCCCGGCTCGTGACAGCGCGGCTAGGCTCACGAGCATGCGCTATGACCTGGTCATCTTCGACAACGACGGCGTCCTCGTGGACAGCGAACCCATATCGAACCGGCACCTGGCCGCCTATCTGACCGAGCTGGGGCACCCGACGTCGTACGAGGACTCCATCCGCGACTACATGGGCTCCGCGATGCACCGGGTCCACGAGCTGGTGCTGGAGCGGACCGGGCAGCGGTTGCCCGACGACTTCGACGACGTCTTCCACGCGCGCGTCTTCGCGGCGTTCGAACGGGAGTTGAAGCCGGTGGCCGGGGCGGCCGGCGTCCTGGAGGAGCTGGCCGCGGACGGGGTGCCGTACTGCGTCGCCTCCTCCGGGAGCCACGCCCGGATCAGGGTGGGCCACCGGGCGACCGGACTCGACCGCTGGTTCCCCCGGGAGCGCGTCTTCAGCTCCGAGGACGTCGGCCGGGGCAAGCCCGCGCCCGACCTCTTCCTGCACGCCGCCCGGGCCATGGGGGTGCCCCCCGAGCGGTGCGCGGTCGTCGAGGACTCCCCGCTGGGCGTCCAGGCGGCCCTGGCGGCCGGGATGGACGTGTACGGGTTCACCGCCATGACGCCGGCCGCACGGCTCGCCGGCGCCCGCCGGCTCTTCGCCGACATGGGCGAGCTGACCGACCTGCTGACATGACCCGGGGCGGCCGTCCCGGCTGACATTTGTCATGCGGACCTCCGGACGTTCGTTCCTACTGCCGGACCCCCCTCGGGCGCGAGGCTGAGGGCATGACGAAGAACACGGGGTCCCAGGTCCGCAAGCCCGGCGTGCTGGACAACTTCAAGCCGCTGCTCATCGACGTGGCGGTGCCGCTCGGCTCCTACTACGTCCTCAGGAACGGCGTCGGGACGAGCACCTTCGCGGCACTCGCCTGGAGCAGCGCGGTGCCCGCGGCCCGGACCGTGTGGAGCCTGGTCGCCGAGCGGCGCACCAACGGCCTGGCGGGTCTCATCCTCGCCGTGAACGTGGTCTCGCTCCTGCTGAGCTTCGTCTCCGGCGACCCGCGGCTGATGCTGGCCAAGGACAGCGTGGTCAGCAGCGCGGTCGCCATCGGCATCCTGGTCTCCGTCCGGCTCGGGAAGCCGATGATGACCGCCGGCATGAAGCCCTTCCTCGTCAAGGGCGACCCCGCCAGGGAGGCCGCGTGGCAGCGGCTGGCCTCCGGTGCGGCGGCCGGCTCCGCGGACTTCCGGCGCAAGGAGAACGCCTTCTCGATCGTCTGGGGCCTGGTGCTGCTCACCGAGTGCGTCGCGCGGTCCGTGGGCGCCTACACCGTCGCGGTGGACACCATGGTGTGGCTGGGCAGCGTCTTCATGATCGCCGCCATGGTGCTCGGCTTCCTGCTCAGCGGCGGACTCGCCGTGGAGCCGATGAAGCGGATGCTGAAGGCAGAGGCGGGGACCGGGGTGGAGGCAGGGACGGAGACCGGGGCGGACACCGGCCGCCCCGAGCGACCGGCGCTGGCCGTCGCCGCCTGACGGAGACTCACCCTCCACCAAAGATGAGAGAGATTCATCTTTGACTGGATCTACCCACAGGTAGCCCGGGGCCCTAATCTCGCCGCCATGACTGATGTGCTGCGGCGTGGCAGGGCCTCGCTGGCGTTCGGCTTCTTCGCCCAAGGCGTCACCTTCGCCCTGCTCGTGACGCGCATCCCGGCCATCCAGGACCGGTACGAGATCTCCGACGCGCTGCTCCCGGTCTTCCTGGCCGCCGTGCCGATCCTCGCCGGGGCCGGCAGCGTGACCACCGAGCAGCTGGTGAAGCGGGTCCGGCCCAGCCGGCTGCTGCGCTGGTCCCAGCCGGTCGTGCTGCTGGCGCTGCTCGGGGTCGGGGCCGGCGGACAGGGGCAGATGGCCGCCGTGGCGGTGGCGCTGGGCGTGTTCGGTCTGGCGGTGGGCGCGCTGGACGCGTCGATGAACATGCTCGGCGTCAGCCTCCAGCGCTCCTACGGGCGCAGCATCATGCTCAGCTTCCACGCCGCCTACAGCCTGGGCGGCATCCTGGGCGCGTCGCTGGCCTGGGCCGGGGCGCACTGGCACCTGGCCCTGTGGGTGTCGTACCTGCCGGTGGTGGCCGTACTGCTGCCGGGGACCCTGCTGGCCGGCCGGGGTTACGTCGACGGCGAGCCGGCGCCGGCGGCCCGGGGCGCGGCGCCGGGCGGGGGCGTGGTCTTCAAGCTGCTGCTGCCGCTGTGCCTGGTGATGACGTTCGCGTACATCGGTGACTCGACCGTCTCCAACTGGAGCGCGAAGTACCTGAAGGACGTGCTGGGCAGCTCGGAGCAGCTCGCGACCGTGCCGTACAACGTGTACATGGTGACCACGCTGGTGGGGCGGACCCTCGGGGACCTGGGCGTGCGCAGGTTCGGGGCGGCGACCGTCGTGCGGCTGGGGACGCTGGTGGCGGCCGTCGGGTTCGCGGTGGTGGCCGTGGCGCCCGGCGCCTGGACCGGGATGCTCGGGTTCACCCTGCTGGGCCTGGGGCTGTGCGTGCTGGTGCCGCAGACCTTCGCGGCGGCGGGCCGGCTCTTCCCCGGGGCCTCGGACGCGGCCGTCGCCCGGCTGAACATCTTCAACTACGTCGGCTTCCTCGTCGGTTCGCCGCTGGTGGGCGCCCTGGGGGACGCCTGGAGCTATCGGGGCGCCATGCTGGTGCCGATGGTGTTGGTGCTGGTGACACTGGGGTACGCCAGGTCGTTCGCGGCTGAACCGGACCGATACGGTGGCGGGCATGAGCGGCCGCGCACAGTTGATGTGGGACGAGGCAGTAACGGGCTATGACTTCGGTCCGAACCACCCGATGGACCCGGTCCGGCTGGAGCTGACCCGCCGGCTGGTCGGTGCCCTCGGGCTCGACCGGGAGCTGCGGGTCGTCGCGGCGAAACCGGCCGGGGAGTCGACGCTCCGGCTGGTCCACCGCGAGGACTACATCGACGCCGTGAAGGCCGCGTCCGCCGACCCGGCGTCGGCCGACGGGTCGTACGGGCTCGGCACCGCCGACGATCCGGCGTTCGCCGGGATGCACGAGGTGTCCGCGCTGATCGCCGGTCAGTCGGTGGGCGCGGCCGAGGCGGTGTGGCGGGGGGACGCCGAGCACGTCGTGAACTTCGCGGGCGGGCTGCACCACGCGATGCCGGGCGGGGCGTCGGGTTTCTGCATCTACAACGACGCGGCGCTCGCGATCGCGCGGCTGCTGGAGCTGGGGGCCGAGCGGGTCGCCTACGTGGACGTCGACGTGCACCACGGGGACGGGGTGCAGGCCGCGTTCTGGGAGGACCCGCGGGTGCTGACGATCTCGCTGCACGAGCACCCCGGCACGCTGTTCCCGCAGACCGGCTGGCCGCAGGAGACGGGGGCCGGCGCGGGCGAGGGCGCCGCGGTGAACGTCGCGCTGCCGGCCGGGACGGGGGACGCGGGCTGGGTGCGGGCGTTCCACGCCGTGGTGCCGGAGCTGCTCGCCGACTTCCGGCCGCAGGTGCTCGTCTCCCAGCACGGGGCCGACACGCACTTCGAGGACCCGCTCGCGCACCTGGCCGTCTCGCTGGACGCGCAGCGGGCGGTGCAGACGGCGTGCCACGAGCTGGCGCACACGCACGCGGACGGGAAGTGGATCGCCCTGGGCGGGGGCGGGTACGCGGTGGTGGACGTCGTACCCCGCTCGTGGACGCACCTGGTGGGGATCGCGGCGGGCAGGCCGGTGCCGCCGGAGACGATGATCCCCGAGGGGTGGCGGCAGGACGCGTACGCGCGGACCCGGCAGTTGGGGCCGCAGCGGATGACGGACGGCCGGTGGCCGGTGGAGTACGGGACGTGGGAGGCCGGTTACGACCCCGCGGACCGCGTCGACCAGGCGGTGCTCGCGACCCGGCGGGCCGTCTTCCCGCTGCGGGGGCTGCTGCCCTGAGGCCGCTCGGGGGCCACCGTACGGGCGGGTGATTGGGCCGGCCGTGCGCAATTGGCCGTTTCCGGTCCCCGAGGTCACCCTGATGGGCCACTATCGCATCCGTGTTGACTGCCGACCGTCTCCGCGCGCACCTGGTGGCCGTCCGGCTGGCCGGGGTGGTGGCCACGCCGCGCGAGGAGAGCCTGCGGAGCTACCGGCTCTTCGCCGCCCGGGACCCGCGCGCACTGATCGGGATCGATCCCGAAGGCGCCTGGGGTATGCGGGAGTTGCTGGGGCTGATGGCGGACCGGTGCGGGGTCTCGGCCGATCCCCGGCACACCTCGGGGCCGGACGTGATCGATCCGCAGCGGACGCTCGCCGCGCTGGACGCCTTCGCCGGGCGGATCGCGGAGGCGGCCCGGCGCGGTGCGCGCGTGCTGTTCGGCACCGGGCACCCGCGGCCGCTGCTGGGCTTCTACGCCGCTTTGGCCGAGGCGATGTCGGCGGCGGGATGTGAGGTCCTCACCCCGGCGCAGGGCCGTTGTGTCGACATATTGACCCGGTTCGGTCTACGCACCCACCGCCTCGACTACGTACGGGGGGTTGCCCTGGTGCGGGAACCGGCGAGCGGGCGCCCCGGTTGTGAGCCGGGTGCCCACAGCCACTCGCCGCTCCCGGTTCGGGTCGCGCTGGACGCGGCCGCGGAGGCCGGCGGACCCCTGCCCGACCTGGTCGTCGGCGACCACGGGTGGGTCTGCGGGGCTGGTCAGCTGGGGTTCGAGGCCATCGGGCTGGCCGACGCGGACGACCCCGCGCTGTTCGTGGGTCAGGCCGAGGGACGGGTGTCCGTCGTCGTTCCGGTTGATGACGCACTGCGGTCTAGTCACTACCGTCCGCTGATCCGCTACGTACTCAATCGCGCGTCTCTGTCACAGTAGGCCGCCGACGGGTGCACCTCTTCCCCACTCGCATCACCCGCCCCTAGTCTGGGGAGTGAGCACGCAACGACGAAGAGTCACCGGAAGGGGAAGCCGGTGGCCGTCGAGTGCGGAAGGTTCAGGTGTGTCATGGCTGCAGCTGGCGAGAGGCCTCTGAACGAGGTTCAGTTCCTTACCGTGGCGGAGGTCGCCTCGGTGATGCGAGTGTCGAAGATGACCGTGTACCGCCTGGTGCACAGCGGTCATCTGCCCGCGATCCGGGTGGGACGGTCGTTCCGCGTCCCGGAGCAAGCGGTACACGAGTACCTCCGCGACAGCTATGTGGGGGTGGAGACGGCCTGACGGCCACCCCCGGGTGATCCGGGGGTGCCCCCTCGATTACGACCTCGGCGCTCGGTTGGGTAGGCTAGCCCCTCGTAGGTCGTGTGGGCCCATGGCGCCCAAACAACCGAGACATGAGAAGTGAGCGAGGGTAGTCGTGGGCTCTGTTATCAAGAAGCGGCGCAAGCGGATGGCGAAGAAGAAGCACCGCAAGCTGCTCAAGCGCACGCGCGTTCAGCGCCGCAACAAGAAGTAACCCGCTCGGGGCCCCGCGTCAGCGGGCCCCGCAGCGAGCGGCGCCGCGAGAGCGCGGCCCTGTGGCCCCCCACCGTCAGCGGTGGGGGGCCACAGGCATGTCCGGCGTGTCCGACGGGGGGAATTCCCCGTGCCCGTGCACCGCGGGCCGTCACAGCGCGACGTCGAACGGCTAGGTTGGCCGCAGACGGGGAACGCGGGACACCGGTTACGCGGGAAGGGAAGGCGCTGGTCTTGGGGAAGATCGTGCTCGTCACCGGAGTGGCCCGGCAACTGGGCGGCCGGTTCGTGCGGCGGATCCAGCGGGACCCGGAGGTGGACCGCGTGATCGCGGTGGACGCCGTGCCACCGGCGCACCACCTGGGCGGAGCCGACTTCATCCAGGCCGACATCCGCCAGCCGGCGATCGCCCGGGTGCTCGCCGAGACGGGTGCGGACACGGTCGTCCACATGGACGTGACCGGCACGGCGCTGGGCGGCGGCAGCCGGGCCACGGTCAAGGAGACCAACGTCATCGGCACCATGCAACTGCTCGGCGCCTGCCAGAAGTCGCCGGCCGTGCGGCGCCTGGTGGTGAAGTCCAGTACCAACGTCTACGGGTCCGCGCCGCGCGACCCGGCGGTGTTCCCCGAGACCACCGCGGCCAAGTCGCTGCCCAGCGGCGGCTTCGCGAAGGACACGGTCGAGGTGGAGGGGTACGTGCGCGGGTTCGCGCGGCGGCGCCCGGACGTCGCCGTGTGCGTGCTGCGGTTCGCCAACATCCTCGGCCCGGCCGCGGACACCCCGCTCGCCTCGTACTTCGCGCTGCCCGTCCTGCCGACCGTGTTCGGCTACGACCCGCGGCTGCAGTTCGTGCACGAGGACGACGTCATCGAGGTGTTGCGCATCGCCTCGCACGAACCGCGCCGGTCCACCCTGAACAGCGGCACGTTCAACATCGCCGGGGACGGTGTCCTGCTGCTCTCGCAGTGCGCCCGTCGGCTCGGCAGGCCCACCGTGCCGCTGCCGCTGCCCGCGGTCACCTGGGCCGGTTCCCTGGTCCGCACGCTCGGCGTGACGGACTTCTCGCCGGAGCAGATCCGGCTGCTGACCCACGGACGCGTGGTGGACACGGTGCAGATGCGCGAGACGCTGGGCTTCACGCCCCGCTACACGACGGCCGGTGCCTTCGCGGACTTCGCGCGCGGCCAGGGCCCCGGGCCGCTGCCGCCGGAGACCCTCGCGGGGGCCGTCGACCGGATCACCGCGCTGGCCGCGAGGGCGGGCGGCCGGTCCCAGACGCACAGCGCCAAGTGAGGAGAGCGGCAAGGATGGCGGACGCCGAGGTCATTCCGTTCGACGACGACCGGTCCCGCGGGAGCGCCGCACAGCGCCCGGTGCGGCGCCGCGGCGGGAGCGGCCGGCGCGGCGCGCTCGGGGAGCCGGGCGAGGCCGGCGCGGTCCAGCCGCTGCCGGGCCGGGAGCGGACGCGGGAGGACGAGCCCGCGGACCGCACGCAGGAGCCGCCGGAACCGCCGGGCACCGACGAACGGGGAGACGGCGGTCTGGAGCGGCGGGTGGCGGCCGGGCTGGCCTTCCTGCGGCGCCGGCTGACCGGGGACTACCAGGTCGACGACTTCGGGTACGACGAGGAACTGACCGACCAGGTCCTGATGTCGCTGCTGCGGCCGCTGTACGAGAAGTACTTCCGGGTCGAGGTGAAGGGCATCGGGAACATCCCGGCCGAGGGCGGGGCGCTGATCGTCGCCAACCACTCCGGGACGCTGCCGCTGGACGGCCTGATGATGCAGGTGGCGGTGCACGACCACCACCCGGCCGACCGTCACCTCCGGCTGCTCGCGGCCGACCTGGTCTTCGTGCTGCCGGTGGTCAACGAGCTGGCCCGCAAGCTGGGGCACACGCTGGCCTGCGCGGAGGACGCGGAACGGCTGCTGGGCCAGGGCGAGCTGGTCGGGGTGATGCCGGAGGGCTTCAAGGGCATCGGGAAGCCCTTCGGCGAGCGCTACAAGCTCCAGCGGTTCGGCCGGGGCGGGTTCGTCTCGACGGCCCTGCGGCAGGGGGTGCCGATCATCCCGTGCTCGATCGTCGGGGCCGAGGAGATCTACCCGATGCTCGGCAACGCCAAGACGCTGGCCCGGCTGCTGGGTTTCCCGTACTTCCCGCTGACGCCGACCTTCCCCTGGCTGGGACCGCTGGGCGCGGTGCCGCTGCCCACCAAGTGGACCATCCAGTTCGGGGAGCCGATCCCGACGGACGGTTATCCGCCGGAGGCGGCGGAGGACCCGATGCTGATGTTCAACCTGACCGACCAGGTCCGCGAGCAGATCCAGCACACCCTCTACAAGCTGCTGGTGCAGCGGAGGTCGGTGTTCTTCTGACCCGGGGTACGGCGTCCGGGGTACGGCGGTGCGGGCGCCCCGCTCGGGAAGGGGGCGCCCCCACCGCCGTCGTCGTACCCGGTCAGCCCGCGTCCTCGCCGTCGATGCCCAGGCCGGGCAGCAGGTCGGGCAGCAGCGGCGGGATGGTGACGTCCGGCTGGCCCGTCGGGGGTTTGCCGACGGACGGGGAGCCGGTCTCGGTCCCGGTCTTCGGCGGTTCGAGCAGGCCGCCCGTGTCGCCGCCGAGCAGGCCGTCGCCGGCGGTTCCGGTGGCCGGGCCGCTCGGGGTGCCGGCGCCGGTGTGCCGGCCGGTGGACGGGGGGTGGCCGGTGGAGCTGGGCGCGGTCGACCGGTGGCTGCCGGAGGCCCCGCTCGACGGGGTGCCGGTGCCGCCGGGCCGCCGGCCGCCGGCGGACGGGGCCGGGGGCGGTGGGAGCAGGGACTGGAGCGGGGCGACCTCTTGGTCTATGGCGTCGAAGACCGAGGACACCTGCTGCTTCATGTCGCCCAGCTGGACGGGGAGTTTGTCGCTGACCGCGCTCCAGACCTCGCGGTGCGACCGGGAGAAGGCGGACAGCGCCTGGATGGGGCCGAGGGAGTCCGGGTCGGCCTGGTAGGCCGCGTGCAGCAGGCGGTGGCCCTCGGAGACGTCGTGCCGCATCCCGGACAGGGTGCGGCGGATCTCGCCGATGGACTCGTGGTCCAGGTGGCCGCCCGGGCCGCGGTCCAGCAGCCGGCGGGCCTCGCTGAGCCGGGTGGAGGCCTGGTCGAGGTAGGTCTGGCCGCGCTGGTCGTCGCCGTCGGTCAGGTAGTTGAGCTTGAAGTCCTCGATGCCGCGCTTCAGCCCGTACAACGAGTCGCCGGGAAGGGCGTCGGAGCTGGCGGCGGCGACCCCGCCGAAGGCCCCGGCCGCCACGCCCACGCTGAGACCGCCGGCCGCGAGGCCCTTGGTCAGCCTGGTCCGTGGCCGCAGCCTGCCCAGCGGGCTCGCCCGGTGCGCGCCCTTGGAGCGGTACGCACGCTGTTCCGGTACCGACGCGTCCGCCGCCCCCGTGTCCTCCTGGAGCATGGCTTCCATCGCGGCCACCAGCCGGGCCCGCTGGACGACCTTGACCTCCGGGTCGAGCTGCGGCCTGGGCAGCGCGCCCAGACCCGTCGCCAGGGCCAGCAGCTCGCCGTGCCCGGTCCGGTCCTCGGCGGCCGGCGGTGATCCCGCCGGTGCTGCGGACCGCTCGGCCGCCGGGGCCCGGTCGGACTGCTCCTCCAGGGCCTGGGCGAAGGCGTTCGCCCGCCGGTGCGCCGATACGTTCGCGATCACTGGCGGCACCTCCTCTCGTCATGACGGTCGGCTCCCCAGGGGGTCCTGAGGGTGGCACGCCCACGGCCGTCCACTCGATCGGGCGATCGAGAGTCGGCCAGGACGTGACCACAGGGAGCCTGTATCCCGCACAACGACTGGCGCGGCACTTGGGTTACGCGCGGCGGACGACCGGATCGGAAAGTCAACCGGCTCTCACGGAACGTCAGTTGACGGTCGCCCACCGTGGCCGCCGCGGGCCCGCGGTCAGCGGGCGTCGTCGGGCAGCAGCCGGGCGAGGGTGCGCACGGCGCGGTACTGGAGGGTCTTGATGGCGCCCTCGTTCTTGCCCATCACCCGGGCGGTCTCGGCGACCGAGAGGCCCTGGAGGAAGCGGAGCGTCACGCACTCCTGCTGCTGCGGGTTGAGCCGCCGTACCGCGTCGAGCAGGGCCGCGTTCGACAGGGACTCCAGGACGGAGTCCTCCGGGGACCGCTCGACCTCGTTGGCGTCGAGCATCTCGCCGGTGGTCACCTCCAGCCGGAAGCGGCTCGACTTGAAGTGGTCGGCGACCAGGTTCCGGGCGATGGTGACCAGCCAGGCCCCGAAGTCGCGGCCCTGCCAGGTGAAGGTGCCGATCCTGCGGAGCGCGCGCAGGAAGGTCTCGCTGGTGAGGTCCTCGGCGGTGGCCCGGCCGCCCACGCGGTAGTAGATGTACCGGTAGACGGTGTCGCTGTACTGGTCGTAGAGGCGTCCGAAGGCCTCGGCCTCCCCCGCCTGGGCGCGTTCGACCAGGTCCATCATGCGGGCGCTGTCGCTGTCGGCGGCCGGACGGCGGGGGGACGCCGCGCCGGTGGCACGCCCTCGTCTGCCGACGGCGGCGCCCTCGGCCAGTGCGTAGCACGGGCCGGCGGGCGCGGCGGCGGCGAAGGCGGGGACGGCGTACGCGGCGGGGACGAGGCCGCGCAGCGTCTCCTTGACCGTCGCGACTGATGCGCGCAGCGTGGCCAGGCCCGAGGCGTCAACCCCGACGTGTGGGTACACGGGACTCCCAGAGGCAGAGCTTCCATCACGTACAGTGCGGGACCGTTCACCCGTCGTAGCGACGGAGGGGTACCGGTTTGCGTCTGAGGAGAATAACGCTTCGTACAGGCGCTGCTACACCGAGTTGTTCAAATCATCGAATGCGTCGTATCTGTAACCGTTTGCTGGCAGGTCAAGTTACGCAAGATGATCGCTCGTTGACCGAAAAAGGGCGTGTTTCGGTGAAGTGCGGTGCGTCTTGAAAAAGGTGATGTACACGGCCCCGTTCAAGCCGACCCCGGCGGCCCCGGCGGGCCGGGCGGGCCGGTCCGGTCAGCGCCGGCGCCGGCTCAGGGCGATCGCGGCCGCCGTGCCGCCCGCCACCGCGCCGACCCCGGCCGCCGCGGGAATGCCGACCTTCGCGGCCTTGCGGCCCGTGCGGTAGTCGCGCAGCCGCCAGTCCTGCTCCCGGGCGTGCCGGCGGAGCTTGGCGTCCGGGTTGATGGCGTAGGGGTGGCCGACCAGGGACAGCATCGGGATGTCGTTGTGGCTGTCGCTGTAGGCCGCGCAGCGGGGGAGGTCCAGCCGCTCGGCCGCGGCCAGCGCGCGGACCGCCTCCGCCTTGGCGGGCCCGTGCAGCGGCTCGCCGACCAGTTTGCCGGTGTAGACGCCGTCGACCGACTCGGCCACCGTGCCGAGGGCGCCGGTCAGGCCGAGGCGGCGGGCGATGACCTGGGCGATCTCGACGGGGGCCGCGGTGACCAGCCAGACCTTCTGGCCCGCGTCCAGGTGGGCCTGGGCCAGGGCGCGGGTGCCGGGCCAGATGCGGCCGGCCATGTACTCGTCGTAGATCTCCTCGCCGATGGACTCCAGCTCGGCGACCCGGTGGCCCTTGACGATCGACAGGGCCGAGTCGCGGGCGTCCTGCATGTGCTCGGGGTCCTCGACGCCGGCCAGCCGGAACCACGCCTGCTGCCAGGCGAACCTGGCCAGGTCGCGGGTCTCGAAGAACTTCCGCTTGTACAGCCCCCGGCCGAAGTGGAACAGCGCGGCGCCCTGCATCACCGTGTTGTCGAGGTCGAAGAAGGCGGCGGCGCGGTCGTCGCCCATCACGGGGAACTGGGGTTCGTCCGGCGTCGCGGGCGGGATCTCCCGCGAGGACTTGCGGGCGGCCTCCGCCGAGGCCTCGCCTGCCAACACGCTCCGCGCCGTGGCGGAGCGCCTACGGCTAGTGAGCCATCCGAGAGCGGCCATGACGCGAGCATAGCCAGTCTGTTCGGTGGTTCCGGGGCGGAGAGGTCGGCACGGTGTGAACACCGGTCGACAGGCGTGGTGGGGAAGCGATCCGGAACGGCCGCGGAGCGCGCGAGAATGGTCCGTATGAGTCCGCTCTTCCGACGCAGGGCCGAGCCGCGCGCCCGGCTGGTCACGCTCGTCCGCAAGCCCGGCTGCCACCTGTGCGACGACGCGCAGCGGGTGGTGGAGAAGGTGTGCGCCGACCTCGGCGTGCCGTGGGAGCCGAAGGACATCACCGAGGACCGGGAGCTCCACGACCGCTACTGGGAGCAGATCCCGGTCGTCCTAATCGACGGCGAGCAGCACACCTTCTGGCGCGTGAACGAGGAGCGGCTGCGCCGGGCACTGACCGAGTAGTCCAAACCGACCGGAAAGTCGCTTAGGATCGATGGTAGTTCGGTCTCGGGGGCGGGATTTATGAGGAGAGTGTGCAGTTTTGCCCCCAGTAACGAAGGAGTCCCGGTGCGTGTGCGCCGGTTCCCGCCAGGGGCGCGAAATCGGCGTGACGCCGGTCACTTCTGCCGGGCAAATCGGACACCATCTTTGTGCACGCGTTCACAAAGACATAGCCTGCTTCCGACGGGGCGGTCTGGGGACGTATGACCGCCTACAGCCCCGCTCTACCCGCAGGAGCACCGTGGCAACTGGCCGAACACACCGACCGGCGACCCGCAGCCGAGGGATTCCCGAGGCCACCGTCGCCCGGCTTCCGCTGTACCTCCGAGCCCTGACCGCTCTGTCGGAGCGCTCGGTGCCCACGGTCTCCTCCGAGGAGCTGGCCGCGGCGGCGGGGGTCAACTCCGCCAAGCTGCGCAAGGACTTCTCGTACCTGGGTTCGTACGGGACGCGCGGTGTCGGCTACGACGTGGAGTACCTCGTCTACCAGATCTCCCGCGAGCTCGGCCTGACCCAGGACTGGCCGGTCGTGATCGTCGGCATCGGCAATCTCGGCGCCGCCCTGGCCAACTACGGCGGCTTCGCCTCCCGCGGCTTCCGCGTCGCCGCGCTCATCGACGCCGACCCGGCGATGGCCGGCAAGCCGGTCGCGGGCATCCCGGTGCAGCACACCGACGAGCTCGAGAAGATCATCAAGGACAACGGCGTCTCCATCGGCGTCATCGCCACCCCGGCGGGCGCCGCCCAGCAGGTCTGCGACCGGCTCGTGGCCGCCGGTGTCACCTCGATCCTGAACTTCGCGCCGACCGTGCTGTCCGTCCCGGACGGCGTCGACGTGCGCAAGGTCGACCTCTCCATCGAGCTCCAGATCCTCGCCTTCCACGAGCAGCGCAAGGCCGGCGAGGAGACCGCCGCGGGCGACGGCGCCGTGCCCGCCGCCACCGCCCGTGACACGTCCGCCGACCAGGGACCCGACGGGGACGTCCCCGCGGTGATGCCGGCATGAGCCTCCTCGTCGTCGGACTCAGCCACCGCAGCGCCCCGGTCAGCGTCCTGGAGCGGGCCGCGCTGAGCGTGGACGCCCAGACCAAGCTGCTCCAGGACACGGTCGCCGCCGAGCCCGCCACCGAGGCCGCGGTGCTCGCCACCTGCAACCGCATCGAGCTGTACGCCGACGTGGACAAGTTCCACGCCGGTGTCGCCGAGCTGTCCACGCTGCTCGCCCAGCACAGCGGGGTCGGCCTGGAAGAGCTGACCCCCTACCTCTACGTGCACTACGAGGACCGGGCCGTCCACCACCTGTTCTCGGTGGCCTGCGGACTGGACTCGATGGTCGTCGGCGAGGGCCAGATCCTCGGCCAGATCAAGGACTCCCTGGCCCGCGCCCAGGACCTGCACACCGCCGGCCGGCTGCTGAACGACCTGTTCCAGCAGGCGCTGCGGGTCGGCAAGCGCGCCCACTCCGAGACCGGCATCGACCGCGCCGGCCAGTCCCTGGTCACCTTCGGCCTGGAGCAGCTCGCCGCGGGCGGCGACGTGCGGGTCTGGGCCGCAGGGCGGACGGCGCTGGTCATCGGCGCCGGTTCGATGTCGTCCCTGGCCGCCGCCACGCTGGCGCGCGCCGGTGTCACCGAGATCGTCGTGGCCAACCGCACCTTCGAGCGCGCCGCCCGGCTCGCGGAGATCCTCGGCGAGGGCGACGACACGGGCACGGTGACCGCCCGCGCGGTGCCGATGGCCGCCGTCGCCGACGAACTGACACGTGCCGACGTCGTCGTCTCCTGTACCGGGGCGACGGGTCTGGTGCTCACGGCGGAGGTGGTCGCGCAGGCGGTCGAGGGCCGTACCGGCGCCCCCGCCGCCCGGATCGCCGGCGCGCCCCGTACGCCCGCGCAGGCCAAGACGCCGGCGCCGCCCGCGGGCGCCGACGAGAACTGTCCGCTGGACCTGGCCGCCGCGCAGCCCGGCTTCTCCGTCATGGGCGAGGCCGCCGTGGCCGGCATGGACGCCGCCACCCTGGAGCAGCACGCGGCCTGGGCCGCCGGCGGCACCGTCGACCGCCGGGAGCGCCGTACCCCCGAGGCGGACGCCGGGCTGATCACCGCGCTCGCCGCGACCGCCGCGACCGTGGGGCGCATCCCCGAGCGGCGTAGGCCGGAGCCGGTGGCCGAGCGTCCGGCGCCCTTCCTCTTCCTCCTCGACCTGGCCATGCCCCGCGACATCGACGCGGCCGTGCACCGGCTGGCCGGGGTCCGCCTGGTGGACATCGAGTCGCTGGCGGAGGCCTCGGCCGACGCACCGATGGCGGCCGACGTGGACCAGGTCCGGCGTATCGTCTCCGACGAGGTCGCGGCCTTCGGCGCGGCACAGCGGGCGGCGCACATCACGCCGACCGTGGTCGCGCTGCGCACCATGGCCGCCGACGTCGTCGCCGGTGAGATCGCGCGGCTCGACGGCCGCCTGCCCGGCCTGGACGAACGCCAGCGCGGCGAGATCCGGCAGGCCGTGCACCGGGTCGTCGACAAGCTGCTGCACGCACCGACCGTACGGGTCAAGCAGCTCGCGGCCGAGCCCGGCGGCGCCGGGTACGCGGACGCGCTGCGCACCCTCTTCGACCTCGACCCCGAGACGGTCGCCGCCGTCTCCCGGGCCGTGGACGGCACAGAAACGAAGGACCGACCGGCATGACTGACAAGGCACTGAGGCTGGGCACCAGGCGGAGCAAGCTCGCCATGGCCCAGTCCGGGCAGGTGGCGGACGCCGTCCGCCGGGTGACCGGACGGCCGGTCGAACTGGTCGAGATCACCACGTACGGCGACACCACCCGCGAGCACCTGGCGCGGATAGGCGGCACCGGCGTGTTCGTCACGGCGCTGCGCGACGCGCTGGTGCGGGGCGAGGTCGACTTCGCGGTTCATTCGCTCAAGGACCTCCCGACCACGCAGCCCGAGGAGCTGGCCCTGGCCGCCGTACCGGTGCGCGAGGACCCGCGGGACGTGCTCGTCGCCCGGGACGCCCTGAAGTTCACCGACCTGCCGCGCGGAGCGCGCGTCGGCACCGGTTCGCCGCGCCGCATGGCGCAGCTCAACGCGTACGCCCGCGCCCACGGCCTGGACCTGGAGACGGTCCCGATCCGCGGCAACGTCGACACCCGGATCCGGTACGTCCGGGACGGTGAGCTCGACGCCGTCGTGCTGGCCGCCGCCGGACTGAACCGGCTCGGCCGGAGCGACGAGGTGACCGACTTCCTGTCGGTCGACACGGTTCTGCCCGCCCCCGGCCAGGGGGCCCTGGCGATCGAGTGCAGGGCGGGGAACACCGCCCACGACACTGACCTGATCGCGGCGCTCGGCGAGCTCGACGACCCGTTCACGCGGGCCGCCGTGACCGCCGAACGGTCACTGCTCGCCGCCCTGGAGGCCGGTTGCAGCGCACCTGTGGGTGCGCTGGCCGACCTTCCCCCACTCTCGGCTCCGCTCGAGCGGGGGGACCCCCACGCCGGCGAACAGTTTGTCAAGGAAATGCGCCTGCGCGGCATCGTCGGCACGACCGACGGTTCGCGCACGGTGCAGTTGTCCACCACCGGTCCCGTGCCCCAGACGCACGACCAGGCGATGGCACTCGGTCGCGAACTCGCCACCGAGATGCTCGCCCAGGGCGCGGCCGGTCTTATGGGGGAGCGAGCACATTGAGCCCCACCACCCTTCCTGCCGCCGGTCCGGAGCACGGGCACGTCACCTTCCTCGGTGCCGGACCCGGGGATCCGGGACTGCTGACTCTGCGCGCCGTGGAGGCGCTGTCGAACGCGGACGTCCTGGTCGCCGAGCACGAGGTGCTCGACGTCATCCGGACGCACGCCCGACAGGGGGTCTCCGTCGTCCAGACGGACGCCGATCCCTCCTCGGTCTCGCCGCCGGGCACGGGCACGCCCCAGCTCACGGTCGTTGACGGTACGTCAACACCCGTCGCCGTGCCGCCCGCTGCCCGGGATGCCGCTCATCTTGTCATGGAGGCCGCGCGGGGCGGCAGGCGGGTCGTCCGTGCGGTGACCGGGGACCCCGGGCTCGACACGTACGCGGCCGAGGAGATGCTCGCATGCGCCGCCGCCGGGGTGCCCTTCGAGGTCGTCCCCGGTGTGGCGGCCGCGGTCGGCGTGCCCGCGTACGCCGGCGTGCCGCTGCGGGACGCCGAGGGCGCGGACGTCCGGTTCGTGGACGCCCGTACCGCCTCCGAGCGCTGCTGGGCGGAGGTGGGCGCCTCGGACGGCACGGTGGTCGTGTCGACGACCCTGGACTCCGTCTCCGCGGCGGCGGGCGAGCTGGTCTCGGCGGGCCGCAAGCCCGACACCCCCCTGTCGGTCACCGTCGGCGGTACGACGACCCGCCAGCGCACCTGGACGGCGACGCTCGGCACGATCGCGCAGACGCTGAAGCAGGCGAAGGTCCTGCCGTCCCCGGACGGCGGCCGGCCGGTGATAGCCGTGGTCGGCGAGCGATCCTCCGCCGCCCGGCGCGACCAGCTGTCGTGGTTCGAGTCCAAGCCGCTGTTCGGCTGGAAGGTGCTCGTGCCGCGTACGAAGGAGCAGGCGGCGTCGCTCTCCGACCAGCTCCGGTCCTACGGCGCCGTGCCGCACGAGGTCCCGACGATCGCGGTGGAGCCCCCGCGCACCCCGCAGCAGATGGAGCGGGCGGTCAAGGGCCTGGTCACCGGCCGCTACGAGTGGATCGCCTTCACGTCGGTCAACGCGGTGAAGGCCGTCCGGGAGAAGTTCGAGGAGTACGGCCTCGACGCCCGCGCGTTCGCCGGCATCAAGGTGGCCGCGGTGGGCGAGCAGACGGCCAGGGCGCTGATCGCCTTCGGCGTGAAGCCGGACCTGGTGCCGAGCGGCGAGCAGTCGGCGGCGGGCCTCCTGGAGGACTGGCCGCCGTACGACCCGGTCTTCGACCCGATCGACCGCGTGTTCCTCCCGCGGGCCGACATCGCCACCGAGACCTTGGTGGCCGGCCTGATCGAGCTGGGCTGGGAGGTCGACGACGTGACCGCCTACCGGACGGTCCGCGCCTCGCCGCCCCCGGCCGAGACCCGGGAGGCGATCAAGGGCGGCGGCTTCGACGCGGTGCTCTTCACGTCCTCGTCGACGGTCCGCAACCTGGTCGGCATCGCGGGCAAGCCGCACAACGTGACGGTGATCGCCTGCATCGGCCCGGCGACGGCCAAGACCGCCGAGGAGCACGGGCTGCGGGTGGACGTGATGGCCCCGGAGCCGTCGGTCCACAAGCTGGCGGAGGCGCTGGCCGACTTCGGCATGAAGCGCCGCGCCGCCGCGGTCGAGGCCGGCGACCCGGTGACCCGGCCGAGCGAGCGCCGGCCGGGCGCGCGCAGACGCCGCTCGACGACCTGAGCGCAGCGAAGCGGGGTGCCCTTCCGGGGGCACCCCGCTTCGCGCTTTCCGGGGCACGGCCGCGGCACGCCACGACGACGGGAGCGGTTCCGGGGCCGGCTCGCCGCCGCCGGGGCGCGCCGGGGCGAGCACCGTGTCACCGGGGCGGTCGCGCCGACTGTGCGTCGGCAAAGGCATGGGTGGGGCGGGCGTAGCGTGGGAGGTATGACGAAGTACGGATCTTTTCCCGGTACGCGTCCCCGGCGGCTGCGGACCTCGCCCGTCATGCGGCGGATGGTCGCCGAGACGCGGCTGCACCCCGCCGACTTCATCCTCCCGGCGTTCGTCCGGGAGGGCGTCGGCGAGCCGGTGCCGATCTCGGCGATGCCCGGTGTCGTGCAGCACAGCCGGGACAGCCTGCGGAAGGCCGCGCTGGAGGCGGTGGAGGCCGGGGTCTCCGGGATCATGCTCTTCGGTGTGCCGGAGGAGTCCGCGAAGGACGCCCAGGGCACCGCCGGGACCGACCCGGACGGGATCCTCCAGGTCGCCCTACGCGACGTGCGGGCCGAGGTCGGCGACGACCTGCTCGTCATGTCCGACCTGTGCCTGGACGAGTTCACCGACCACGGGCACTGCGGGGTGCTGGACGGGCAGGGGCGCGTCGACAACGACGCCACCCTGGAGCGGTACGCCGAGATGGCGCAGGTGCAGGCCGACGCGGGCGCCCACGTCGTCGCGCCGAGCGGGATGATGGACGGCCAGATCGGCATGATCCGCGACGCGCTCGACCAGATCGGGCGGGAGGACGTCTCCATCCTCGCCTACACCGCCAAGTACTCCTCGGCGTTCTACGGCCCCTTCCGGGAGGCCGTCGCCTCCTCGCTCCAGGGCGACCGGAAGACCTACCAGCAGGATCCGGCCAACTGGCGCGAGTCCCTGCGGGAGCTGGAGCTGGACCTGGCCGAGGGCGCCGACATGGTCATGGTCAAGCCGGCCGGACCGTACCTGGACATCCTGGCGCGGGTCGCGGACGCGGTGGACGTCCCGGTCGCCGCCTACCAGATCTCCGGCGAGTACGCGATGATCGAGGCCGCCGCCGAGAAGGGCTGGGTGGACCGCGACCGGGCCATCCTGGAGACCCTGACGGGCATCAAGCGGGCCGGGGCCCGGAACATCCTCACCTACTGGGCCACCGAGGCGGCCCGGTGGCTGCGCTAGCCGGCGAACCGCTCACCAGTCGCTGACGGAGCCCAGGTCCTGCTGCCAGTACGTGACCTTCAGCGCGCTGTCGTAGTAGACGCCCGCGGCGGGCAGGGCCGGGATCGCGGACGGGCCGCCGTTGCTGTTCGGGGTGTAGCCCTGGAAGGCCAGGGTCAGCTTGTGGGCGGTCGTGCCGCCGGTGCCGCTGCCGTCGGCGGCCGACAGCCGCGCCATCGCGTACCCCGACTCGCCCGGCGCCAGGGAGACCACGGCCTGCGGCTGGGTGGCCTCGTCCGCCTGCGGCACCCACTGCATCTCGTCGAAGCGCAGGACCGGCCAGTACGGCAGGTCGCAGGTCTTGCTCCCGGTGTTCTTCACCGTCAGCAGCATGTGGTTGAGGGGCCGGCTGAGCGGTTGGGCGGTGGCCTTGGTGTTGGTGCCGTTGCACAGCACCCGGGAGGTGCCGGCGCGGCTGCTCCGGCCGCCGCCGGAAGCCTCCGGGGAGTTCGGCCGGGCGGCGGGCGGCTGGGTGCGGGCCACGGTCGCGCCGCTCGCCGTGCCGCCGACGGCGCCGCTGCCGCTTTCGCCTTCGGTGCCGCTACCGCTTTCGCCGCCGTTCCCGCTTCCGTTTCCGGTGGGGGCGCCGGTTGCCGTGCCCCCTGCCGGGTCCGAGGCGATCGTCTCCGGCGCGGGGCGGGGGGCGCCCTCGTCCTTCGGGCCCGTGCCGTTGTCGCACGCCGTGAGCGCGAGGGCGGCCACGGCGGTGCCGGTGGCGGCGAGCAGACGAACATGGCGCATACGCATGGCAAGTCCTCTTTCGGGCTGGGCCGGTTGTCGTGCTTGGATGACCAACAGCCTGTGGGCGGGCTCGTCCCGGGGGCCAGCACTTGCCGGTGATCCGGGACGCTGGAACGCCCGCACGGCTGTGACCTGCGTGGATGGGCCTGCCCTGGAACGCCCGGGTGGGACGAGGGGGACGGAGAAACGGTGGCCGAGGGCACGTCCGAGAGCGCTTTCGCCGAGCTGCTGCGGGAGTTGAAGAACCGCTCCGGGCACAGTTACGGCGCGCTCGCCAAGCGGCTCCACATGAGTACGTCGACGCTCCACCGCTACTGCAACGGGGACGCCGTACCGACGGACTACGCGCCCGTGGAGCGCCTCGCCCGGCTGTGCAAGGCCACGCCGGGGGAGCTGGTGGAACTGCACCGGCGGTGGGTGCTTGCGGACGCGGGCCGGGGGCGGAAGGGGCAGGAGCCACCCCCCGCGGTCCCCGCCCCCGCGGTCCCGGAACCCGCCGTCCCCGCACCGGCCGAGCCCGCACCGGCCGAGCCCGCACCGGCCGAGCCCGCACCGGTCGCGCGGGACGGGGAGCCGGAACCCACGGGCGAGCCCGAGCCGGAGCCGGAGCCGGGGACTTCCGGGCCGGCCGCCGAGGCGGCGCCCGCGCCCGGTCCCGGGCCGCGGACGGAGCCGGCGCGGGCCACTCCGGCCGGGCCGGGGCGGCGGCGCCGGACCGTACTGCTCGCCGCCCTCGCCGTCACCGCGCTCCTCGGCGGGGTGGCGGCCGCCCTGAACCTGTCCTCCGGCGCGGGGGAGCGGGACGCCGACGCCAAGGGGGTCACCGCCTCCGCCGGGACCGCCGCCCGGGGCGGCGCCCCGCTGACACCGACGCCCCGGAGCCCGTCACCGCGCCGTTCCGCCTCCCCGTCGGCCTCGCCCGACGACGAGCCCTCCCTCCCCACCCCCGCCACCGCCTCCGCCCCCACCGCCGGCGGCGGTACGCCCGCGGCCCCGCCGCCGCGCGCCACGGAGACCGCGCGGACGTCCGCCGCGCCGCCCCTCACGGTCAACACCCGCCCCTACTCCTGGCAGGACCCCTGCTCCCAGCACTACCTGATCGACCGGCCCCCGGCCGAGGTCTCCCCGCCGCCGCTGGAGCAGGACGCGCCCGCCTGGGTGGACGTGCACAAGGCGGTGTCGGCGGGGGAGCAGTTCGTCACCTTCACCGTGCAGGGCACCGGCCACGAGACCGTCGTGCTGGAAGGGCTGTCCGTGCGGATGGGGAGCAAGCGGTCCCCGCTGCCCTGGAACGACTTCGCCATGGGCTACCCGGGCGTCGGCTGCGGCGGCGGGGTGCCGACCCACTCCTTCTCGGTCGCCCTGGACGCGATGCGGCCCGCGCCCGTCCCCGCGGCCGGCAGCCCCGACTTCCCGTTCAAGGTGAGCCAGTCCGAGCCCGAGGTCTTCTACATCACGGCCGACGCGACCGCGTACGACGTGAGCTGGTACCTGGAGCTCGCCTGGTCCAGCGGCGACCGGCACGGCACGCTGGTGATCGACGACGCCGGCCGTCCGTTCCGCACCAGTGGCGCGGCCGGGCGGCCGGCGTACGCCTTCCCCCTCGGCGGCCAGAAGTGGCAGCCGGCGGCCGACGCGAACTGAGCGCCGGCCGCGCCGGGCCTCAGGGCGGGGTCAGTCCCACCAGAAGGACCAGCTGGTCCCGCCCACCAGCTCCGCGGCGTACGCCCGCACGCTCCCCGGGCCGCTCCGCACGACGCCGTCCGGGCACAGGGCGTAGTGCTCGGCGGCCAGGACCTCGGCGTCCTCCCGGTCACCGGGCGGCGCCGCCACGGACAGCACCAGCGTGTCCGGGCCCAGTGCCACGACCCGGGCGCCGAACCGGTCCTCCCAGGACCGCAGCACCGCGCAGACCCGGCCCACGTCCCCCTCGTAGTTCAGCGGGCCGGTCCAGCCGATCGCCGCGGGTATGTCGGCGGAGCGGCGGGCCGGGACCAGCGCCAGGTGCGGTTCCTCCAGCCAGTCCGACCAGGTGTCCGGGTCGCCGTGCACGGCGTCGGCCACCTGCGCGGCCCGGGTCGCCGGGTCCGCGGCCAGGACGCCGGCCGGCGCCAGCCCCGGCCAGTCCGTCCCGAACGGCGCGATGTCGTCCAGGTCCCGGTCGTCCGTCTCCTCCGCCCAGTACTCCTCGAGCACGGCCCCGGCGTCGTGGTCCCCCGGGTAGGACGCCGCACCGGGCAGCAGCACCCAGTCCGCCATGCCGCTCCGGGAGCCGGCCAGGTCCACCAGCACCGGCAGCAGCCCCGCGCGGGACGCCGGTCCGCCCAGCGCCTTCCAGGTGCCGGGCGCCGAGGTCTTCTCCGCGTGCCACAGCAGGGGTTCGTGCCAGGGCCCGTCGTCCGTGTCGTCCACCAGCCTGCCGGGCGGCAGCCGCAGGCCGAGGGAGCGCCCGCTGGGATCGGTGGCCAGCCGGGGCAGCGGGTTGGGAAGAGTCGCCATGCCGGTGACTGTAGGGGCAGCCACTGACAGTGCCCCGGCCGCGCCGACTCGGCGGCGGCCGGGGCGAGTCGGCGGTGGGCGCGTCAGACCAGGGTGGTGATGCAGAACGGGTGGCCGGCCGGGTCCAGCAGGACCCGCCAGCGCTCCCCGCCCGGCTGGAACTGCGGCTTGGTGGCGCCCAGGGAGAGCAGCCGCCGCTCGGCGGCGTCCAGGTCGTCCACGCCCAGTTCGAGGTGCGCCTGCTTCTCCTGGGCCGGGTCCGGCCAGGTGGGCGGGCGGTAGTCGGCCAGCCGGTTGAAGGCGAGCCCGGTGGCGCCCTCCTTGCCGAGCAGGACGAAGTCGTCGGTGGAGTGGAGGGCCGTCATGCCCAGCGACTCACCGTAGAAGCGCGCCAGTTCGGCGGGGTCGGCGCAGTCGAAGGTGACGGCGGCGTAGCGGAACGCGGGGGTCGTGGAGGTCTCTGTGCTCATGGGGCGACCGTAGGACACGACCCGGACAGATCCGGTCCTGGTCGGGCGGGGCCGTGTGGCAGACTTCGGCCCGTGCTCAGCGCGTCCGCCCGGCTGCTGCGCCTGCTCGCGCTGCTCGCCGCCCGGCCCTCCTGGACCTGTGCCGAACTGGCCGACCGGATGGCCGTCACCGACCGCACCGTCCGCCGCGACATCGCCGCACTGCGGGAACTCGGGTACGCCGTCGACTCCGACCCCGGTCCCTGGGGCGGCTACCGGCTCCGGGCCGGTGCCCGCGTGCCGCCGCTGATCCTGGACGACGAGGAGGCCCTGGCCGTGGCCGTGGGCCTGCGGGAGGCCGCGCTCGGCGGCGCCCTCGGCGGGGACCAGGCCGCGCTCTCCGCGCTGCTCAAACTGCGCCAGGTGCTGCCCCCGCGGGTCGCCGCCCGGCTGGCGGAGTGGGACGACGCCCTGGTGCGGCTGCCGTGGCCCGAGGAGCCGCGGCTGCGGCCGGGCGTGCTGCTGGACCTGGCCGCGGCCTGCCGGCGCGGCGAACGCGCCCGGCTGTCGTACCGCGATGGACAGGGCCGCGGCACGGTCCGGGAGGTGGACCCCTACCGGCTCGTCCACACCGGCCGGCGCTGGTACTTCGTCGCCCGGGACGTCGCCCGGGGCTGGCGGACCTTCCGCGCCGACCGGGTCGAACGGCTGACGCCCACCGGGCAGCCGGTGGAGATCACCGACCCGCCGGACCCGGCCCGGCTCGTCGCCCACAACACGGCGAACGGCCCCTACCCCCTGTCCGCGACCGTCCGCCTCCCGCTCCCGATGGCCGAGGCGCTGCGCCGGGTCCCCCCGACGGTCGGCACCCACCGGCCCGACGGCCCCGGCGCCACCCTCGTCGACATCGGCGGCCCGGACCCGGACGGCCTGGCCCGCTACCTGCTGGGCCTCGGCACCCCGCTGCGCGTCCTCGGCCCGGACTCGGTCCGCCACGCCCTGGTACGGCGGACCCGGGAGCTCCTCGACACGCAGACGGACGACGGCCCGCCCCCGGGCGGGGACGGGCCGTCGGTGTGAGGCGCGGACCCGGCGGGGTCAGAGCCGCTCGGGCGTCCGGATGCCCAGCAGCGCCATGCCCCGGTGCAGGGTGCGGGCCGTGAGGTCCACCAGGAACAGGCGGTTCTCCACGACCTCGGCCGGGTTGTCGGCGGACAGCACCTGGCACTGGTCGTAGAACGCCGTCAGGTGCGAGGCGAGCTGGTACAGGTAGGCGGCCAGCTTGTGCGGCTCGTACGAGGCCGCGCCCTCCAGCACCGTCTCCGCGAACCGGTCCAGGTGCAGGCCCAGGGCGCGCTCGGCCGGGGCCAGCGCCAGCTCCGGGTGCGCGGCCGGACGGGCGTCGCCGGCCTTGCGGAGGATGGACTGGACACGGGCGTACGCGTACTGGAGGTAGACGGACGTGTCGCCGTTCAGCGAGACCATCTGGTCCAGGTCGAACTTGTAGTCCCGGACGGCCGACGTGGACAGGTCGGCGTACTTCACCGCGCCGATGCCGACGTAGCGGCCGTTCTCGGTGATCTCCTGCTCGCTCAGGCCCACCTTCCCGGCCTTCTCGCGCACCACGGCCGTGGCCCGCTCGACGGCCTCGTCCAGCAGGTCCTGGAGCCTGACCGTCTCACCCGCACGCGTCTTGAACGGCTTGCCGTCCTTGCCGAGGACCGTGCCGAAGGCGAGCTGCACGGCCGTGACGTCGTCGTTCAGCCAGCCGGCCCGCCGCGCGGTCTCGAAGACCATCCGGAAGTGCAGCGCCTGCCGGGCGTCCACCACGTACAGCAGGGTGTTCGCCTTCAGGTGGAAGACGCGGTCGCGGATCGCGGACAGGTCGGTGGCCGCGTAGCCGTAGCCGCCGTCCGACTTCTGCACGATCAGCGGGACCGGGTTGCCGTCCGGGCCCTTGATGTCGTCGAAGAAGACGCACAGCGCGCCCTCGGAGCGGACCGCGACCCCCGACTCCTCCAGGAGCCGGCAGGTCTCGGCCAGCATGTCGTTGTAACCGGACTCGCCGACGATGTCGGGGTCCCGGACCTCCATGTCCAGCTTCTCGAAGACGGAGAAGAAGTAGATCTTCGACTCGTCCACGAACTTCTGCCACATGGCGAGCGTGTGCGGCTCGCCCGCCTGGAGGTCGACCACCCGGCGGCGCGCCCGCGTCTTGAACTCCTCGTCGGAGTCGAAGAACTTCCGCGCGGCCTTGTAGAGGCGGTCGAGGTTCGACATCGCCTCCTCGCCGGAGGCCGCGGTGTCCGCGGTGGACGCCTTGTGGTCCAGCTCGTGCGGGTGCTCGTCCAGGTACTGGATGAGCATGCCGAACTGGGTGCCCCAGTCGCCGATGTGGTGGCGCCGGACCACGTGCTCGCCGGTGAACTCCAGGAGCTGCACCACCGCGTCGCCGATCACCGCGGACCGCAGGTGGCCGACGTGCATCTCCTTCGCCACGTTCGGCTGGGCGTAGTCGATCACCGTCGTGCCGGGGTTCGCCGCGGTGGGCACGCCCAGCCGGCCGGTGTCGTCCGCGTACCGCGCGGCCAGGTTCTCGACGATCGCCCGGTCCGCGACCGTGATGTTGAGGAAGCCGGGGCCGGACACCTCGACGCCCTCGATCACGTCACCCGTCGCCACCCGGTCGACGACCTGGGCCGCCAGCTCCCGGGGGTTCACCTTCGCCTTCTTGGCCAGGGCCAGGATGCCGTTGGCCTGGAAGTCGGCCCGGTCGCTTCGTCGCAGCAGCGGGTCCGCGCCGGCGGCCTCCGGCAGGGTGGCCGAGAGAGCGGAGGCGAGGTGCTGCTGGACGCTGTCGCTGAGGGACGTGACCGAGGCCATAGGAAGGGGTGCCGTTCTCCTCGTGGGGGCGGATGGTCCCGGCCAGTATCCCACGGGGGGTAAAGCCGTTTTCCCGGTCGCCGGACGGTCTGTGAGAATGGGCCCGTCACCCCGTTCAGAAAGAAGGACGTGCCGATCGTGGCTCAGAGCACCGAGACCACCGACTGGGTCTCCCGTTTCGCGGATGAGGTCATCGAGGAGTCGGAGCGCCGGGCCCCGGGCAAACCGGTCGTCGTCGCGTCGGGCCTCTCCCCGTCGGGCCCGATCCACCTCGGCAACCTCCGCGAGGTCATGACCCCGCACCTCGTCGCCGACGAGGTGCGCCGCCGCGGCCACCGGGTCCGGCACCTGATCTCCTGGGACGACTACGACCGCTACCGCAAGGTCCCGGCCGGCGTCGCGGGCGTCGACGAGTCCTGGGCCGAGCACATCGGCAAGCCGCTCACCTCGGTGCCGGCGCCGAAGGGGTCGCCCCACCCGAACTGGGCCGAGCACTTCAAGGCCGCGATGACCGCCTCGCTGGCCGAGCTGGGCGTCGAGTTCGACGGGATCAGCCAGACCGCGCAGTACACCTCCGGCGCCTACCGCGAGCAGATCCTGCACGCGATGCGCCACCGCGGTGACATCGACGCGGTCCTCGCCCAGTACCGGACGAAGAAGGCCCCGAAGAAGCAGCAGCAGAAGGCCGTCGACGAGGCCGAGCTGGAGGCCGAGGAGGGCTCGGGCGCCGCGTCCGAGGACGACGGCAGCTCCGGCTCCGCCGGGTACTTCCCGTACAAGCCGTACTGCGGCAACTGCGAGAAGGACCTGACCACCGTCACCTCCTACGACGACGACAGCACCGAGCTGGCCTACACCTGCGCCGCCTGCGGCTTCGCCGAGACCGTGCGGCTCGCCGAGTTCAACCGCGGCAAGCTGGTCTGGAAGGTCGACTGGCCGATGCGCTGGGCCTACGAGGGCGTGGTCTTCGAGCCGAGCGGCGTCGACCACTCGTCGCCGGGCTCCTCCTTCCAGGTCGGCGGCCAGATCGTCGGCATCTTCGGCGGCGAGCGGCCCATCGGCCCGATGTACGCCTTCGTCGGCATCTCCGGCATGGCGAAGATGTCGTCCTCGCGCGGCGGCGTGCCGACCCCGGCCGACGCCCTGCAGATCATGGAGCCGCAGCTCCTGCGCTGGCTGTACGCCCGCCGCCGCCCCAACCAGTCCTTCAAGATCGCCTTCGACCAGGAGATCCAGCGGCTGTACGACGAGTGGGACAAGCTCGCCGGCAAGGTCGCCGAGGGCTCCGCGCTGCCGGCGGACGTGGCCGCGTACACCCGGGCCGTCGGCACCGCCGTCGCCGAGCTGCCGAAGACGGCGCGGCCGCTGCCGTACCGCACCCTCGCGTCCGTCGCCGACATCACCGCCGGCCACGAGGACCAGGCGCTGCGCATCCTCTCCGAGCTGGACCCGGAGCAGCCGCTCGCCTCCCTGGACGAGGCCCGCCCCCGGTACGACAAGGCCGAGGCGTGGATCAACACGCACGTGCCCGCCGACCAGCGGACCATCGTGCGCGACGAGCCGGACGCCGAGCTGCTCGGCTCCCTCGACGAGCCCTCCCGGCAGTCCGTACGGCTGCTGCTCGACGGGCTGGCCGACCACTGGTCCCTCGACGGACTGACCCACCTCGTGTACGGCGTGCCGAAGGTGCGGGCCGGCTTCTCCGCCGACGCCACGCCGAAGGAACTCCCGCCGGAGATCAAGACGGCCCAGCGGACGTTCTTCGCGCTGCTGTACCACCTGCTGGTCGGCCGCGACACCGGTCCCCGGCTGCCCACGCTGCTCCTCGCGGTGGGACAGGACCGGGTGCGCAAGCTGCTCGGCGCGTAGCCGGCGACACGAGAGGGGCCCTCCTCCGGGAGGGCCCCTCTCGTGTGTTCCGCGTGCCGGGGTGCGGCGCGCCCGGTCAGGCGATGTGCTCGTCCTGGAGTTCCTGGGAGTGCCGCTCGGCGAAGACCTTGACCAGGCGCTCGGCCTCGCGCGCCGGGAGCGTCACGCCGAAGGTCGCCGCCACGTCCTCCCTGAGCTGCGCCCCGGTGGGGTAGCTGCCGTCGATCGACTTGCGGAAGACCTGGTAGAAGTCGTCCTCGGTCGGCTCCGGCTCGGGGACGCCGCCGCCCTCGCCCAGCTCCCGGGTGCGCTTCGGGCCCACCGGGATGGGGAAGCTGCCGGTCTCCTCCGGGGAGGGCTGCTGGAACTGCTCCGGGGGCTGCTCGTCGTACCAGTCCTCGTACTGCTCCTCCGGCTCGTACTGCGGCTCCGGCGGCGGCTCGTACGTCGGGTCGTAGCCGCCGTGGTACTCGATCTCCCGCGGAGCCTGGAACCAGGGGCTCTCCTCGTCGGCGGGCGGCTCCTGCGGGGGCGGTCCGCCGTGCGGCGCCGCCTGCGCCGGGACGGGCGCGGCCACCGCGGGACGCTCCGCCGCGGCCGCGACCGCGGGGACCGCGGCCACCGGCTGCGCCTGCGCGGGCACCGGCGGCAGCAGCACCGGGTCGATGCCCGCCGCCGCCAGGCCCGCGGGCGCCGTCTCCGCCAGCGGGACGCCGTACCGCGCCAGCCTGAGCGGCATCAGGGACTCCACCGGGGCCTTGCGGCGCCAGGCCCGGCCGAACCGGGAACGCAGCCGCGCCTGGTAGACGAGACGTTCCTGCTCCAGCTTGATCACCTGCTCGTAGGAGCGCAGCTCCCACAGTTTCATCCGGCGCCACAGGAGGAACGTCGGGACCGGCGACAGGAGCCACCGGGTGAGGCGGACCCCCTCCATGTGCTTGTCGGCCGTGATGTCGGCGATGCGGCCGACCGCGTGCCGGGCCGCCTCCACCGACACGACGAACAGGACCGGGATCACCGCGTGCATGCCCACGCCGAGCGGGTCCGGCCAGGCGGCGGCGCCGTTGAACGCGATCGTCGCCGCCGTCAGCAGCCACGCCGTCTGGCGCAGCAGCGGGAAGGGGATGCGGATCCAGGTCAGCAGCAGATCGAGGGAGAGGAGGACGCAGATGCCCGCGTCGATACCCACCGGGAACACATACGAGAAGTTCCCGAAACCCTTCTTGACGGCCAGTTCGCGCACGGCCGCGTACGAACCGGCGAAGCCGATCCCAGCGATGATCAGAGCGCCGCTCACGACCACGCCGATGAGTACGCGGTGCATCCGAGTCAGCTGCGGTGCGGCCACTCGTACTCCCCTCCCCTTGCGAGTTGTTGCGCGCAACAGGGTGGCACACGTGTGCGCCGAACGCGTGGCCGGTCGGCCGCTACGGCCTCCGCTCAGGCGCTGCCGACGGCCGACTCGGACGGGGACGCGCTGGAGGAGGCCGACTCGGACGGCGTCCCGGACGCCGGATCCGACGGTGCGGAACTCCCCTTGCCGGCACCGCTGTTGGCCGCGGTGACCGCCTTCACGACCTCCTTCGCCGCCTTCTGGGCGGCCTTCGCCAGGTCGTCGGCGTCGGGGGTGTCCTCACCCGCGAGACCGGCGCCGTTGTAGTCCAGGCTGACCACGACGTTCTCCACCCGGGCGACGACGGTCTGCTGCTTGAACAGGCCTTCCTTCTTCTTCAGGTCGTAGCGCACCGTCGACGCCTCCGCGCCCGTCCCGGACAGCGGCACGACCTTCACGCCCTTCGCGCCGGTCACCGACTGGGCGTCCTTGACCTGCTGGGAGTAGTAGGCGTGCGCCTGCTCGTCGGCGGGGCCCCGGGTGTCCGAGTCGAAGCGCAGCAGGGAGACGTTCAGCCAGCGGAACTGCGAGCCCTCGACGCCGTTGTTGTCCAGGCTGTTCCAGGAGCAGGACGCCCGCGAGGAGGGATCGTCGGAGCTGCCCTTCTTGCCGGCCTTCCCGCCCGCGGGGACCAGGTCGGACAGCGTCGACTTCGTCAGCACCGAGCAGGGCCGGGGCAGTTCCCGGTACGCGGCGGGCGCGACGGTCGGCGACGGGCTCGCCGGGGGCGACGACGTGCCGCTCGCCGACTGCCCGGTGCTTTCCCCGGTCGGCCCGGCCTTGGAGTCGCCGGAGTCCGCGGAGCAGGCGGCGGTGATCAGGACCGCGGGAACGGCTGCGGCGCAGACAAGGGCGCGGCCAAGGCGCCTGGCTCGCTGGTGGGCACGGTCGTCTCGCTGGTCTGCTCGCTGCATGGTTCCTTCACTCGTGACGCTCGGTGTTCGTGCGGGTTCCTGCGGGGCCACGGTAATCGGTGGGGGAGCGGTGCGGTGCCCGTCGGGGCGCCTTCCGCGCGGGCCCCGGTACGGCCGCCGAACCCGTCAGCCGCCCAGCGCGTCGGCCAGTTGGGACGCCAGTTTCAGGGCCCTGTCCTGCATTTCCTTGCTGTCCGGAACCGTTCCGGCGGCCATCGGCTGCTCCTCGTACTGGAGGGTGACGACCACGTTGGACGTGCGGAACACCACAGTCACCGTCCGCGGTTCGGCCGTCGAACCGGACGTGCTGAGCTGGTCGTCCAGGTACGCCTCGTCGCCGAGATCAAGGAGCGTGCGGGGCTGGAGGTCGGCGGTCGGGGAGCCGGAACCGGCGTCCGGGGAACCGGTGTCCGGGGAACCGTCGTCCGGGGACCCGGTGGGCGATCCCGGCGCCGGCCCCGTGGCCCCCGGGGACGCCGAGGACCCCAGGGCCACCGAGGACGCGTTCGACCTGCCCGACGGGCCGGACGCCGGCGGGGAGGCGGGCGCGCTCGGGGAGCCGGAGCCCGACGCGGACGCCGTGGGCGTCGGGGAGTCGCTCACCACGGGCAGGTCGGCCGCGGTCTGCTTCTCCAGGAACAGCTTCTGCGCCTGGTCGTCGTCGCTGACGGCGTTGTCGTACGACACCACCCGCTCGAAGTCCACCGAGAGCCGGTCGGTCGCCTCGGCCGACTCGACCTTCCAGTGGCAGCCGACCTTGCGGTCGGTGTCGTACGTGAGCGCGGCCTCGCCCCGGTACGCCTGGTCGCGCTGCACGGGGTCGGTGATCTGCTGGATGCCGGGCAGCAGCGAGTCCAGGGCGTCGTGGCCGACGACGCCGCACGGCTCCGGGAGCGTGTGGTACTTGCCGGGCTGGGCGGCGACCGTGGCGGTGCCGGCGTCGCCCGGGTTGGCGTCGTCCGTGGCGGACCGGTCGCCGGAGCCGCTCGTGCAGCCGGCCAGCAAGGCCGCGAGGAGGGCGGCGGTGCCGGTTACGTACGCCTTCCGCTGCACGGACGGGCTCCTCTCGACGGTGTGTGCACGCTCGGTGCTCCAGTGTCCCCGCCGGTTATTCGCTTGCCGCGGCGGGGCGCCCCCTGGAGACAATGTGTATCGCACGCACTGCCGTGGACGCCGGTCCCTCGTCCTTTTTCACCGACCTTGGCGTGGCTTTTGTGCTTTGTTGCTTTCGAGCCTTTTCGTGCTGTCCGGGGGAATGGGGAAGACATGTCGTACGTGGAGATGCCGGGCGCGAAGGTCCCGATCCGGATGTGGACGGACCCCGCGACGGTCGAGGACGTGGCCCTGAGCCAGCTCCGCAACGTGGCGACGCTGCCGTGGATCGAGGGCCTGGCCGTGATGCCGGACGTGCACTACGGCAAGGGCGCGACGGTCGGCTCGGTCATCGCGATGCGGGGCGCGGTGTGCCCCGCGGCGGTGGGGGTGGACATCGGCTGCGGGATGTCGGCGGTGCGGACGTCGCTGACCGCGAACGACCTCCCGGGCGACCTGTCCCGGCTGCGCTCGAAGATCGAGCAGGCGATCCCGGTGGGGCGGGGGATGCACGACGACCCCGTCGCGCCCGGGGACTTCCACGGGCTGGCCACGGCCGGCTGGGACGACTTCCGGGGGCGGTTCGGCACGGTGGCGGAGGCCGTCAGGTTCCGTCAGGAGCGTGCCTGGAAGCAGCTCGGGACGCTCGGCTCCGGCAACCACTTCATCGAGGTGTGCGTGGACGCGGACGGGTCGGTCTGGCTGATGCTGCACTCCGGCTCCCGGAACATCGGCAAGGAACTCGCCGAGCACCACATCGGCGTGGCCCAGAAGCTCCCGCACAACCAGGGCCTGGTCGACCGCGACCTCGCCGTCTTCGTCTCGGACACCCCGCAGATGGCGGCCTACCGCAACGACCTGTTCTGGGCGCAGGAGTACGCCAGGCACAACCGCACGCTGATGATGGCGCTCCTGAAGGACGTGGTCCGCAAGGAGTTCAAGAAGGCCAAGCCGGCCTTCGAGCCGGAGATCTCCTGCCACCACAACTACGTGGCGGAGGAGCGGTACGAGGGCATGGACCTGCTCGTGACCCGCAAGGGCGCGATCCGGGCCGGCTCCGGGGAGTACGGGATCATCCCGGGTTCGATGGGCACGGGGTCGTACATCGTGAAGGGCCTCGGCAACGACCTGTCCTTCAACTCGGCCTCGCACGGCGCGGGCCGGCGCATGAGCCGCAACGCGGCCAAGCGGCGGTTCACGACGAAGGACCTGGAGGACCAGACCCGGGGCGTGGAGTGCCGCAAGGACTCCGGTGTGGTCGACGAGATCCCGGGCGCCTACAAGTCGATCGACCAGGTCATCGACCAGCAGCGGGACCTGGTCGAGGTGGTCGCCAAGCTGCGGCAGGTCGTCTGCGTCAAGGGCTGACCCCGCGGCCGGCACCGGCCGGCGGCGGGGCGCCGCCCGTGCGCTACTTCGCGTGCCGTACGGCGTAGATCATGACGAACGCGATGAAGTGGATGCCGAAGAGGAAGTAGGCGAGGAAGTACCAGACCTGGCGTTCGTCCTTCGTCTCCTGGGCCAGGCGGCGCTTCTCCGCGGAGTCGTCGTGCGTCACGACTCGCGGTGCACCTTCGTGTTGGAGGCCTGCGCGCGCGGGCGCACGACCAGCAGGTCGATGTTGACGTGGCTGGGGCGGGTCACCGCCCAGGTGATGGTCTCCGCCACGTCGTCCGCGGTGAGGGGCTCGGCGACGCCCTGGTACACCCTGGCCGCCTTCTCCTCGTCCCCGCCGAAGCGGGTGAGCGCGAACTCCTCCGTCCTGACCATGCCGGGGGCGATCTCGACGACGCGGACCGGCCGGCCGACGATCTCCAGGCGGAGCGTCTCGGCGAGGACGTGGGCGCCGTGCTTGGCGGCGACGTAGCCACCGCCGCCCTCGTAGGTGCCGTGGCCCGCGGTGGAGGAGACGACCACGACCACGCCGTCGCCGCTCGCCTCCAGGCGGGGCAGCAGGGCCTGGGTCAGGTTCAGGGTGCCGATGACGTTCGTCTCGTACATCGTGCGCCAGTCCGCCGGGTCGCCGGTGGCCACCGGGTCGGCGCCGAGGGCCCCGCCCGCGTTGTTGACCAGGACGCCGACCGCCTTGAAGGCCGTGGCGAACTCGTCGACGGCCGCGCGGTCGGTCACGTCGAGCCGGTAGGCCACCGCCGAGTGCCCGGCCGCGGTCAGCTCCTCGGCCAGCGCCTCGATGCGGTCCTCGCGGCGGGCGGTGAGGACGACGCGGTAGCCGGCCTCGGCGAGCCGCCGGGCCGTGGCGGCGCCGATGCCGCTGCTCGCGCCGGTGACGACGGCGATCCGGGCGGCGGCGGACGGGGCGGCGGTGGCCATGGCTGCTCCTGTGACTGCTTCGGGGGCCGTTCGCTCCACCCTAAGCGGTGGCTCGGGGGACCGGCTCCGCGAGTCCGGGGGCGAGCCTGGACAGATAGTCTGCGCGCAGATAATCTCTCCAAAGACAATCTTGGTCCGGGAGGCCACCGTGTGGACGTATGAGCACAGCATCGAGACCGACGCCGCGCCCGAGGCGATCTGGGGCCTGTGGGCCGATGTCGAGAACTGGGGAGCCTGGAACGCCGACATCGCGGGCATCGAGATCAGCGGCCCGTTCGAGGCGGGCGCCGAGATCGTGATGACCCCGGCCGGCGACGACCCGGTCCACCTGGTCGTCGCCGAGGCGAACGTCGGCGAACTGTTCGTGGACGAGGCCCGGTTCGGCGGGCTGCTCCTGCGCACCGCCCACCGGCTCGGCCGGGGCGAGCGGCTGCGCACCCGGGTGACCTACCGGATGGAGATCACCGGCACCGGCGCCGACGAGCTCGGCCCGCGGATCGGCCCGGCCGTCACCGCGGACTGGCCGCAGACCATGGCCGCCCTGGCCGAACTGGCGGCGGCCTGATGGCCCTCGGCCCCGGCGAAAGCCCCGGCTTCCTGCTCTGGCACGCCACGCTGCGCTGGCAGCGCGACATCGCCGCGGCGCTCGGCCCCCTGGACCTCACCCACGTCCAGTTCGTCCTCCTCGCCTGCACCTGGTGGCTGAACACCCACGGCGAGCGGCCCAACCAGCAGGCCGTGGCCCGCCAGGCCGGCACCGACGTCAAGATGACCTCGCAGGTCCTGCGCGTCCTGGAGGCCAAGGGGCTGATCGAGCGCGAGGTCGACCCCGCGGACACCCGCGCCAGACGCCTGCGGGTCACCGACGCCGGCGCCGAACTGGCCCCGCGCGCGATCGCGGCCGTCGAGGACGTCGACGCGCGCTTCTTCCGGCCGGTGGTGCACGACGACGCGGTGGCCTTGCTCAGCCGCCTGGCCGACCCCGGGGCCTGACGCCCCCGTCCCGGACGCCGCCGGCGCCGGATCCGCAGGCCGGCGGTGTCCGCGCCCTCAGCCGCCGTTCCTCGGGGCCCACATGATCACGGCCATCCCGGCCAGGCAGACCAGTGCTCCGGTGATGTCCCAGCGGTCGGGGCGGTAGCCGTCCGCGACCGCGCCCCACAGGATCGAGCCCGCGACGAAGATCCCGCCGTAGGCGGCGAGGATGCGGCCGAAGTGGGCGTCCGGCTGGAAGGTCGCGACGAAGCCGTACGCGCCGAGGGCGAGGACGCCGCCGGTGACCCACAGCCAGCCGCGGTGCTCGCGCACGCCCTGCCAGACGAGCCAGGCTCCGCCGATCTCGAACAGCGCGGCGACGACGAACAGGGCGGCGGAGCGGAGGACGGGCATGGGGGCAGCTTCGCACGCGGCGGACGCGGTCCCGGGCGCGGGTGGCGTCCGGCCGGCCCCGCCACCTGCCGGCGGGCATCTGCCGGGCGGCCCGCGCGGCACGCATCGGTACGGCGGCGGGAGCGCGAGGCGCCGGGAGGGGCGTACGCCCTGTCGCCTTGCGTGTCTGTCGGCCGTCACCGCAGGTGGGAGCAGGTGTGGGTGGTGTGGTCGCGGGGGGTGGAATACCCGGGCAGGGGGGACCGTTGTGGGGGTATAGTTGAACGGTCAACAACCTGGAGGGTGAGCGACCATGCAGTTCGGGATCTTTTCGGTCGGCGACGTCACGCCGGACCCCACCACGGGGCGCACCCCGACCGAGCGCGAGCGGATCAAGGCGATGGTCGCCATCGCCCTGAAGGCGGAGGAGGTCGGCCTGGACGTCTTCGCGACCGGTGAGCACCACAACCCGCCGTTCGTGCCGTCGTCGCCGACCACCATGCTCGGCTACATAGCCGCCCGCACCGAGCGGCTGGTGCTGTCCACCTCCACCACCCTGATCACCACCAACGACCCGGTGAAGATCGCGGAGGACTTCGCGATGCTCCAGCACCTGGCCGACGGGCGCGTCGACCTGATGATGGGCCGCGGCAACACCGGGCCGGTCTACCCGTGGTTCGGCAAGGACATCCGCGAGGGCATCAACCTCGCCGTCGAGAACTACGCCCTGCTGCGCCGCCTGTGGGACGAGGACGTCGTGGACTGGGAGGGCAAGTTCCGCACGCCGTTGCAGGGCTTCACCTCCACGCCCCGCCCGCTGGACGGTGTGCCGCCGTTCGTCTGGCACGGCTCCATCCGCTCCCCGGAGATCGCCGAGCAGGCCGCCTACTACGGCGACGGCTTCTTCCACAACAACATCTTCTGGCCCGCCGAGCACACCAAGCGGATGGTCGAGTTCTACCGGAAGCGGTTCGCGCACTACGGGCACGGAACGCCCGAGCAGGCGATCGTCGGGCTCGGCGGCCAGGTGTTCATGCGGAAGAACTCGCAGGACGCGGTGCGCGAGTTCCGGCCGTACTTCGACAACGCGCCGGTCTACGGCCACGGACCCTCGCTGGAGGACTTCACCGAGCAGACCCCGCTGACGGTGGGCTCCCCGCAGCAGGTGATCGAGCGGACCCTGTCCTTCCGCGAGTACGCCGGCGACTACCAGCGCCAGCTGTTCCTCATGGACCACGCGGGACTGCCGCTCAAGACCGTGCTGGAGCAGCTCGACATGCTCGGCGAGGAGGTCGTGCCGGTGCTGCGCGAGGAGTTCGCCAAGGGGCGCCCGGCGGACGTGCCGGACGCGCCCACCCACCAGTCGCTGCTGACCACCGCACGGAAGGAGACCGCGGCATGAGGCTCGTCGTCGTGTCGGCGGGACTGAGCGTCCCGTCCTCCACCCGGCTGCTGGGCGACCGGCTGGCCGCCGCCGTGCACCGGCAGGCGCCGGTGGACGTCGAGGTGATCGAGCTGCGCGACCTCGCCGTCGAGATCGCGCACGCCTTCACCAACGGGTTCGCCGGGAGGGCGCTGGCCGCCGCCCAGGACGCGGTGACGGCGGCCGACGGGCTGATCGTCGTCACCCCGGTGTTCACCGCGTCGTACAGCGGGCTGTTCAAGTCGTTCTTCGACGTGCTCGACAAGGACGCGCTGGCCGGCAAGCCGGTGCTGATCGCGGCGACCGGCGGGACGGCACGGCACTCGCTGGTGCTGGAGCACGCCCTGCGGCCGCTCTTCGCCTACCTGCGGGCCGTGGTCGTGCCGACCGCCGTGTACGCCGCCTCCGAGGACTGGGGCGCCGAAGGGCTGCCGGAGCGGGTCGAGCGGGCGGCGGGGGAGCTGGCGGCGCTGATGACCGGGCTGTCCGCGGCCCGGCCGGCCGCCGACGACGGCTTCCGGGTCGTGCCCTTCGGGGAGCAGCTCGCCCGGCTCGGCTCCTCCGGTGGCTGAGGGCCGGGCGCGCCCGGGCCGACGGTGAGATCCCGGTAAAAAAGGTGATCGTCGGCCCGGCGGCCCCGGCCGCGCCGCCGGCCGCCTTGGCAGACTGGGAGCGTGTCCCAGACTGTGCTGCTCGCCGAAGACGACCGCGCCATCCGCCATGCCCTGGAGCGTGCCCTGTCGCTGGAGGGCTACGAGGTGACGGCGGTCGCCGACGGCGTGGAGGCCCTGGCGCAGGCCCACCGCAACCCGCCGGACGTCCTCGTCCTCGACGTGATGATGCCGGGCATCGACGGCCTCCAGGTCTGCCGCGTGCTGCGCGCCGAGGGTGACCGGACCCCGATCCTGATGCTCACCGCCCTGGTGGAGACCGCCGACCGCATCGCGGGACTGGACGCGGGCGCCGACGACTACGTGGTCAAGCCGTTCGACGTCGAGGAGGTCTTCGCCCGGCTGCGCGCGCTGCTGCGCCGCACCAGCCCGGCGCCCGCCGCGGGTGCGGGTGCCGAGCCCCCCGTACGGGAGGCGCAGGGCTCCGACCGGCAACTGGAGGCCGCCGGTCTCCGCATGGACCTCCAGGCCCGGCGCGCCTGGCGCGGCCGGCGCGAGCTGGAGCTGACCCGCACCGAGTTCGAGCTGCTGGAACTGCTGGTGCGCAACGCGGGCATCGTCCTCGACCACTCCACGATCTACGACCGGATCTGGGGCTACGACTTCGGCCCCGGCTCCAAGAACCTCGCCGTCTACGTCGGCTACCTGCGCCGCAAACTGGACGAACCCGGCGCCGCCCCGCTGATCCACACCGTGCGGGGCGTGGGTTACGTGCTGCGGGAGGACTGAGTGGGCCGCCGCTGGCGGCTGCCGGTCCGGCCCCGGCCGAAGCTGGTCTCCCTGGTCTCCCTGCGCACGACCTTCGCCGTCTCCTTCGCGGCCGTCACCGCGGCCGTCACGATCCTCGTCGGCATCCTGTCGTACAGCTCCGCCGCCCGGCTCGTCCGCGTCGACCAGCAGTCGGTGTTCACCCAGGTCGTGCAGGACGTACGGGACGAGGTGCGGCAGCACACCATGGGCCCGGAGGACTTCTCCTCCTCCCGCCCCGGGCACGACCTGGTCCGGCCGGCCCGCACGGACGTCCAGGTCCTCGGCGCGCAGGGGCAGATCGTGGACCACGGCAGCCCGGTGCTGCCCGTCACCTCCCGGGACCGGGCGGCGGCCCTCGCTCACCCGGCCGGGAACGTCGTCCGGCACAAGGACGTACGGGTGGACGCGGACCTGTTCCGCATCGCCACCGTCTCGCTCGGCGACGGGCGGGGCGCGGTCCAGGTGGCGCAGGAGTTCAGCGACACCGAGGACCTGCTGCGGGCGCTCCAGCAGCGGACGCTGATCCTGATGGCGGCGGTCGTGGTGGGGGCCGGACTGTTCGGGTGGTGGCTGGCCCGGCGGATCACCCGGCGCCTGGTCGTCCTCACCTCCGCCGCCGAGAACGTCGCCCGCACCCGGCAGCTCGGCGTCCAGGTGCCGGTGGCCGGCCTGGACGAGGTGGGGCGGCTGGGCCGCGCCTTCGACCGGATGCTGGGGCGGCTCGCGCAGTCGGAGGAGGACCAGCGCCGGCTGGTGCAGGACGCGGGCCACGAGCTGCGCACGCCGCTCACCTCGCTGCGCACCAACATCTCCTTGCTGCGCCGGATCGACGAGCTACCGCCCGCCAGCCGGGAGGAACTGGTCGCCGACCTCTCCCAGGAGGCGCGGGAGCTGACCGACCTGGTCAACGAGCTGGTCGACCTCGCCGCCGGCCAGTCCGACGCCGAGCCGCCGCAGCGGGTGGACCTCGCCGACATCGCCGAGGACGTCGTCGGGCTGGCCCGGCGCCGCACCGGCCGGGACGTCCTGCTGCACACCAGCGGTGACACGACGGTCGAGGGGCGGCCCGGGATGCTCCAGCGGGCCCTCTCCAACCTGGTCGAGAACGCGGCCAAGTTCGACCCGGGCGGCGAGGCGGCGATCCTGGTCGGCATCACCGGCCCGGCCCGGCCGGGCGCGGTGCGCGTGGAGGTGCGCGACCGGGGGCCCGGGATCGCCGAGGGCGACCTCGTGCGCATCTTCGACCGCTTCTACCGAGCCGCCGACGCCCGCTCCCAGCCCGGCTCGGGCCTCGGCCTGTCCATCGTGCGCGAGGTGGCCATGGCCCACGGCGGAGCGCCGTTCGCCTACCGGCGCGAGGGCGGCGGCGCGGTCATCGGGTTCACGGTCGGCGGCGGCCCCACCGGGAACGGGCCCGCCTGAGGGACGGGCCCGGTGGGTGGGTACGTGCGTGCCGGGTGCGGGTGCGGGTGCGGGTGCGGCGGGCGGCGGGCGGGTGGTGGCCGGGCGCGGGCCGGCTCGGGTCCGTCCGGGGCGGTTACGGACGGCCCGGCAGGGTGAGGAAGCCCTCCGCGCGGGCGCTCGCCAGGCCGATCCGCGGGATGTCGCTGCTCTTGGCGAACAGCAGGAACCGGGGTTCCCACACCGGGCGGTACTTGGCGTTCGCCCGGTACAGGGACTCGATCTGCCACCAGCGGGAGAAGAAGGTGAGGGTCGAGCGCCACAGGCGCAGCACGGGCCCGGCACCGAGCCGGGCACCGCGCTCGAAGACCGAGCGGAACATCGCGAAGTTGAGGGAGACCCGCTCGACGCCCAGCTCCCCCGCCCCCAGCAGGAGTTCGACCACCATGAACTCCATCAGGCCGTTCTCGCCGTCGCGGTCGCGGCGCATCAGGTCCAGGGAGAGGCCGTGCTCGCCCCAGGGGACGAAGCTGAGCAGGGCCCGCGGTTCGCCGTCCGCGTCCCGGCACTCCAGCATCACGCAGCGGCCGTCGGCGGGATCGCCGAGCCGGCCGAGGGCCATGGAGAACCCCCGTTCGGTGGCGCCGTCGCGCCAGCGGTCGGCACGCTCCACCAGGACGGCCATCTCCTCGGCCGGGATGTCCTCGTGGCGGCGGACGCGGACCGTGTAACCGGCCCGGCGGACCCGGTTGTGGGCCTGGCGGACCACGCGCATGGCCCGGCCGTCGAGGGTGAAGTCGGCGAGGTCGACGATCGCCTCGTCGCCGAGTTCGAGCGCGTCGAGGCCGTGGCGGGCGTAGACGGTGCCGGCTTCCTCGCCGGCCCCCATGACGGCCGGGGTCCAGGCGTGGCGGCGGGCCTCGGCCAGCCAGGCGTCGATGGCGCCGGGCCACGCCTCGGGGTCGCCGATCGGGTCGCCGGAGGCGAGGCTGACCCCGCCGACGACCCGGTAGGCGACGGCGGCCTTGCCGCTCGGGGAGAAGATGGCGGACTTGTCCCGGCGCAGGGCGAAGTAGCCGAGGGAGTCGCGGTCGCCGTGCCGGTCCAGCAGGCCCCGCAGCCGGGCCTCGTCCTCCGCCGCCAGCAGACGGGCGCCGCGGGGGGCGCGGAAGCAGGCGTAGAGGACCAGCAGGAAGGCGGCGGCCGTCAGGACGTTGATGGCCATGTCCGTCCAGCGGGGGGCCTGCACCGCGGCGACGCGGTCGGCGAGCGGTCCGACGCTGATGCCGCGCAGCAGGGTGTACGCGATCTCGTCCGTGAGGGTGGCCCCGGGCACCGTGTTCGTCACGTGTGCCAGCAGCGTGCCGAGGCCGCCGCCGACCAGGGTGCCGCCCGCGCCGACGGCGAGGGCCAGGCGCGGGTTGGAGCGGTCGCCGACGGCGTCGAACTCGCGCCGGCCGGCCAGCAGGGCGGCGACGAACAGGCCGGTGAGCGCGGTGGAGACCCAGTTGAAGGCGTGGGCGCGGTAGGCGGGGTGGGTCAGGGCGAGGACGTAGAGCCCGAACAGGGAGCCGGCGAGCAGGAGGTTGAAGAGCCAGGCGGCGCGTTTGCGGCGGCGCATCACCACCGCGAGGAACAGGGCGAGGGCCGCCGAGCCCAGTCCCGCGGTGGCGAGGTAGGGCGTGAAGAACTCGCCCGCGTTGTGCTCGTGCACCTCCTCGCGGAAGGGGAGCGACAGGACCGCGGCGATGTTCAGTACGGCGAGCAGGCGCAGGTACCAGACGGTCGCCGCGGCGGCGCGGACGCGCAGCCGGTCGTCGCCCGGCGCGGAGCGGAAGGGGGCCGAGAGGAGGCGCACGACGCGCCTCGGGGTACGGGGAGCGGCGGCCCGCGGCGGGGCCGGGGTCGTCTGCGGTGCGGGCATGGGTCACCCTCGGGGACGGGGACGGTGCGGCCTCGACCCTACAGCCTGTAGGGGTACCGGTGCCGACGCGCGGGTGTACGGGAGCCGCACAGCCGGGGCACGGCCCCCCTGGGTCTCCGGGTGCCCGCCGGCCCGCGGGGAGCCGTGGGGTGGGGCGTGGGGCGTCGGGGGACCCGGTCCGCCCGCCCGCCCGCCTCAGCCGCCCTCCCGCCTGCCTCAGCCGCCCGCGTCGCGCCGCCGCGCCGCGGCCAGCAGCCAGGCCAGGTCGCCGAGCGCCGCGCCCGCGGCCACCGTGGCGACGATCACCCCGCCGGTCGCGAGACCGTCGCTGAACAGGTGCGGCCGCCGGTCCAGGCTGTGCAGGCCGAAGCCGCACAGCTCGTACACGCCGACGGCGGCGACGGCGAGGCTGACGACCAGTACGGCCAGCGTCGGCGCGAGACCGCGCGCGCAGATCTCGGCGCCGGGCGCCGCTTCGGTGGTGTCCTGCATGATTCCCCCGTCGAACAGGCGTGACAACAGCCCGGTCGGGGCTGGCGGTTGGGAACCTACAATACGTAGGGTCGGCTAGGGTCGACGCCGTGCGGATCTACCTGAGCGTGGACATGGAAGGTGTCACCGGGCTCGTGGACGCGGCGGACGTCCAGCCGGGCGGCCGGGACTACGAGCGGGGCCGCGCCATGATGGCCGAGGACGTGAACGCCGCCGTACGGGGCGCGCTGGCGGCCGGCGCGGCGGACGTCCTCGTCAACGACGCGCACGGGCCGATGCGCAACCTGCTGCCCGAGGCGCTGCACCCGGCCGTCCGCCTGGTGCGCGGCAGCCCCAAGCGGATGGGCATGCTGGAGGGTCTGACCGGCGAGTACGACGCGGTCCTGTGCGTCGGCTACCACTCCCGGGCCGGTGCGCCGGGCGTGCTCAGCCACAGCTTCATGGGCCACGAGATCGAGGACATGTGGCTGGACGGCCGTCCGGTCGGTGAGATCGGGCTCGCCCACGCGACGGCGGCGGCCCTCGGCGTGCCCGTCGTGGCCCTCACGGGTGACGACGCGGCGTGCGCGGAGATGACGGAGTGGGACGCGTCGGTCGCCACCGTCCCGGTGAAGTACGCCCACGGCCGGTTCGCGGCCGAGCTGCGGCCGGTGGCGCAGGCGCGCGGGGCCATCGAGGACGGGGTCGAGTCGGCCCTGCGCCGCGCACCGCGCCGCCCCGAGGGCTCCGCCGCCGAGGCCACCCTGGCCGTCCGCTGGCAGTCCGCCTCGGTCGCCACCATCCTCCTCGGGCTGCCCGGGGTGACGGCCGACGACAGCCGCACGATCCGCGCGACCGGCCGGCTCCCCGCGCTCTACCGGCAGTTCGGGGTCTGGATGCGGGTGGCCGCCTCGCTCACCGGCCAGGCGCCGTACTGCTGACGGCGGTCGGACGAAGCCGCGCCTGCGCTTGCCGGAGCCGTTCCCGCCGGTGGGGGTTCGTGGACGGAGTGGCGCGGCCGTGTGCGAGCGGTGGGCGCGGTCGCGACGGGACTGACCGGCGGCTCACCGCGCCCTTTCCCGCAGGAAGACCGCGCTGCCGAGAGTGCCCAGGAGCACGAGCGCCGCGTTCAGCGCGATGGCGGTCTTCAGCCCGCCGAGGACGGCCAGGGCGCCCGTGCCCGACATGGCCGCGGTGGCGACGGCGCTCATCACCGGGGTGCCCATGGTGATGCCGATCTGCTGGGTCATCGTCGCGAGACCGGTGGCCAGGCCCTGCTCGTGGTCGGCGAGCCCGGAGGTGGCGGTCACCATGAAGCCGACGATGACCAGCATGTTGCCCACCCCGCCCGCGAAGGTCGCGGCCAGCAGCAGCCAGAGCGAGGAGCGGTCGGCACCCAGCCCGAGCAGCGCCGCCGTGAACAGGGCCTGGACCAGACCGCCGGCCAGCAGCGTCCGGGTGGCGCCGAACCGGCCGATCCAGCGCGGGGCGAGGGCTCCGCCGGCGACGGTCCCCGCGCCGAGCACGCCGAACGACAGCCCGGCGGCCAGCGGGGAGAAGCCGAGCACCTCCTGGAGGTAGAGGGTCAGCAGGAACACCAGCGACGTCTCGGTGAGGAACGCGAGCAGCCCGGCCACGTTGCCCCACGCCACCGACCGCCTGCCCAGCACGTGCGGCGGCACCAGCGGCGCGGACACCCGGCGCTCGACGGCCGCGAACAGGAGCAGCAGCACCGCACCGGCCGCCAGCGGCAGCAGGCTCCCCGGCGCGCCCCAGCCGAGCTCGCCGGCCCGGGTCAGGCCCAGGACGACGGCCAGCAGCCCGAGCGTGACCGTGACGGCGCCCGGCACGTCCAGCCTCGGCCGTTCGGCGGGCCGGGACTCGGCGACGACCGCGGGCGCCACCAGCAGCACGGCGAGCGCCACCGGGACGTTGACGAAGAACGCCCAGCGCCAGGACAGCAGGTCGGTCAGCAGGCCGCCGAGGATCGCGCCCGTGGTGAAGCCGGCCGACATCAGCGCCCCGTTGAGGCCGAGCGCCTTCTCCCGCAGCGGCCCCTCCGGGAAGGACGTCGTCAGCAGCGAGAGCCCGGCCGGGGTCACCGCGGCGGTGGCCAGCCCCTGGAACACCCGGGCCACGATGAGCACGTCGGGGCTCTGCGCCAGGCCGCCCGCCAGCGAGGCCGCGGCGAGGACGACGAGGCCGCCGAGGAACACCCGGCGGCGGCCGAAGAGATCGGCGACCCGCCCGAACAGCAGGGTGAACCCGGCCGCGCACAGGGCGAACGCCGTGCCGATCCACTGGAGGCCGCCGAGCGGGAAGCCCAGACCGGCGCCGATCACCGGCAGGGCGACGTTCAGGATGGAGAAGTCCACGGCCAGCATGAACTGGGCCGCGAGCAGCAGCACCAGCACCAGCCGGAGCCGGGGGGTCAGGACGGCGGGTGCACCGGCCGGCCGGGTCGTCGTGACGGACATGGCGAGGTGGTCCCTTCTGGAGGGGGTGACGGAGGTGGGGAGGCGAAGTCGCCGGGAACGACACTCGTCCGGTTCCGCCGCGCCGGCCAGCACCCCCCGGTGACCGGTCGGCGCGAGGGTGGTCATCGCAGGACCACCCTCGGGACTCCCGGGCGGCACGGTCCGCGGGGCAGGATGGACGGCGACCGCCCCGACGCCCCCCGGAGGCACCCGTGGACGCCCCGTCCGAGCTGGGAGATTTCCTCAAGTCCCGCCGCGCCGCCGTACGGCCGCAGGACGTCGGCCTCACGAACGCGCCGGAACGGCGCCGGGTGGCCGGGCTGCGCCGCGAGGAGCTGGCCTCGCTCGCCGGCGTCAGCATCACCCACTACACCCGCCTCGAACAGGGCCGCGCGGCCGGGGTCTCCGACTCCGTGCTGGACGCGATCGCCCGCACCCTCGGGCTCACCGGGGACGAGACCGCCCACCTCAAGGACCTGGCCCGCCCCGCCGTCAGGCGCCGCCCGGCCGCGTCCCGCGCCGAGCACGCGACCGCCTCGGTCCGGCAGTTGCTGGCGGCCATGACGGACGTACCCGCGCTCGTCCTGGACCGGCGGAACGACGTCCTGGCCTGGAACCCGCTCGGCCACGCCCTGCTCGCCGGCCACCTGCCCGCTCAGGCGCCGCGGACCCCGGCGGACCGGCCGAACTTGGTCCGGATGCTGTTCCTGGACGAGCGGTACCGGGAGCGGTACACCGACTGGGCCGAGGAGGCGCACCTCGCGGTCGCCTCCCTGCGCCTGGTGGCCGGCCGGCACTCCGACGACCGCGCGCTGGCCGAGCTGATCGGCCGGCTGTCCATCCAGAGCGACGAGTTCACCGCGCTGTGGGCCCGCCACCCGGTCCGCACCTGCGCCTCGGGACGCAAGTCGCTGCGCCACCCGGCCGTGGGCACCCTGGAGCTGAGCTTCGAGAACCTCAGCCTGCCGGGCTCCGCGGGCCAGCGGCTCATCGCCTACACGGCCGAACCCGGCACCCCGTCCGACGCGGCCCTGCGCCTGCTGTCCGCCACGGCGGCCCCCACCGGACCTAGCCTGCCCACGCCCCTCGACGCCCCCTGACGGCCCCGCCCGCCACCGGGCCGCTGACTTCCCTTCCGGGCCGGGGTGTCGGCCCGCCGGTCCGGTGGGAACGGACGCCGAGCCCGGTCCGAACATCGGGCCGAACGCCCGTCCGGGGCTCAGGCGTTCGGCGGCCGTACCCCGAGGACGTCCAGCATGGCGCGGGTGGCCTGGCCGGGGTTGAAACGGCTCCAGACCAGATACTCGGTGCGCCGCGGGCCGTCGGTCACCGGGACCAGCGCCAGCCCGGGGTCCGCGGCGGCCAGCGGCCGGATGAACGCCGAGGGCAGCAGCGCGACCCCGAGGCCGCGCGCGATCAGCCGGATGATCAGCTCGGCCACACCGGCCTCGTACGCGACGTCGCGGGCCAGGCCCGCCGCGGCGAACGCCCGGTCCGACTGGGCCCGGCCGGGCGTTCCCGCCACGAAGTCCACGAACGTCTCGCCGGTGATCTCCCGCAGCGTCACCCGGGGCGCCCCGGCCAGCCGGTGCCCGGCCGCCACCGCCAGCACGTGCTCGTCGTCGTCGAGGACCACGCTCTCCACCCCCGAGGGCCGCTCGCCCTCCGGCAGCCCGAGGAAGGCGATGTCCAGTTCGCCGTCCCGGACCGCCGCCGCCAGATCGTCGCTGCGCCCGGACCGCAGCCGCACCCGCACCTCCGGGTACCGGGCGCGGTAGCGCTGGAGCAGCTCCGGTACGTCCACGGCGGCGGAGGTCACGATCACGCCGACGGCGAGCCGGCCGCGGACCACGCCGGCCGCCGCCGAGGCGTCCGCCACCGCCCGGTCCGCCGCGGCCAGGCACTCCCGCGCGCTCGCCACGAACGCCGTCCCGGCGCCGGTCGGTTCGACGCGCCGGCTGGACCGCGCGAACAGCCGTACCCCCAACTCCCGTTCCAGGGCGGCGATCCGGTGACTGAGGGAGGACTGCACCACACCGCAGCGCTCGGCGGCCCGCGTGAAGTTGCGGGCCTCGGCGACGGCGACGACGTACCGCAATTGCTGGAGATCCACGGCACCATGCTTGCCGTTCATCGCTGCCATGGCAACCATGCTTTGGTTTCATCGCCGGGCCGCTCCAGACTTCCCGGCATGTCCTCCACCACCCCGGCCGGCCGGCCACCGGACCCACCGCGCGCGCCCTCCGCGCGCCGGGCCGCCACCGTCGCCCTGACCGCGCTCGCCCCCGCCGCCTGGGGCACGACCTACATCGTCACCACCGACCTGCTGCCCCCCGGCCACCCGCTGTTCGCCGGCCTCACGCGCGCGCTGCCCGCCGGACTGCTCGGCCTGGCCCTCACCCGGGTGCTTCCGCGCGGGGACTGGTGGTGGAAGACGGCGGTCCTCGGCGCACTCAACATCGGCGCCCTGTTCCCCCTCCTCTTCCTGGCCGCCGAACGCCTCCCCGGCGGTGTCGCGGCCACCCTGGGCGCCACCCAGCCCCTGCTGGTCGCCGCCCTGGCCATCCCGGTGCTTTACGACCGGCCCTCCGCCCGGCGCTGGACCTGGGGCGTGCTCGGCGTGGCCGGTGTCGCACTCGTCGTCCTCGGCCCGCAGGCCCGCCTGGACGCCGTCGGCATCTGCGCCGGCCTCGGCGGTACGGCGGCCATGGCCGTCGGCGTCGTCCTCACCAAGCGCTGGGGCCGGCCGGCGGGCGCGGGCCCGCTCACCCTGGCCGCCTGGCAGCTCACCGCGGGCGGACTGCTCCTGCTGCCGACGACCCTGGTGGCCGAAGGGCTGCCGCCCCGCGTCGACGCCGGTGCGGTCGGCGGCTACCTGTGGCTCGGGAGCATGGGCGGTCTGATCGCGTACACGCTCTGGTTCCGTGGCATCGCGGCCCTCCCGGTCGGCGCCTCGGCTCCCCTCGTCCTGCTGTCCCCGCTGGTCGCCACGGTCATCGGCACGGCCACGGGCGAATCCCTGAGCCTGTTCCAGACGCTCGGCTTCGTCCTCGCCCTGGCGGCGATGCTGGCGGCCCAGCCCGGCCCGCCGAGAACCCCGACCGCCCCGCCCGGGGCCCCGTCCAGCACACCGAAGACCACGGCGAAGGAGTCGGCACGATGACGAACGGCATGACGATCGCGGTACTCGGCGCCACCGGAACGGTGGGCGGCCGGGTCGTCGAGGAGGCCGCGGCGCGTGGGCACCGGGTCCTGGCCCTGTCCCGCAGGCCGGCCGGCGAGAGCCCGCGCGTGGTCCCGGTCTCCGTGGACGCGCACGACCCCGGGGCCGTCCGCGAGGCGTTGTCGGCCACCGCGCCGCAGGCGGTCGTACTGGCCGTGCGCACCCACCCCGTGGACGAGGAGTTCCTGCTCGGCACCACCCGCACCGTCCTGGACACCGCGGCGCACCTCGGCAGCCGCGTCCTGGTGGTGGGCGGCGCCGGTGCCCTGCGCAGTCCCGGCACCGACGGGCTCCTGGTGGCCGACGACCCCGCCCACGTACCACCGCGGTGGCGCCCGGTCGCCGCGGCGGGCGTGGCCCAACTCCGGCTCTGCCAGGCGCATCCCCACACCGACTGGGTCTACCTGAGCCCCCCGGCGCTGCTCGAACCCGGCCCGCGCACCGCCCGCTACCGGCGCGGCACCGACACCCTGCTCACCACGGCCGCCGGCCGGTCGTGGATCAGCGTGCCGGACCTGGCCGTGGCCGCCCTGGACGAACTGGAGAACCCGGGCCCCGACCACCACATCACGGTGGTCCACACCGACACACCCTGACCCGGACCGACCTAGCGTCTGCGGCTTACGGCCACGGATGAAGCGAGCGCCGCCGCATGCTTCGCCATCCCCGACTTCCAGGGCGTCGGGTCCGCTTCGGCGATCTCCCGCCACAGTGCCGCCGTGGCTGAGCCGAACGCCGCGAGTGCCTCGGCCTTTGCGTCCCGCCAGGACGGGAACCGACGTGCGAAGGCGAGGGCCTCCTTCACGGAATGGCCGGCGTCCATGAGCCGGAGGGCAAGCGCGCCGGGATCGATCCAGGCCGCTCCTCGCGTCGGCCAGGCCCAGTCGATGATACGTGCGCGGGCACCGGTGATCAGGACGTTGTCGGGGGCGAAGTCGGTGTGCAGGAGAGTGCCGCCCTCGAAGTAGTGCAGCGAACCCGGCGGCGCGTAGTCCGCCCACCGGTCGACGGCGTCCTTGATCTCGACGTCCGCGGGTGCGGTGACGCCCTGCAGTTCGACGAGTGCGGTTTCCACGAGCGGCAGGTCGGGCGAGCCGGGCGTGTAGTCGGCGTGGCGGCCGTCGATCACCTCGTAGCCGAGCAGACTCCAGCCGCCGGACTCCAGGTGCCAGTACAGGCGTGGGCAGGCCGCAGGAAGATGCGGGGCGATCTCCGCCTCGCGGCGCTGTGCACCGACCTGGGGGTGGCCGACCGGGATGCCCTTCACGAAGACCCTGCCGCTTTCGGTCTCCAGGACGGAGGCGATGCCGGAGTTCATGCCGCCCTGCACAGTCACCGCCTGGTGGACGGCGCCGGTTTTGTCGGCGATGGCCCGGCGGATGCCGGTGGGAAGCCGCTCGAAGGGGATGCGGGACATGGACACGCGCGGATCCTCAGGAGTGCTCGGGTAAAGGAAATGCCGCCCCGGCCAGGGTACGGCCGGGACGGCACTGAGGGCGCGGGCGGTGCGGGCGCCACCCGTGGCGGATCTAGTACGGCTGGTCGTCACCGGCCGAGCAACTGCACTCGGCCCCCTCGGCGGCCTCATCCAGGTCGGCGATGATCTGGAACTCGTCGTCCTTGATCGACGCGGCGATCAGCGGCACCGGCAGGGCGCTGGTCGGGGTGTCCGCCGGGCGCCGGGCGATGGTGAGCATGACCGGTTCGCGGGGCGGGTTCAGGATTGCGGTGGGCGGAGTCATGATCCGTAACCTCCATGCTGGCAGTAGAGCTCTCGTCGGTCCCCCGCCTCCTGGTAAAGCCTGGCCAGCGGTCGGCACGTGCGACACGTGCCGACCTTCGTGCAGCCGGAGCATCCACCGGTGCGGAGCTGTAGGGACTCGGCGATCGCGCCGAGCCGGGGGAGGGCTTCGACGCCCTCGGCGATGAGGTTCACGCTCGGGTCCCGGCCGACCTTGCAGACAGACGCGATGCCGTGCGGGTTGACGTGGAAGAACGTGTGGCCGGCGTTGCAGCCGGTGAAGACGCTGCGTGCTTTGAGATGGCCCAGTGCCTGTGTCGCCAACGGGTTCCCCGCGCCATCGATCGTGGGCGACATGTTCGTGAAGACCTGGTGCGGGAAGCCGTACGACCTCGCGAGGCCCACCATCGCGTCCGTCTCGTGCACATTGCCGTCCGAGACGATCACGTTCAGGCGGACCGGCAGCCTGTCCTCGCGGGCGGCGTCCAGGCCCATCAGGAACCGGCCGAACGCCCCGCGGTTCCGTGTCACCTTGTCGTACGTCTCGGCGGTGGCGCCGTAGACGCTCAGGGTCAGCCGGTATGGCCGGTGGCGGGCGAACAGGTCCCGGATCGGCTGCTTGCGCAGCGAGGAGCCGTTGGACGAGACCTGGACCATCATCCCGAGCTGGTGGGCGTACTCGTACGCTGCGCCGAACTCGCGGTCGATCAGCGCCTCACCGCCGGTGATCTGCAACCACAGGACACCGGCGTCCCTCAGTGTCTGCAGCAGTACCTGCTTACCAGCCCAGTCCAGGCCCTCGAACCGCTTCTCCCCGAGGTAGCAGAACTCGCAGTCGTAGTCACAGCCGAGGTTGATCTCCCATGACGCCTTGCCGTACCCGTACCCGGATCGCTCACGGACGAGGACGACGTCGCCGACCGGTGACGCGGGCAACTTGGTCCCCCACGCTTCCCTCGCCGCCTCAGCCAGCCAGTCCGGAACGGATCGGCTCTCCACTCCCGCTGCCCGCAGCTCTTCGTAGCGGGCTTCCGGGATACGCACGCCGGCCGCCCGGCCGGGCTGGACGAGGAGATACTGGGCGAGAAACGGACTGGCCACGAGCCGCGGAGCTGTTCTGGCCCGTGGATTCCGGGTGCCGGCGTTCGTGTCGATCATGGAACCTCCACGGGTCATATGCGAGAAGTCGGTCGGGCCTGGTGGCGGCCGCCGACCGGACCGGGGGACCCCTTCGCGAATCGCGGGGCAGGGCGTGATCGGTGCGGTCGAGGCGACCCCGCCGGTCACGCACACGAGGCGGACACGAGCACGGTCAGTGAGGTGTCGGACCGGCAGGTCGCTCCGACTTCCTGCCGTGCCGGTGGCCCGCAAGCGGGCCACGGCCAGGAAGTCGAAGCCCTGTGGCAGGCGACGGAGCGGCGTTCGGTGATGAGGTCGTCGTCCATGCCCATAGCGTCGGCCTTCGTGAACGGCCTCGAAATGACCTGCTGTTGCACTTCCGTTGCACTTCCCGCCCCGCATCGGCACCGACAGTGTTTCCATACGTGACGGAGGGAGGTCGTCCGTGAACAGCGTGCAGCAATGGACCGGCCGGGAGGCGAGGGCGCTGCGCACCGCGCTGCGGATGAGCGCGCGCGGCTTCGCCGAGCACCTCGGTGTCGCGCTGCGCACGGTCGCCAAGTGGGAGAGCCTCGGGACCGCAACCCGGCCCCGCCCGGATACCCAGGCCATTCTCGACACGGCACTGGCCCGCGCGGACTCCGCTGCTCAGGCCAGGTTCGAGGCGCTGATGTCGCCCGACAGGAAGAGCGTGCGGCCGGCGGAGTACGAAACCTGGAGCGAGGACATCGAGCGGGCCGTGGTGTGTGTCAGCCGCCAGAACTTCCCCTTCGCCACCTCACTGTTGCACCGCTGGCTGACTCGACACGATCCGCATGACCTGGACGACAAGGGCCTTTATCTCTACGGCCGTTCCCTGGTGCTTCTCGGCGACCTCCAACGTGACCAGGGCGTGATCCTCGGTCCGCTCTCCGCGCGGCATTCCTACCTGACCGCGCGTGGCCTGTTCACCGAGCTCGCCATCCCGCGCCGAGTCGCCCAGGTCGAGCTCTCTCTGGCCGTTGTCCAGGAGATGTCCGGCGAGCTGGAAGCGTCCGCGCGTCAGTACGACGTCCTCGCCAGGGATGAGCGCTTGAGCCTCCGGGACCGAGCCAGGGCCCGCCTCTGGGTGGGTACGGCTCTGAGCAAGGAGGGCGACAACGAGTACGCCGCCAACGTGATGACGGCTGCCACTCGTGCGTTCGAGGACCTGGGCGAGCCGGAGGACTGGTCGGTCGCGCACCAGAAGCTGGCCCTGGCCCATCGCGGCGCGGGCGACCTCAAGCAGGCCCTGCACCACATCGACATCGCGCGCACCACCGGCACGGTCGACTCCCCGATGCAGCGGGTGAGGCTGGACACTGCCTACGGGCACATCCTTCTGTCGGACACGGCGACCCGGAATGATGGGTTGTCCGTCCTCGGCCAGGCGGCACAGGTGGCCCGGCAGCATGGGCTGAGTCACCAGATGCGCAGCATCGAGGGCATCCGAAGAGGCCGGCAGGGATGAGCCAGGGAGTGCCAGTGCCGCAGGACGAGCAGCGCCAGATCACCGACGAGCAGTTCCACGACGCGACGATGATCTGGAACTACCACCAGATGGGCCACGATCGGCGGCCCTGCTCGGCTGCGATCGGCCTCGGCAGCCACGACCTGGGCGTGGCTGCCGCAGCCACCGACCTCTACCGTGCCGGCCTCTTCCCGGTCGTGGTCTTCAGCGGCGGCAACAGCCCCACCACCCGCGCCCGCTTCCCGCGCGGCGAGGCCGTCCACTACCGCGAGCATGCCCTGAGCCTGGGCGTGCCGGACGAAGCGATCCTGGTGGAGTCGAAGGCCGCCAACACTGGCCAGAACATCACCTTCTCCCGCGAGCTGCTGGCCGTGGCCGGCGTCGCGGTGGAGTCGCTACTGCTGATCTCCAAGCCGTACATGGAGCGGCGCTCGTACGCGACCTGCCGCAAGCTGTGGCCCGAGGCAGAGGTCGTCTGTGCCTCCGAGCCGCTGGATCTGGACGACTACATCAAGTCCATCGGCGACGAGAAGCTCGTCGTCGACATGCTCGTCGGCGACCTGCAACGGGTGATCGAATACCCGAAGCTCGGCTTCGCCGTCGAGCAGCACGTACCGGGGGATGTGTATGACGCTTACGAGCGCCTCATGGGCGCCGGCTTCGACAGCCGCCTCATCAGCACCTGAGCCACCTCGTGCCGGCTCGCCGGGCAGAGTGTGCGCGATCCACCAGCCGAACCTGTTCCCTCGGCTGTCCACGCTGGCGAAGCTCTTCGCCGCCGACCGGTGGATCGTCCTGGCCGACGTGCAGTTCGCCCGGCGCGATTTCCAGCACCGTGCCCGGATGGCCGCCTTGGACGATCCCGGGCGGCAGCAGTGGCTCACGCTCCCGACGCACCTTCCGCATGGGCGCCCCACACTGATCAGCCAGGCGCGGCTCGTCGATCCCCGCCGCTTGCGCAAGACGGTCGAACTACTCGTGCGCCAGTACTAAGGCCGCAGCCGCCACTGGTGTGCCGTGCGGGACGTCCTGGACGCGGTCCTGGAGACACTCGGCACCGTGGAATGCGTGGCAGGCGTCGCGAAGACATCAACGGTGGCTCTGCTCGCGGCCCTTGGCTGGTCGGGGGAAGTGCTGGACAGCAGCGAGATCCCGACCCGCCAAAGCCGGTCCGAGCGCCTTGCCGACCTCGCCGCGGCCGTCGGCAGCACCCACTATCTGTGCGGCTCCGGTGGCTTGCGCTACCTCGACGTGGGTCCCTTCGATGCCCACGGCATCCCCGTGCTGCCTTTCCACACCGCCGTGGATACGCATGACCCACTCTGGCAGTGGAGCCGGCGGATCAGCAGCCTCTGGGCCCTGAGCAAGATCGGACCCGCGGCGTTGGCCGACCGGCTGACTCCCGACGAGGAGCGCGCTCCTTCGACGTCCGGGCGTGAGTGATCCGCTACCGCACGAGGCGTGGAACGGTGTGGAAGTTCACCTCGATCCGCGAGGTGATCGGCGACGCCTTCGCGGGGGAGCGGACACCGGGAACCCGGGACTCGTCGGAGTCCCGGCTCAGGGCCACACCAGGCAGTAAGGCTGGTGGCCCGCCTCGTGCAGGCGGTGGCTGAAGTCCTGCCATTCGTGGAGGAGCTGGTAGACGTTGAACGCGTCCCGCGGGCCGCCGCGGTCCGGGACCGTCGACCAGATGAACGCCGCGGCGCCCACCGCCTCCTCGCCGATGCCGCGCAGCGGGTCGACCACCGTCATGGGGAGTCTGACGACCGCGTAGTCGGGGTGCAGGACGACCAGTTCGAGGGGCGGCACCTTGTGCAGGGGGACGCCCTCGATGCCGGTCAGCACCATCGCGGCCATCGTCTCCGGCTTGATCTTGGTGAACATGCCGTTCATGCCCAGCTCGTCGCCGCCGAGTTCCTCGGGACGCATCGAGATGGGGACGCGCGCCGCGGTCGCGCCGTCCGGTGCGCCGAAGTACTTGTACGTCACCCCCACCCGACCACCGTTCCCACTCCTCGCGCGGAGGCGGTCGGCGCGCAGCCCCGGTGCCTCGCGTGCGTCAGCCTGATGCGTGTCCTTCTGGCGTGCTTCGGTCGTTTCCTCCGCGTCGCGTCGGTGCCTTCCCCGCCGGGCACGTCGAGGACCCAGGTCGCCAGTCCCCTCGCCCAGTCCGCCACCGCGATGCATATCTCCACCCGACTGCTTTTCTGGGAGGCGTGGCCCCCGCCGCGCAACCCGATCATCGTGTCAGTGACCTCCCCCACGCCCGCCCGCCGAAACGTGCGGTGGAACAACAGTCCACGAGGGATCTTCCGGTCCGGTCACCCGGACCTGTCGATCACGCGCGTACGGGGTCTGTGTGTCAGCTCTCAGTCTCGCAGATCCCCGCCGCGTACCGGGGCATTTGATCTTGAGGTCGTCCGCGGTCCGGGCCGGCCGCGGCCTACCCTGAGGAGGTCACCCCGCAACCGGAGTCCGAGAAGCCGGAGAAGCCGCACGTCATGAGTGCCATGAGCGAAACGCCCTATCCCTACGACGCGCCCGCCTCACAGGCGCTGTTCGACCGCGCCTCCGTCGTCACGCCGGGCGGGGTGAACTCGCCGGTGCGCGCCTTCCGCGCCGTCGGCGGTACGCCCCGGTTCATGGTGTCGGGCAAGGGGGCCTACCTCACCGACGCCGACGGGCGCGAGTACGTCGACCTGGTCTGCTCCTGGGGCCCGATGATCCTCGGGCACTCCCACCCCGAGGTCATCGCCGCCGTCCAGGACGCCGTCTCCCGCGGCACGTCCTTCGGCACGCCCGGTGCGGGCGAGGTGGAGCTCGCCGAGGAGATCGTCGCCCGGGTCGAGCCGGTGGAGCAGGTCCGCCTGGTCAGCAGCGGCACCGAGGCGACCATGTCCGCCATCCGGCTCGCCCGCGGGTTCACCCGGCGGTCGAAGGTGATCAAGTTCGCCGGGTGCTACCACGGGCACGTCGACTCGCTGCTCGCCGCGGCCGGGTCCGGCGTCGCCACGTTCGCCCTGCCGGACACCCCGGGGGTCACCGGGGCCCAGGCGGGCGACACGATCGTGCTGCCGTACAACGACCTGGAGGCCGTGCAGGAGGCCTTCCACCGGCACCCCGGTGAGATCGCGTGCGTGATCACCGAGGCGTCGCCCGGCAACATGGGCGTCGTGCCGCCGGACCCCGGGTTCAACCAGGGGCTGAAGGACGCGTGCGGCAAGAACGGCGCGCTCTTCATCTCGGACGAGGTCATGACCGGCTTCCGCACCAGCCGCGCCGGCTGGTACGGCGTCGAGGGCGTCAGGCCCGACCTCATGACCTTCGGCAAGGTCATGGGCGGCGGCTTCCCCGCCGCCGCCTTCGGCGGGCGCGCCGACGTCATGGCCCACCTCGCCCCCGCCGGGCCGGTGTACCAGGCCGGCACCCTCTCCGGGAACCCGGTCGCCACCGCCGCCGGCCTCGCCCAGCTCCGGCTGCTCGACGACGCCGCGTACGCCAGGGTCGACGCGGTCTCCGAGCAGATCCGGACGCTGGTGAGCGAGGCGCTGTCCAAGGAGGGCGTCGCGCACCGGGTGCAGACCGCCTCCAACATGTTCTCCGTGTTCTTCACGGACCGGCGGGTGCGCACGTACGAGGACGCCAAGCGGCAGGAGTCGTACCGCTTCACCGCGTTCTTCCACTCGCTGCTGGCGAACGGCGTCTACCTGCCGCCGTCGTCCTTCGAGTCCTGGTTCGTTTCCACGGCCCACGACGAGCGGGCCATCCAGAAGATCGCCGACGCCCTTCCGGCGGCGGCCCGGGCGGCTGCGGAGGCCACTGCGCGATGAGCGGCACCAAGGACATCACCGTCGTCCACCTCATGCGGCACGGCGAGGTGGAGAACCCGGACGGCATCCTGTACGGCAGGCTGCCCGGCTACCACCTGTCCGAGCTGGGCCGGCAGATGGCCGAGCGGGTCGCCGAGCACCTCGCCCCGCGGGACGTGACGTACGTCTGCGCCTCCCCGCTGGAGCGGGCGCAGGAGACGGCCACGCCGATCGCCAAGGCGCACGGGCTCGACCTCGCCACGGACGAGCGGCTGATCGAGGCCGGCAACGTCTTCCAGGGCAAGACCTTCGGCGTCGGGGACGGCGCGCTGCGCAAGCCGGACAACTGGAAGCACCTGGTCAACCCGTTCCGGCCGTCCTGGGGCGAGCCGTACGTGGACCAGGTCGTGCGGATGATGGGCGCGCTGAACGCGGCGAAGGACCAGGCGCGCGGGCACGAGGCGGTGCTGGTCAGCCACCAGCTCCCGGTCTGGATCGTGCGGTCGTACGTCGAGCGGCGCCGGCTGTGGCACGACCCGCGCAAGCGGCAGTGCACCCTCGCCTCCCTGACGACGTTCACCTACCGGGGTGACAAGATCGTCTCCGTGGGCTACAGCGAGCCCGCCATCGATCTGGTCCCGGCCCACCTGCGGGCCGGCGCCAGGCCGCAGAAGGGCGGGGGCACGGCCCAGGGCAAGGCCTTCGGGGCCTGACCGGCCTGACCGGCCTGACCGGCCTGACCGGCCGTCACCGGCGACGCTGACCGGCCGTCACGGACAGTCCGTTTAAGGTGGCTTGGCGTACCTTCGCGGCGTTCGTTACGAAAAGCACACAAGTTGACGGAACCTCCCCGATCATCACTCCCTCTGACTGGGTGACCAGCAGGCAGCGAAGATCGGGGATTTCCATGCGCACCTACTCCCGGACCCTCTCCCGGAGGGGGGCACTCGGCCTCGGCGCGGGCGCGGCGGCGGCCGCCTCGCTCGTGGGGTGCGGGACCCACACGTCCTCGGACGGCGAGGGCCACGGGTACGGTTCCGGCCGGGACGGTGCGGGCCGGGGGACCGGGAGCGGTGCGCGCCCGGCGCGGCCCATCGGTGACGGCTCCACCTCCTTCACCGGCGGGCAGCCGCACCAGCCGGCCAGGCCGGAGCCGCTGGAGCCGGGGCAGACCCCGCCGCAGTTCGTCGTCTTCTCCTGGGACGGCGCCGGCGAGGTCGGCAACGGCCTCTTCCCGCGCTTCCTGGACCTGGCCAAGGAGCACGGCGGGAGCATGACCTTCTTCCTCTCGGGGCTGTACCTGCTGCCCGAGTCGAAGAAGCGGCTGTACGAGCCCCCGAACAACCCCCGCGGCGCCTCCGACATCGGCTACCTCACCGACGAGCACATCAAGGCCACGCTGGAGAACGTGCGCCGGGCCTGGCTGGAGGGCCACGAGATCGGCACCCACTTCAACGGGCACTTCTGCGCCGGCTCCGGCACGGTCGGCAACTGGACCCCGCGGCAGTGGGGGGACGAGATCCGGCAGGCCAAGGCGTTCGTGAAGGAGTGGCGGACCAACAGCGGCTGGAGCGACCTGCCGTCCCTGCCGTTCGACTACGACAAGGAGCTGGTCGGCGGCCGTACGCCGTGCCTGCTCGGCCAGGACAACCTGCTGCCCACGGCGCGCGAGCTGGGATGGCGCTACGACGCCTCCTCGCCGGGCGGCCGTCAGGTGTGGCCGGACAAGCGCAAGGGGATATGGGACCTGCCCCTTCAGCAGATACCTTTCCCCGGACATTCGTTCGAGGTCCTGTCCATGGACTACAACATGCTCGCCAACCAGTCGGTCAACTCGACCAACGCGCCCGCGTACAACTACCCGGGCTGGCGCAAGCAGTCCGCGCAGGCGTACATCCAGGGGTTCCGGCGGGCCTACGAGACGAACCGGGCGCCCTTCTTCGTCGGCAACCACTTCGAGCAGTGGAACGGCGGCATCTACATGGACTCCGTCGAAGAGGCCTTCAAGCACATCGCGCGCGAGAAGGAGAAGGGCGCCGACGTGCGGCTGGTCTCGTTCCGCCAGTTCGCGGACTGGCTGGACGTCCAGAAGCCCGAGGTGCTCGCCAAGCTGCGCACGCTGGGCGTCGGCCAGCGGCCCGCCGGGGGCTGGAAGGAGTTCCTGCGGGACACGGCACCGGCCTCCCCGGACGCGGCCTGAGCGCCCCGGCGCCGGGCGGCACGGGGACCGATGCCGGGGGCAGTTGCCCGAAATGTCCCGTGTAAATACGCCCTGAAATGCGGTTTTCCACCCGGCAGGGGGGCGGGCGAGAGCCCCGGAACAGGCATGCGAAACTTTTCACATGAGTACCCGTAGCCGCGCCGTCCTGCTCGCCGCCGCGACCGCCGCCGCGGCCCTGACGCTGTCCGCCTGCGGAAAGGGCGGCATCTCCGGTGGCGGTGGCGACACCCACTTCGTCACCGGGAGCAACGGCATCGACACCGTCCCGGCCGGCGAGCGGGCCGACGCCCCGGACCTGTCCGGCAAGACCATCGACGGCCGGGCCCTCGACGTCGCCGACTACCGGGGCAAGGTCGTCGTCATCAACGTCTGGGGCTCGTGGTGCGGGCCGTGCCGGAGCGAGGCCCAGTACTTCGCCAAGGTCTCCCGGCAGTACCGCGACAAGGGCGTGCAGTTCGTCGGCATCAATACCCGGGACTCCAGCACCACCCCCGCCGTCGCCTTCGAGAAGGAACACGGCGTCGAGTACCCGAGCCTGTACGACCCCACGGGCAAGCTGATGCTCCGCTTCAAGAAGGGCACGCTCAATCCGCAGCTCGTCCCCTCCACGCTCGTCATCGACCGGAAGGGCCGGGTCGCGGCCCGGGCCCTGGAAGCGCTGGACGACACGGGCCTGACGGACATGATCAAGCCGGTCCTCGCGGAGAAGTGACGTGAGCGCACTGCTGACGCTGGCCGCGGAGACGGGCCGCAACCAGACGGTCCTGCACGGCGCCCTGCTGGTCGCCCTGCCGATCGCCCTGCTCGCCGGGCTCGTCTCCTTCTTCTCGCCCTGCGTGCTGCCCCTGGTCCCCGGCTACCTCTCCTACGTCACCGGCGTCGCGGGCACCGACCTGGCCGAGGCGCGCCGGGGGCGGATGGTCGCCGGCGCCTCCCTGTTCGTGCTGGGCTTCAGCGCCGTGTTCGTCTCCAGCGGCGCGCTCTTCGGCTATTTCGGCGCCAGCCTGATCGACTACCAGGACACCCTGATGCGGGTGCTCGGCGCGCTCATGATCCTCATGGGCGTGTTCTTCATGGGGCTGCTGCCCTGGTTCACCATGCGCGAGTTCCGCTTCCACAAGCGGCCGACGGGCGGCCTGCTCGGGGCGCCCCTGCTCGGCGCCCTCTTCGGCGTCGGCTGGACGCCCTGCATGGGCCCGACGCTCTCCTCGGTGAACATCCTCTCCATCAACGAGTCGAGCGCCGCGCGGGGCTCCCTGCTGATGGTGGTCTACTGTCTCGGCCTCGGCGTGCCGTTCGTGCTCACCGCGATCGGCTTCCGCAAGGCGCTCGGCGCCTTCGCCTGGGTCAAGCGCCACTATGTGTGGGTGACGCGCATCGGCGGCACGATGATGATCGTGACCGGTGTGCTGCTGCTGTCCGGGGCCTGGAGCGCCCTGATCCAGCAGATGCAGATCTGGTCCGACGGCTTCAATGTGGGGATCTGACCGATGAGCAAGACCGACACCGGCGACAACCGGGAGCGGGAGGACCTGGGAGCCGCCGGTTCCCGCCTCTCCACCGCCCCGCAGGAGGAACCGGCGGGCCTGCCGGGCCTCGGTGTCATCGGCTGGGCACGCTGGTTCTGGCGGCAGCTCACCTCCATGCGCGTCGCGCTGCTGCTGCTCCTGCTGCTCTCGCTCGGCGCCATCCCCGGCTCGCTGATCCCGCAGACCGGCGCCGACGCGGGCAAGGTCGAGGACTTCCGCGCCGCCCACGGGACGCTGGGTCCCCTCTACGACAAGCTCGGCCTGTTCCACGTGTACAGCTCGGTGTGGTTCTCCGCGATCTACATCCTGCTGTTCGTCTCCCTCATCGGCTGCATCGTGCCCCGCACCTGGCAGTTCGTCGGCCAGCTCCGCGGCCGTCCGCCGGGCGCGCCCAAGCGGCTGAACCGGCTGCCCGCGTACACCACCTGGCGCACCGGGGCCGACCCGGAGAAGGTCCGCGAGGCCGCGCTCGCCCTGCTGAGGAAGCGCCGCTTCCGCGCCCGCGTCGCCGGTGACGCCGTCGCCGCCGAGAAGGGCTACCTGCGCGAGCTGGGCAACCTGCTCTTCCACATCGCCCTGATCGTGCTGCTGGTCGCCTTCGCCTCCGGCCAGCTCTACAAGGCGGACGGCACCAAGCTGATGGTGGAGGGCGACGGCTTCGCGAACGCGCTGCCGATGTACGACGACTTCAAGTCCGGCAGCCTGTTCCGGCCCGACGACCTGGTCCCGTTCAGCTTCGACCTGAAGGACTTCGAGGGCACGTACGAGGTGAGCGGCCCGAACAAGGGCACCCCGCGCACCTTCGAGGCGAGGATCAGGTACAGCGAGGGCGCGTACGGTAAGGAGAAGGCGGCCACCGTCAAGGTCAACGAGCCGCTGAGGATCGACGACTCCAAGGTCTACCTGGTCAGCCACGGCTACGCGCCCGTCATCACCGTCCGGGACGGGCGGGGCAAGGTCGTCTACCACGACGCCGTGCCGCTGCTGCCGCTCGACGGCAACGTCAGCTCGCAGGGTGTCGTCAAGGTCATGGACGGCTACCGCGACGCCCGGGGCGAGAAGGAGCAGCTCGGCTTCCAGGCGTTCTTCGTGCCGACGTTCGACGCCCGCAGCGGCACGATGCTCTCGCAGTTCCCGGCGCTGCTGAACCCGCTGCTCGCGGTGAACGCCTACCACGGCGACCTCGGCGTGGACGCGGGCGCCCCGCAGAGCGTGTACCAGCTCGACAAGACCCACATGAAGGAGTTCAAGGACGCCAAGGGCCAGCTCCTGAAGAAGCTGCTGAAGCCGGGCGACACGCTCACGATGCCGAACGGCGCCGGGTCCATCACCTTCGAGAAGGACATCAAGGAGTGGGCCGGCTTCGAGGTCGTCCAGGAGCCGGGCAGCGGCTGGGCGCTCGGCGGCGCCGTCGCCGCGATCCTCGGTCTCGCCGGGTCCCTGTTCATCCAGCGCCGCCGCGTGTGGGTGCGCGCGGTGCGCGGTGCCGACGGCGTCACGGTGGTCGAGATGGCCGGGCTGGGCCGCAGCGAATCCGCGAAGGTGCCCGAGGAACTGGGCGACCTCGCCGGCCGCCTCTACGACCAGGCGCCGGGGGCTCCCGACCCCGGCGACCCCGCCGAAACCCCCGACCCTCAAGCCGTACCTGCCGAAGGGGCTGAGAAGTGACTCTCGCCGCCGCCACCAACGAACATCTCGCGAGTCTCAGCAACACGCTGATCTACTCGTCGATGGCCGTCTACACCCTTGCCTTCTTCGCCTACATCGCCGAGTGGCTGTTCGGCAGCCGCAGCAAGGTGGGCCGCACGGCCGCCGCGCTGACCGCCGAGACCGCGCGGACGCCGGGTGCCCCCGCCGTCACGGTGAAGCGGGCCGGCGGCACCGCCGTGCTGGAGCGGCCGGAGGTCGTCGTCCGCTCGGCGTCCGGCTCCCGGGACGTGCCCGACGGCCCCGGCGCGCACGGCGGCGACCAGCAGGGCGACCTGTACGGCCGCGTCGCCGTCTCCCTCACCGTGCTCGCGTTCCTCGTGGAGCTGGCCGGTGTCGTCGCCCGCGCGGCCTCCGTGGAGCGGGCGCCGTGGGGCAACATGTACGAGTTCAACATCACCTTCTCCACGGTCGCCGTCGGCGTGTACCTCGGTCTGCTGGCCCTGCGGAAGAACGTGCGCTGGCTCGGCCTGTTCCTCACCACCACGGTCCTGCTCGACCTCGGCCTCGCGGTCACCGTCCTGTACACGGCCAGCGACCAGCTCGTGCCGGCCCTGCACTCGTACTGGCTGTACATCCACGTCTCCACCGCCATCTTCTGCGGCGCGGTGTTCTACGTCGGCGCGGTCGCCACGATCCTGTACCTGTTCAAGGACTCGTACGAGAACAAGCTCCAGACCGGCGGCGAGCCCGGCCGGTTCGCGTCCTCGGTGCTGGAGCGGCTGCCCGCCTCCGCCTCCCTGGACAAGTTCGCCTACCGGGTCAACGCGGCCGTCTTCCCGCTGTGGACGTTCACGATCATCGCGGGCGCGATCTGGGCCGGCGACGCCTGGGGCCGGTACTGGAACTGGGACCCCAAGGAGACCTGGTCCTTCATCACCTGGGTCGCCTACGCCTGCTACCTGCACGCCCGGGCCACGGCCGGCTGGAAGGGCCGCAAGGCCGCCTACCTGGCCCTCATCGCCTTCGGCTGCTGGCTGTTCAACTACTACGGCGTCAACATCTTCGTCACCGGCAAGCACTCCTACGCGGGCGTGTAGCCGCCGGGTCGGTGACACTGGTGTCATGAGCGGTTCCATCGAACAGGGCACCAGCCAGACGCACGGGAACACGCACATACTCCACTTCCTGGTGCGTGTTCCGCGGTCCATGGAGGACGTCTGGTCGGCGGTGGCCACGCCCGGGGGACTCGGGCTGTGGTGCACCGCCGCCGACGTTCTGGAGCCCCGGCTCGACGGCGCGGTCACCCTGCGCGACCTGGGCAGCGGTCAGGTCACGGCGTGGGACGTGGACCGGATGGCCGAGTACACCCTCGGTGCGGCCGGGCGGATCCGGTTCCACCTGGAGCGGGACGGCGACCGGGGGTGCGCGCTGCGCTTCACCCACGAGTTCCAGGGCGCGGAGGAGGGCGAGGACGAGTCGGAGCGGAGCTGGCGCGCCCGCTTCGAACGCCTGATCGAGATCCTCGACGGCCCGCGGAACCACCCCGCACCGGGCCCGGCGGCCCCCGCGGAGCCGTCCGACCCCCTCCCCGGCCAGTTCACCTAGGGCGCCCGCGCCGACCGGGACCCGTTAGGACGGCGGCAGGCACTCCCGTCCTGGCGGCTTCCCCTCCGGCCAGGCGATCCGCACGAAGCGCGAGCCGCCCGTGGGGGTCAGCTCCACGATCGGCACCGCCTTGTCGTAGGGGTTGCCGTGCACGTCCAGGCAGATCCAGCCGCTCGCCCCGTCCACCCGCAGGGAGCCCTTCACCTGCGGCCACTGCAGGCCCACGTCCGCGAGCGCCGGGACGGTCCCGCCGGACGGCACCGCCTCCCGGATGCCGTGCACCGCGAGCCGCAGCGCGTCGTAGCCGATGATGAGCTGCCCGTCGTCCAGCGCGACCGAGCCGACCGGGCCCACCGGCTCGCGGTCCGCGGCCGCCAGCAGGCGCCGCAGCGCCGCGAAGTCGGCCGCCGAGCCGCCCGTCCGCGCCGACGCCTTCGCCCAGGCGTCCGGGTGGGCGAGGGAGGTGTAGCGCACGGAGAGGTTGTGCCGCAGCGCACCGCGGTCCAGGTCCTTCTCGTGGGTCAGGTACGACGCCTCGTCACCGGTCAGCAGCGTGAACCTGCGGTCCTGGCAGCCCCGCCCGCCCAGCGCGTTGATGAACTGGCGCAGCTGGGTGTGCCGGCCGGCGAACAGGATCGTGTCCGTCTCCCGGGAGGTGTCGCACACCAGGTGCGTGATCTGCCGGAAGGTGTTCGCCGTCGTGCCCTCCTCGCTGCGGTCGGCGGGCGGCGTGAACGGCTGCGGCTCGTACGGCGACCCCTTGATCAGCGCCGCGAACGACTGCTGGAGGGTCCGCGTGTACGGGTCGCCGGGCTTGTCGTACACGAGCAGCGCCTTGCCCGCGGTCACCTTGGCGAAGGAGGCCAGCGCGCGGGCCTCGTCGGTGTTGGTCGGCGCCACCCGGGCCAGCCCCGGGAACGGGTCCTTGGCCTGCTGCCCGTTGGCGAGGTCGTCGGCGGTGATGGAGGAGCCCACCACCGGGACGCCGGCCCGGGTCAGCTCCCGGACGGCCTGCTTGTTGGCGTTGGTGCTCTGCCCGATGCCGGCGACCGCCCGCAGCCGGTCCGCGCCCGTCGTCATCGCGATGAGCTGCTCCACCGTCCGCTGCCAGTACGTCCCGGTCGCCCCCGGGCTGGCGAGCAGCAGCCGGATCTGCGGGTGCTCCCCGTTGGCGTCGTGGTTGGCGGCGTACTGGGCGAGGTAGGCGCCCTGGAGCTGGTGGCGGATGTCGTTCTGCGTGGTCTGCGAGGTCGAGGTGTACGGCAGCATCAGCGCCACCGACACGTAACTCCCCGGCTTCAGCCGGTCGTTCTCCCGGCCGATCGCCCGCACCACGTCCCGCAGCTCGTGCGTCCCGAAGTCGTACGGCCCGGTCGCCACGCCCACGCACTCCTCGCTGCCCTCGGGCCGGGCCACCCCCGGCCCGCAGGAGCGGTCCTCGTGCAGCAGCGACCGGACCGCGACCACCAGGCCGGCCACCAGGACCGCCGCCACCAGCAGGGCGGTGTAGCGGCGCAGCGGGATCTCCCAGACGCCCTCGCGCAGCCACGTGCCCACACCTCTGCGTGCCATCACGCCTCCCCGCTCGGGTCGTCCGGGTTCTCCGGGTCGTCCGCCGCGTCGCCCGGGCCGTCCATCGGGCGCCCGGCCAGTGCCGCCGCCGGCCAGTCCCGGGAGACCCGCCACAGCAGCGCGTTGCCCGCCGGCCGCAGGTTGGAGAGCTGCTCCAGCTCGAACCGGAGCCGGTCGCACACCTGCGGGTCGGGCAGTACCAGCGGGTCCGCGAGCAGCCACACCGCGTGCAGCAGCCGCCGTATCCGCAGGTGCAGTACGCCGTCCACGCCCTCCGGCGGGCCGGGTCCGGCGTCGGTGCGGCCGAGCGCGACCTCGGCCCGCCGGTCACCGCGGCCGGTGAAGTCGCGGCCCTCGGCGTCGTGCGCGTGGAAGTAGGGCGCGGACGCGACGAAGCGCAGGGTGCGCAGCCAGTCGGCGGGGTCCGCGGTGGGGAAGGTGTCCCGGAGGTGGTCGACCGCCGCCTCCGGCCGCCCGAGCGCCAGCTCGTGGTGGAGCCGGTAGCGGGCGTGCCCGGCGCCGGGGTGGTGGGCGATCAGCGTCTCGTGCGCGGTGCGCCAGGACGCGTGGTCGGCGTCCCGCAGGTGCAGCCGGAGCAGCAGCAGGGTGCGCACGAACGGGTCGCCGACGAACCGGCCCGGCACGGTGGGCAGCCCCTCCTCGGCGAGCAGCGTCTGCAGCGCCCGGACGCTCGCCGGGCCGAAGGTGTCCGGCAGCAGCGCGGCGGCCAGCGCGCAGGCCGAGCCGTGGTCGTGCGCGGCGGCCAGCACGGTCAGCTCGTCCAGCAGGCCGGCCGGCACCAGCCGGTCCAGCAGCGCCTCGTAGGCGGGCACGGCGGGCCGGTCCTCGGCGCAGCGCACCCCGGCCGTGAGCAGCTCGCCCAGTGAGGACGCCGCGGGCAGGGCCTGCGCGGCCGACTCGGCGAGCAGCCGGACGCCCAGCGGGTTCCCGCCGGTCAGCCGGTGCGTGGCGAGGGGGAGCTGCGCGGGGACGGCCGTGTCCCCGCAGGCCGCGCCGACGATGTGCAGGGTGTCGTCCGGGCTCAGCGGTCCCAGCGCCAGCAGCAGCGCCCGCGAGGAAGGGGCCGCGTCCGGCGCCCAGTCGCAGCGCCGGGCCACCTCGGGCAGCTCCCGGCGCACCGCGCCCGGCAGCTCCTCACGGCCCTCCCCGCACCGGGCCGCGACGAACACCACCCGGTCCCCGACGCCCTCGGCGCGGTCCCGCAGCACGGCCGCCACCAGCCCCGGCCCGGGCGCCGACTGCGCGTTGTCCAGCAGCACCAGCGGCCGGCCCAGCCGCTGCATCCGCGGCAGCACCCCGGTGTACGCCTCCGTCAGGTCGGCCAGCAGCGCCCGCACCAGGTAGCGCTCGGCGTGCTCGCGGGAGCCGCCGCCGTCCCGGAAGTGCTGGGACAGCAGGATCAGTCCGCGCTGGGCGTTGCCGCCCGCGTTCGGATAGGTGCGGTACCACACCGACGCCTTCTGGTGGCGGCGGTTGGTGAACCCCTCGGCGACGGACTCCAGGGTCGCCTCGATGGCCCCCGACACCAGCGGCCCGGTGCCGGTGGCCGCGGCGACCACCTTGGCCGCCACCTTCCCGGCCCACCGCCCGGCGAGCCCGCCGAGCCGCGCGCCGCTCTCGTTCAGCAGCAGGAGCCGCTCGACCTCCCGGCGGATGCGCTCCGAGTCGGCGTCGCCCCAGCCGCCGGCGGCCACCGCGACCAGGCCCGTCATCAGCCGCGGGAAGGTGATCCGCCCGGCACCCGTCACCGGCTCGGCGAGCTGTTCGGCGATCACCAGCAGCGCCTGTCCGAGCGGCGACCAGGAGGCGGCGGGCCGGTCCGCGGGCGGCGCCCGGAACTGGTCCTCCGCGCAGTGGCCAGCGCGACCGGCGTGTGTCCCCGGTAGGCGTCGCGCAGCTCGCCGAGGACCGCGCTCTTGCCGAGCCCCCGCGCCCCGGTGAGCACCACGAACGGTGGTTCGTCCGGGTGTTCGCAGGGGTGCGCGCGGTGCTGGTGCGGGCGCAGGCCCACGAGCCGCGGCGCGAGTCCCGCCGGATCGACGTCTAAGAGTGCTCCCCGCCCGTGCAACCGTCTGTGCACCGCATCTCCCCCTCAACAGGAGTGTAGGAAGGGGGAGTTGCCGCACACCAGAGCCAACGGTGACCGTTGTGTCACGAAACCGCGGGGAGGCTCCCGTGGGCCACCGAGGCGATCCGGTCGCGCAGCCGCTCGACGTACAGCCGCATGCTCTTCGCCGCGGCGTCCGTGTCCGGGTACCGGCTCGCCAGCCACAGCCCGTCGGGCAGCCGGTTCACCCACACGCACACCTGGTCGCCGTACGACACCCGGAGCAGTCCGTACGCCTTCAGCTCCGCCCACCGCTCGGCGCCGGGCGTGGCACGGGCGTCGACGTAGGACACGATCGAGTACAGGTCCGGCGAGGTCGGCCGGAAGTCCCCGCCGAGCAGGCTCAGCACGCGGGGCAGCGGCATCCGGGCCAGCGACCGGTTCGCCTGGAGTTCGGCGCGCACCGCCCGCAGCACCTCCGGGAAGGCGGGGGCGCGGTGCACGGGCACCTCGATCGGGGCGCCGCCCACGTACCAGCCGACCGAGTCGGTCCAGCGGGACTTCACCCGGGTGTGGAAGGGCACCACCGTCCGGTACACCGGCCGGCCGCCGAGTTCGTGCACGATGAGCGCGGTCGCGGCCAGCATCCCGACCAGGGTGCCGCCGTAGGGCCGGCAGTACGCCTCGAACGCCGCCGCCTCCCGGGCGTCCGCCAGCGGCTCGCACAGCATCCGCTGCGCGGGCAGCGGTCCGCCCGGGGTCAGGCCCAGGTCGACCGGGAACCCCGGCAGCGTGCCGTCGCAGCGGCGGATGAACTCCCGCCAGCGGTCGACGACCGCGTGCCGTCCGTCGATGCCGTCCGCCTGGGCCCGCTCCAGCCGGCAGAAGTCGACGTAACTGGCGGCCGGTGCGCAGGCGTCCGGCTCGGCGCCGGTCCGGGCCGCGGTGTACAGCTCGTGGACCTCGGCGGGGATGCGGTGCACGGAGTAGGCGTCGACGTTGCTGTGGTCGAAGGCCAGGTACACGCTCGCGCCGTCGTCCCGGACGACCGCCGTGTAGAGCAGGTTGGGCCAGCGCAGGGCGTCCGCGGCCGTGTCGAAGCGGTCCTGGAGGTGGCGCACGAGGCCGTCCGCGTCGGGGAAGTCGCCCCGCTCCCGCCGGCACAGGGAGACGTCGGACGCGTCGAGCGTGAACCGGCGCAGCTCGTCACCGGTCCAGCGGAAGCCGCTGCGCAGCGTCTCGTGCCGTACGGTCCAGGCGCGCAGGGCCCGTTCCAGCGCGTCCAGGTCGACCGGGCCGGGCAGGTCGAAGGCGGCGCCGAGCCAGGTCGGCACGAACAGCCCGTCCTCCCGGACGCACCGGGCGGTCCTGATGTGCGACTCCTGGATGTAGGCGGGCGGCCGGGAGTCGTCCGGGAGTGCCGCCGCCGCCGCGACGGTCGCCGGGCTCAGCGTCCACTCGACGAGCCGTCCCGGCCGGACCTCGCAGCGCTGGATGTCAGTGATTCGCACGCGTCTCCCATCGCAGAAGGGGCCCCTCGTTGCGGGCCCCCTGCAAGGCAATGCCGTGGGACGCGGCCGGGACATGCCCGTCCGGTCCATTTCAACGGAACGGATGGCGGGCCGAACGCGGAAGTGATTAACCGTCGGTGACCGGGCGGACGGGGGCGGCGGGACGGCTCACGCCCCGATGTCCTCGTGCCACAGGTCCGGCCGGCTGTCGATGAACGCCCGCATCAGCTCCACGCACCCGGCGTCCGCCAGCAGCACGATCTCCACACCGAGCCCGGCGAGCCAGTCGTGCCCGCCGTGGAAGGTGGTGGCCTCGCCGACGACCACGCGCGAGATGCCGAACTGGCGGACCAGGCCGCTGCAGTACCAGCAGGGCGAGAGCGTCGTCACCATCGTCGTGCCGCGGTAGGAGCGCCGCCGGCCCGCCGCGCGGAAGGCGGCCGTCTCCGCGTGCGCGGAGGGGTCGCCGTCCTGCACGCGGCGGTTGCGGCCGCGCCCCAGCAGCGTCCCGTCGGGGCCGTAGAGGGCCGCGCCGATCGGGACGCCGCCCTCGGCGAGCCCGGCGCGTGCCTCGGCGACGGCGGTGGCGAGCCAGGTACGGGCCTGTCGCTGGTCCATGCCGGTACCGTTCCCCGGCCGGACGCCGGGGCAACGCGCCGGGCGGAATCCGCCGCCCCGGACGAGACCCCCTAGGTGAGCAGGCCGACGACCGCCTGCACCGCCTGGGCCACCGGCTGCCCGATCGCGCCGACGGTGGCGGCGATCCCGGCGACCGCCATCAGCGCGCGGTGCCGCTCCTGCGCGGGGACGGCCGCCTCGGTGCTCAGCGCGGGCCGGGACTCCTCCAGCAGCCGGGCGCTGGGCGCCGGGACCTGCTCGCGCAGCTCGTCGATCAGGCGCTGGAGCCGGTCGAGGGCCGCGAGCAGGGCAGGGTCCTGGGCCGCGCCGGTGCCCGTCCAGGTCTTGACGATGCCCTGGTTGCCCTGGCCGCCGTACATGTTCACGTTGTCGCCGTAGTGGTAGCTGTTGCCGGTCATCGCGCGACCCCCGTGTTCCCGCTGCCGCCGTACATGTTGACGTTGTCGCCGAAGTAGTAGTTGTCCGCCGAGACGGTGAGGCGCTCCACCGTCACCCGGAACTCGCTCTCGGGGTGGTCGATGGCGTACGAGATCCGGCCGACCAGCTCGTCCAGGTACCGGGCGTCGCGGCTGGTCACCAGCGCGGTGGAGGCGCCGGACGTCTCGACGGCGAGGACGTGGTGCGGTGTCGCGGTCACCACGGACAGCATGTCGACCAGGAAGTAGACGGTGGCGGCGAGCGCGAGGAACCACACCCAGGCCACGTAGCCGGCCGCGCCGGAGTCGGCGCCCCCGAAGGCCAGGGACGGCAGGCTCGGCAGCATGGCGATGAACCCGACGACCAGCGCCCCGGTGGTGTACCGCAGGAACCGCAGCACCGCCTCCTTGCGCCGCGGCCGCATGGTGAAGGTGTAGACGCGGGCGATATTGCGCAGCGGGTAGACGGCCGAGCCGATCCACAGGATCCGCTCGCTGACCCGCACCTCGACGAAGGCCGGCGGCGCGGTCCGGGCCGGCGGCGGCACGTCCGGCACGGGCGCCCCGGCGTACGTCCGCGCCGGCGGCTCGCCGGGCGCGGCGGGCGGCGGGGCCGACGGCGCGGTGGGCGGGGTGCGGGGCGGTTGCTCGGGTGGTCGGCCGGTCTCCATGTCTCCCCCAGAGGTCGGATGGTCCCGCTCGGAGCGGGGGACCATTAATGCCGTCCGGCGCGCGCGGTGGCAAGTCGTTATGCGCGGGCGGACGGGGGTGGGCGCGAGGACAAAGCGGTACGTCGGCGATACTGGGCCCCATGGCTTACGACGATCTTCGCTCCCTGCTCCGGGCCCTGGAGCGCGAGGGCGACCTCCAGCGCGTCAAGGCCGAGGTCGACCCGTACCTGGAGGTCGGGGAGATCGTCGACCGGGTGCAGAAGTCCGGCGGTCCCGCCCTGCTCTTCGAGAACGTGCGCGGCTCGGACATGCCCCTCGCCATGAACGTGTACGGCACCGACCGCCGCCTGCTGAAGGCGCTGGGCCTGAAGTCGTACGGCGAGATCTCCGAGAAGATCGGCGGTCTGCTGCGGCCCGAGCTGCCGCACGGCTTCGTCGGCGTGCGCGAGGCGTTCGGGAAGCTGGGCGCGATGGCGCACGTGCCGCCGCGGAAGGTGAAGTCCGACAACGCGCCCGTGCAGGAGGTCGTGCTGCACGGCGACGAGGTCGACCTCGACCGGCTCCCGGCCCTCTTCACCTGGCCCGAGGACGGCGGCTCCTTCTTCAACCTGGGCCTGACCCACACCAAGGACCCCGAGAGCGGCGTCCGGAACCTGGGCCTGTACCGCCTCCAGCGCCACGACAAGCGCACGATCGGCATGCACTGGCAGATCCACAAGGACAGCCGCAACCACTACCAGGTCGCGGCGCGCAAGGGCGAGCGCCTCCCGGTCGCCATCGCGTTCGGCTGCCCGCCCGCCGTGACGTACGCCTCCACGGCCCCGCTCCCCGGCGACATCGACGAGTACCTGTTCGCCGGGTTCCTCGCGGGCAAGCGGATCGAGATGGTCGACTGCAAGACGGTCCCGCTCCAGGTGCCCGCGAACGCGGAGGTCGTCCTGGAGGGCTGGCTGGAGCCGGGCGAGATGCTCCCCGAGGGGCCCTTCGGCGACCACACCGGCTTCTACACCCCGCAGGAGCCCTTCCCGGCCCTGCGGATCGACTGCGTGACGATGCGCAGGCGCCCGCTGCTCCAGTCGATCGTGGTCGGCCGCCCGCCGACGGAGGACGGTCCGCTCGGCCGGGCCACGGAGCGCTTCTTCCTGCCCCTGCTGAAGATCATCGTCCCGGACATCGTGGACTACCACCTGCCCGAGGCGGGCGGCTTCCACAACTGTGCGATCGTCTCGATCGACAAGAAGTACCCGAAGCACGCGCAGAAGGTGATGCACGCGGTGTGGGGGGCGCACATGATGTCCCTCACCAAGCTGATCGTGGTGGTGGACTCCGACTGCGACGTCCACGACCTGCACGAGGTCGCCTGGCGGGCCCTCGGCAACACCGACTACGCCCGCGACCTCACCGTCGTCGAGGGCCCCGTCGACCACCTGGACCACGCCTCCTACCAGCAGTTCTGGGGAGGCAAGGCGGGGATCGACGCCACGCGGAAGTGGCCGGAGGAGGGGTACACGCGCGACGGCGGGTGGCCGGAGATGGTCCTGTCGGACCCTGATACGGCGGCCCTGGTGGACCGCCGCTGGAAGGAGTACGGACTGTGAGCGGCGCCTCGGCGGCACTCCCGCGGCCCGGCCGCACCAAGGCGTTCCTGCGCCTGGTGATGATCGAGCACTCGGTCTTCGCGCTCCCGTTCGCCTACATCGCCACCCTCACGGCGATGTACGAGCGGGACGGCAACGTCCACTGGGGCAGGCTGCTCCTGGTCACCGTCTGCATGGTCGGCCTGCGCACGTTCGCCATGGCGGTCAACCGGATCATCGACCGCGAGATCGACGCCCGCAATCCGCGCACCGCCCAGCGCGAGCTGGTGACCGGCGCGATGTCGGTGCGGCACGCCTGGACGGGCGCCCTGATCGCCCTGGTGGTCTTCCTCGGCGCCGCGGCCCTGCTCAACCCGCTGTGCCTGGCCCTCGCCCCGGTCGCGGTGGTCCCGATGGTGGTCTACCCCTACGGGAAGCGGTTCACCGACTTCCCGCAGGCCATCCTGGGTCTCGCCCAGGCCATGGGCCCGATCGGCGGCTGGCTGGCGATCAGCGGCGAGTGGTCCTGGACGGCGGTGATCCTCGGTCTGGCCGTCGGCATCTGGATCGGCGGCTTCGACCTGATCTACGCCTGCCAGGACGTCGAGACCGACCGGGAGATCGGCGTCCGGTCGGTTCCGGCCCGCTTCGGCATCCCGGCCGCCATCCGGGGCGCGCGCGTCTGCCACGCCGTCACCACGGCCCTGTTCGTCTGGTACGGCCTGGCCACCCACGCCGGCGCCTTCTTCTGGCTGGGCCTGGTGGTCGTGGCGGCTGCCTTCGGGTACGAGCACACCATCGTCCGCCCGCACGACCTGTCCCGCCTCAACAGGGCGTTCTTCTCGGTCAACGGCTTCATCGGCATTGCCCTGTTCGTGTGCGCGCTGCTCGATCTCCTCGTGCGCGGCCTGACCGTCTGAGGGCCGGGACCCCACCCGGCCTGAGCACGTCCGGGCCCGCCGGTACGCTCAAGGTGTGAACGCAGGAGAAACGCAGCGCGTGCCTTGGATCGTGGGGGTGTCCGGAGCTTCCGGTACCCCGTACGCGGCTGCCGTGCTGCGGGCGCTGCTGGCGGCGGGGGAGGCGGTGGACCTGGTGGTCAGCCGGGCCTCCCGGCTCACGCTGCTGGACGAGACGGGGATCTCGTTCCGGGACGCGCACTGGCAGGACGACCTGCGTGCGTGGCTGGCCCGCGGCGCCGACGGCAAGCCGGGTACCTTCGACGTGGACGTGAGCGGGGTGCGGTACTGGAACGCGGGCGATCTCGCGGCCGGGCCGTCCTCGGGGTCGTACCCGGCGAAGGGCATGCTCATCGTGCCCGCCTCCACCGCGTGTGTGGCCGGTGTGGCGCTCGGTCTGTCCAAGGACCTGCTCCAGCGCGCGGCGAGCGTCACGCTGAAGGAGCGCCGGACGCTGGCCGTGGCCGTACGGGAGACCCCCTTGAACGGCCAGACCCTGCGGCACCTCGTCGCGCTGGACGACGCCGGGGCCACGGTGGTGCCGGCCTCCCCGGCCTTCTACGCGGGCGCCACCCACATCCAGGACCTGGTGGACTTCGTCGCCGGGCGGGTGCTGGACGTCGCGGGCGTGGAGCACGGCCTGTACCGGCGCTGGCGGGGCGAGCTGGGCGGCGGCGCGGCGGGCGAGTAGCACTACCTCTCATCACTTCAGGAACTTTCACCGGAAGGCTTCTCACGCATGGACGCGGTGGACAGGCAGCTCATCCAGGCCCTGAGAGAGAACGGCCGGGCCTCGTACGCGGAGCTGGGGCGTCTGGTCGGCCTGTCGGGCCCCAGCGTCACCGACCGCATCAACCGGCTGGAGGCGGCCGGGGTCATCACCGGCTACCGCGCCACGGTGGACTCGGCCTCCCTCGGTCTCGGGGTCACGGCGCTGATCGGCATCTCGCTGTCCGACGCGGCCGACCACGAGGACGTCGCCCAGCGGCTGCGGGACCTGCCGGAGATCGAGGACTGCTGGTTCATCGCCGGCGACGACTCGTTCATGCTCAAGGTGCGCTCGTCGGACGTCGACGGCCTGGAGCGGACCATCCGGCGGCTGAGCGGGACCCGGGGCGTCTCGCGGACCCGTACCACGATCGTGCTGTCCACGAAGTGGGAGAACCGGGTCGGGGAGCTGCCCGAAGAGGTCTAGGGATACCGTTGGTCGGGCTGTCGGAGAAAGGTGTTGGCATGGACGTCGGGCTCAAGCGCGAGCTGGAGGAGAAGGTCCGCTCCGGTGAGCGGCTGACTCGCGAGGACGGCATCGCGCTGTACGAGTCGGACGACCTGGCCTGGCTGGGCGGCCTCGCCCACGAGGTGCGCACCCGCAAGAACGGTGACGTCGTCCACTTCAACGTGAACCGCCACCTCAACATGACGAACGTGTGCACGGCCTCCTGCGCCTACTGCTCGTTCCAGCGCAAGCCGGGCGAGAAGGACGCGTACACGATGCGCATCGAGGAGGCCGTCAAGCTCGCCAAGGCGATGGAGTCGGAGAACCTCACCGAACTGCACATCGTCAACGGCCTGCACCCGAACCTGCCCTGGCGCTACTACCCGCGGTCGCTGCGCGAGCTGAAGGCCGCCCTGCCGGACGTCTCGCTGAAGGCGTTCACGGCGACGGAGATCCACCATTTCGAGACGATCTCCGGCCTGTCGGCGTCCGAGATCCTGGACGAGCTGATCGACGCGGGCCTGGAGTCGCTCACCGGCGGCGGCGCGGAGATCTTCGACTGGGAGGTCCGGCAGCACATCGTGGACCACCGCACCCACTGGGAGGACTGGTCCCGCATCCACCGGCTGGCGCACGAGAAGGGTCTGAAGACCCCGTGCACCATGCTGTACGGCCACATCGAGGAGCCGCGCCACCGCGTCGACCACGTGCTGCGGCTGCGGGAGCTGCAGGACGAGACGAACGGCTTCCAGGTCTTCATCCCGCTGCGCTACCAGCACGACTTCGTGGACATGAAGGACGGCAAGATCCGCAACCGCCTCCAGGCCCGCACGCAGATGGCGACCGGCGCACAGGCGCTGAAGACCTTCGCCGTCTCCCGGCTGCTCTTCGACAACGTCCCGCACGTGAAGGTCTTCTGGGTGATGCACGGCGTGCAGACCGCGCAGCTCGCCCTCCAGCACGGGGCGGACGACATGGACGGCTCGGTCGTCGAGTACAAGATCACCCACGACGCGGACAACTACGGCACGCCGAACAAGCTGACCCGTGAGGACCTGCTGGAGCTGATCCGCGACGCCGGTTTCCGCCCGGTGGAGCGCAACACGCGCTACGAGATCATCCGCGAGTACGAGGGCTCCGACCCGGCCCGCCGCGACTCGCCGCAGCCGATGCGGGTGTGACCCCGGCCCGGGGGGAGCGGCCCGCGACCGGTGATCGGTAATGGGTAGGCTCGCCCCGTGTCACTTGCCTTCACCCTGGATCCGGCCGTCACCCCCGCCCTCCGCGACGACCTCCTCGACCTGTGGGCGGACGTCTCGAACGCGGGCGGTTCCGTCGGCTTCGTCCCCCCGGTGACCCGCGAGGAGATACGGCCCGAACTGGTGCGGCACCTCGCGCAGATGGCCGAGGGCCGCACCCGGCTGCTCGTCGGCCGCGACGGCGCCGGGCGGCCGGCCGCCACCGCGTTCCTCACCCGCAACGCCCACCGGCTGATGACCCACTGGGTGTGGCTGTACACGGTGATGGTGCACCCCCGGCACCAGGGCCGGGGGTACGGCCGCGACCTGCTGGCCGCCGCGGCGGACGCGGCGCGCGGGCTGGACGGCGTCGAGGCGATCCGGCTGACCTGCCGGGGCGGGCACGGCCTGGAGCGCTTCTACGCCTCCTGCGGCTACAAGGAGGTCGGCCGGGTGCCCGACGCCATCCGGGTCGCGCCCGGCGACGACCGCGACGAGGTCGTCATGCTGCTGCCGCTCGGCTGACCCCCCTGCACGATCGTCCGCGGGGCGTGCTTCACTGGACGATGACCCCTTTTGGAATCGGACGAGTGGATTGAGATGCTCCGCTACACGCTGATGCGCCTCGGTATCTTCGCGGGCTGCCTCGTGATCGTCTGGGGAGCCGTCTACTCGGGCATCTTCCCGCGCGGCTTCGGCGACTCCAACCTGCTGTGGGTGCTGCTGCTCTCCCTGATCCTGTCGGCGCCGATCAGCTGGGTGGCGCTGCGCAAGGAGCGGGACCGCGCCTCCGTGCGGATCGTCGGCAGGGTCGACCGGATGAAGGCCAACCTGGACGCCAACCGCAGCCAGGAGGACCTGGCCGACGACGCGTCACGGGCACGGGGCGGGGCTGCCGCGCCCCACTAGTCTTGACCCCATGGGTGCCGTCAAGACCAAACGGATGCCGAGGGCGGTGCGGGAGCGGCAGATGCTCGACGCCGCCGTACGGATCTTCGGGCAGCGCGGGTACATGGCCGCGTCGATGGACGAGATCGCCGAACTCGCGGGCGTGTCCAAACCGTTGGTCTATCTGTACCTGAACTCGAAGGAAGACCTCTTCACCGCCTGCATACGCCGTGAGGCCGCCGCGCTCACGGAGGCAGTCCGCGCGGCCGTGGGGCCGGGGCTGCCCGCCGACCGCCAGCTCTGGGAGGGTCTGCGGGCGTTCTTCGCGCACACCTCCGAGCATCCCGACGGCTGGTCGGTGCTGCACCTCCAGGCCCGTACGCACGGTGCGCCCTTCGCGGCCGAGGTCGCCGCGATGCGCGCGGAGCTGGTCGCGTTCGTCACCCGGCTGATCGCGGTGGCGGCCCGGGAGGCGCACCGGGACCCCGACCTGCCCGAGCGCGAGGTGGCCGGGCTGGCGGAGGCGCTGGTCGGTGCCGCGGAGTCGCTCGCGGCCTGGGCCAACACCACGCCCGGTGTCACCGCCCGGCAGGCCGCGACCACGCTGATGGACTTCGCCTGGTCGGGGCTGGGCGGTCTGATGCGGGGCGACGTGTGGGTCCCGCCGGCCGAGGAGGCCCGCCGGGACGAGCCGGAGCCCGGTCAGCGCCGGTAGTGCTCCCGCAGGTCCGCCATCACCCGCTCGCACTGTTCGCGGGCCTGCTCCAGCGGCTCCTCGAACCGCTCCCAGCAGCGCCGCCGTCATGGCGGCGACCCCCCACCCCGTGCGACGCGTCTCATCACGCGGGGCAGCGTACGAGACCCCCAGGTGCTGTCAACCGCGTCAGGCGGTGCGGGTGTTGTCTCACCGGACGGCCGGGTCCGGTCCGGTGCCGGGCAGCGCCCGTACCCCGCCGGACACGTGCAGCCTGCCGTCCGGGCCCCGCAGCGCGAAGCGCCCGGTGCCGTCGGCGTCGTAGGTGACCGTGCCCGGCAGCAGGACGGGTGCCCGGAACCGGGCCCGGACCTCGGCCGCCTGGGGTGTGCCGTGGGCGGCCAGGCAGCGGGCCACCGTCCACATGCCGTGAGCGACGGCCCGCGGGAAGCCGAACAGGCGGGCGGTGAGGGGGTGCAGGTGGATGGGGTTGCGGTCCCCGGAGGCGGCGCCGTACCGCCGCCCCACGTCCCCGCCGAGCCGCCACCGGGCCGAGACGGCCGACGCCGGCCCCTCGCCCCCGGCCCCGCCCGCTCCGTCCGAACCCCATCCGTCCGGACCCCATCCGTCCGCGTCCGCGTCGGGGCCGGGTGCGCCCTGCGCGTCGCCGGAAGGCCGCCGGGACCGCGGGTCGCCCTCCGGGGCGCCGTGCGGGGCCGCGACCGGGGGCGGTCCGGCCAAGTCGCTCCGCGGCCGGGCCGGCTCCTCGGCGGTGGTGCCGCCGTGCCGGGCCAGGTACGTGCTGCGGGACTCCCACACCGTCTCACCGCCCAGCCGCAGCCCGGTCGCCACCGTCGCCTCCGTGCCGCGCCGGTGCGGGGCCAGTCCCTCGATCCGCACCGACAGGTCGTACTCCGCGTCGGCCGGCAGCGCGCCCCGGCGGACGATCCCGATCGACGTGTGGACCAGCCCCGGCAGCGGCAGCGGGAAGTCCCGGTCGCTCATCAGCCGCATGGCCAGCGGGAAGCCGAGGACGTGCGGATAGGTGACCGGCAGGTCCGGCTCGCCGGTCGGGAAGCCGCAGACCCGCTCGTAGGCGGCGAGCCGCACCGGGTCGACGCGCAGCCGGGGCAGCACCAGCCGGGCGCGCGGGAAGTCCGCGTCCGGGGCCGGCCGCCTGAACGGGGAGCGCAGGGCGCCCCGGAGCAGCAGCGGCGCCAGCGCGGGCGCCGCGGTGAGGGTGACGGCATCCGCCGGGCCGGTCATGGGCGACTCCCGCGCGACTCGGGTCCGATTTGCTTACCGGGGAGTAAGGTTACCGGAGGTAAAGTCAGTGCGCACACGGGGTGACGGAGATCCCGCACGCCCCCGGCCGCCCCGCGCCGCACGCGTCCCGCCCGCGACCCCCGAGGCTGCACACCCCCGGCCCCGGACCCTTCCGGAACCCGCACACCCCCCTCACAGCGGAGTCGTACGATCACCTGCCTGAACAGCGGTAACCCCTGTTTCCCCGAGGGTCGCCGCCGGCGCACGCACGCCAGAGGAGCCGCCCGTGTCCACCCCGTTCCCGACCGTCCCCGTCTCCTCCGGTGCCCCGGTCTCCGCCCTTCCCGCCGTCTCCGCCGTCGACTACGACGGCTGTCCGGTGCTCGTCGAGCCGGAGGTGCGGCGGCTGGACGGCGCGGTGCGGGAGGCCGCCGTACCCGCGTTCGCGCCCCCGGTCACCCACGGTTCCCTCGCCGACCTGCCGTACCGGAACGCGGAGGCGGACCCCGGCGCGGTCGTGCTCAGCCGCAAGCTGCCCGGCGGCCGGTGGACGGACGTGACGGCCGCCCGGTTCGCCACCGAGGTGCAGGCGGTCGCCCGGGGCCTGGTCGCCGAGGGGCTGCGACCCGGTGACCGGATCGCCGTCATGGCCCGCACCACCTACGACTGGACCCTGCTCGACTTCGCGGCCTGGGCGGCCGGACTGGTGACGGTCCCCGTCTACCCCACCTCGTCCGTCTTCCAGACCCGGTGGATCCTGCACGACTGCGGCGCGGTCGCCCTCGTCACGGAGACCGCCGCCCAGGCCGCCGCCCTCGGCCCCGAACTCCCGCGCCTGCCCGACCTGCGCCACCTGTGGGTGATGGAGAAGGACCACGTGGCCCGGCTCGCCGACGCGGGCGCGGCGGTGCCGGACGGCGAAGTGGGCGTGCGCCGGGGCATGCTGGGCCCCGACACGCTCGCCACCCTGATCTACACCTCCGGCACCACCGGCCGGCCCAAGGGCTGCGCCCTCTCGCACGGCAACTTCTTCGCCGAGGTCGACAACGCCATCGAACTCCTCCACCCGGTCTTCAAGGCGCGGGGCGAGGAGCCGTCGGTCCTGCTCTTCCTGCCCATGTCCCACGTCTTCGGCCGGATGGTGGCCATCGCCTGTGTCCGCGCCCGGGTCCGCCTCGGCCACGCCCCCAGCCTGGCCCCCGACGACCTCCTGCCGGACCTGGCCGCGTTCCGGCCGACCTGCCTGCTGACCATCCCCTACATGCTGGAGAAGGTCTACAACTCCGCGCGGGCCAGGTCCGAGGCGGGCGGCCGGTCCGCGGTGTTCGACCGGGCGGCGGACGTGGCCCGGCGCTACGGCGAGGCGCTGGAGGCCCGCCAGACCGGCGCCGGCGGCCCCGGCGGCGCCCTGAAGGCCCAGCGCGCCTTCTACGACCCCCTCGTCTACCGCCGCCTGCGCGCCGCCATGGGCGGCCGGGTCCGGTACGCGATCTGCGGCGGCTCCCCGCTCGGCCGGCCCCTCGCCGCGTTCTACGCGGGCGCGGGCATCGAGATCTTCGAGGGCTACGGCCTCACGGAGACCACCGGCGCGTCGACGGTCACCCCGCCCCTCAGACCCCGCCTCGGCACGGTCGGCTGGCCGATGCCCGGCACCCGCGTGCGGATCGCGGCGGACGGCGAGATCCTCCTCGCCGGCGACCACGTGCTGCGCGGCTACTGGGACCCGCAGGCCGGGGGAGTGGTCCCCGCGACCCGTGACGGCTGGCTGGCCACCGGCGACCTCGGCGCACTGGACGACGAGGGCTATCTGACCATCACCGGCCGCAAGAAGGAACTGCTCATCACGGCGGGCGGCAAGTCGGTGGCCCCGGCCCCGCTGGAGAACTGGCTGCGCCGGCACCCGCTGATCTCCCAGGTGATGCTGGTGGGCGACGCCCGGCCGTACGTGTCGGCCCTCATCACGCTCGACCCCGACGGCACCACCCACTGGCGCCGGATGCTCGGCAAGCACCCGGTGCCGCCCGAACTCCTCGCCGACGACGCCGAACTGACGGCCGTCCTGCAACGGGCGCTGGACGAGGCGAACAAGCTGGTCTCCCGGCCGGAGACCATCCGCCGGTTCGTCGTCCTGCCGGTCGACTTCACGGAGGCGGCCGGGCACCTGACCCCCTCGATGAAGCTCCGCCGCGACCGCATCATGCGGGACTTCGCGACCGAGGTGGAGAGCCTGTACGCGCCCTAGCCGGCGGTCGGCACCCGCTCCCGCCGGTCCCGCGTCGGTCCGGACCCCGCGGGGGGCGTGGAGCGGGTTGCCGCCTGGGTCGGTCGCGGCCCACGGGAGATCCTGGTACGCCCCCACCATCCAGTCAATCCTTGGGTTTGCTTGTCAAACCCAAGTGTTAGCTTGGGTGTTGTGACCCTCGACGATCTACGGGTGTTCGTGTCCGTGTGCCGTGCGGGCAGCCTGAGTTCGGTCGCCCGCGACCTCGGCTGCACCCAGTCCGCCGTCAGCCAGCACGTCCGCCGGCTGGAGCGGGAGACGGGTGTGGCCCTGCTGGAGCGCCAGCCGCGCGGGGTGGTCCCGACCCGGGCCGGGCGCCTGCTGGAGGCCGCCGCCGCCGAGGGCATCAACGGCCTGGACCTGGCCGTACGGCGCCTGCGCGACCTGGTCGACGGCCACAGCGGGCACGTCCGCCTGGCCACCGGCGCGACGACCGTCCGGCACTTCATGTCCGACGCGGTCGTCGCGTTCCGCCGCCGCCATCCCGACGTCAACCTGAAGTTCCGCACGGTCAGTTCCGGCCGGGGCAGCTTCGACGCCCTCGCCGACGGCACGCTCGACCTGGCCTGGATCACCATCGGCCCGCCGGTCCGCGGCATCGAGCAGCGCACCGTCGTGGAACTGCCGTGGCTGCTCGCCGTCCACGCGGACGACCCGCTGGCCGCCCGCCCGCACCTGGACCCCGCGGAGCTGTCCGGCACCCGGCTCATCCGGCTCCCGCCCAACTCCACCTCCGCCGCCCACCTCGAAGCGGCGTGCGCGGAGCGGGGCGTGCTGCTCGCGCACGAGCCGAGCGTCGCCGACTGGGACACCGCGCTGCTCCTGGCCGAACTGGGCGTGGGCCGGGCGGTCGTCCCCGCCGTACCCGGGCTGCCCGTCCCCGGCGACGGCCCGGTGCGCCTGGTCCCCCTGCCCGGCCTGCGCCCCCTGACCGTCGGCTGGGCCGTCCGCCGCTGGGACGCGCTCAGTCCGCCGGCCCGGGCCTTCGCGGACACGGTCGCCGCCCTGCGCTGAGCGGCAGTTCCACCCAGACGGTCTTGCCGACGTCCCGCGCCGTGACGCCCCAGTCGGACGCCAGCACCTGGACGATGACGAGCCCGCGGCCGTGCTCGTCGAGCGGGCCGCCGTCCACGTGGCGCAGGGTGCGGTCACCGCGCGCGTCGCTCACCTCGATACGCAGGGTGTTCTCGTGGGGGCGCAGACCGAGCCGCAGCTCGAAGTCCCGGCCGGGGACGCGACCGTGGGTGACGGCGTTGGCGGCCAGCTCGGCCACGACGAGCTGGGCGCTCTGGCTGAGGTCGCCGTCGTAGGGGTGTCCCCAGGTGGCGAGCGCGGCACCGGTCAGCCGCCGGGCCAGCCGGGCACCGCGGGGGGTCGCGCTGAGCCGCTGGACGAGTTCGGTCCCGGGGGTGGAGATTTCTACGTTCACCTCACCGAGAGTGGCCGGTTCTCCCTACCCTGACCAGGGGCGACCCGGCGACTCTGCGTAGCCGTACGGGCGCGGTCGGTGTGACGTACGGTTTGTCGGAGGGTGCGGTGACTGAGGAGCGGAGGCCGGAGACTCCGGCCGAGGCGAACGGGGCGGCGGCGGTCTTCGCCGTGATCGGCAGGCAGTTGAAGCTGCTGCGGGAGCGGGCGGGGCTGAGCCAGCGCGAGTTCGGCGATCTGGTGGGGTACGGGCCGGACCAGATCTCGGCCATGGAGCGGGGAGTACGGACGCCCAGGCCGGAGTTCCTGCGGCGGGCGGACGAGATCTTCAAGACGGGCGGGCTGCTCACGGAGATCATCCCCCAGGTGGAGGAGGCCATGGCCAGAGCGCGCACCCGGCATCCGGAGTGGTACCGGAGCTATGCGGCGATGGAGGCGGAGGCGGTGGAACTCCACCACTACTCCAATCACGCCGTACAGGGCCTGTTGCAGACCGAGGAGTACGCACGGGTGGTGTTCGCCAAGCGACGGCCCTTCCTCAGCGAGGAGACGATCGAGAAGCGGGTGGCCGACCGTCTTTCACGCCAGCAGGTGTTCGAGAGGTGGCCGCCGCCCATCGTGAGCTACATCCTCGAAGAGGTGGTGCTCGACCGGCCGATCGGCGGGCCGCGCATCCACGCGGATCAACTGCGCCACCTCTTGGACGTCAGCGGCATGAAGAACGTGGAGATCCAGGTGATGCCGACCCGCGTCGAGGAACACCCCAGCTTGGGCAGCGCGTTCAACCTCTTGGTGCCCAAGGGGCATGGGTCAGTGGCCTACCTGGAAGCGCAAGGCTTCCCTCAGCTCGTCACGGACCGGGAGGAGGTCCGGAAGATCGCCGACCGCTATGGGATCATGCGCGCGATGGCACTCAGCCCCTTGGAGTCCCGAAAGCTCATGACGCAGAAGCTGGAGGAGCTATGAGTTTCGAGGACCTGACCTGGTTCAAGTCCAGCTACAGCAGCGGCGAGGGCGGCGATTGCGTCGAACTCGGGTACAACTGGCTCAAGTCCAGCTACAGCGACGGTGAGGGCGGCGATTGCGTCGAGGTCGCCGCCGAGGCAACCGCCGTTCACGTCCGTGATTCCAAGCGGCCCGCCGCCGCCAGGCTCACCGTGTCGCCCGTCGCCTGGTCAGCCTTCCTTGCGGGCGAGAAGGAACGCCTGCGGGGCTGACTCGCCGTGCGCCTCCACCCGTTCCCGCACGGTGCTGGAGTGGACGGCGAAACCCGCCTCGGTCAGCAGCTCGCCCATCCGCTCGGGGCGGCGCCGGTGGAAGTCCAGCACCACGTCCCGGCCCCAGGGGCGGTCGAGCCGCAGCGGCACGTCCCCCGCCTGGAAGGCGAGCAGGAGGCGGCCGCCGGGTGCGAGCACGCGGTGGAACTCGGCGAACAGCGACGGGAGTCGTTCCACCGGGACGTGGATGCTGGAGTACCAGGACACCACCCCGGCCAGCGAACCGTCCGCTGCGGACAGCTCCAGCATCGAGCCCCGCTCGAAACGCAGGGCGGGGTGCTCGCGGCGGGCGATGGCGACCATGGACGCGGACAGGTCCACCCCGTGCACGTCCAGGCCCAGGCCGGCCAGGTGGGCGGTGATCTCGCCGGGGCCGCAGCCGGCGTCGGCGACCGTCCCGCCGGGGCCGACCTGTTCGGCGTACGCGCCGAGCAGCGCCCGCTCCAGCGGCCTCTCGACGAGCTGACCCCGGAAGTGCCCGGCGTAGTCCTCGGCGACGGTGTCGTAGAAGGTGCGGGCGGCGGTCAGGAAGTCCTCGGCGTCGGTCATGGGCAGGCAACGTAGCGGACCGCGCCGGCCGCCCGCCCGGGGGGCCGCGGCTACGGGGTCGGCCGGCAGCCGAGGACGCAGCCCCAGAGCCGGAACAGCAGTCCCCGGTGCCGCACTTCGCCCAGCACCCGCCCGTTCACGCCCAGCGGGCGTCCGCACAGGGCGCAGTCCAGGGCCATCTGCTGCCGGGGCAGGAGGAGGGCGACGTCCGGGAGGGGCGTGTGCACCGTGACGGAGTCCTTCATCGGCCCTCCGCCCGGCCCGCGGGGTGCGGCCGGACCCGGTCACCGGGCCCCGGCGGCCCGCCGTCCGCCGCGGCCCGGCCCTTCGGCTCGTCGGCGGCCTCGCCGGAGCGCACCCGGTGCCGGGGCAGGGACCGCCGCGGTGGCCTGGTGAGGGTGATCTGGCGCACCACCTGCTGGAAACAGGCGAGGGAGGCGAAACTCGGCAGGGCGGCGGCCGCGGTGTCGACGATGTTCCTCGGTGCCTCCGCGACACACAGGGACATCGCGATCAACGAGAAGATCAGGAGCACGGACCAGGAGTGAAAGGCCCGGCGCTGGTGGAGCGACGCGCGGAGAATGGAGAGCGACGCGACCAGCCAGGGGCCGAATACGAGAAGGGGCCACCAGGAGACCATGTCGCTGTGGATTCGCGTGGTCGCCACGAATCGCAGCGGATCGTAGGCGACCAGCCCGCCGAAGATACTGACGGCGGAAGCGATCGTGGTGGCCAGGGCGGCGGCCGTATAACTCGCGACACGAATCGCGCTCGCGCGCCGCCTTACCCGGACCTTTCGATGGCCGCGGGAAGGAATGTGCACCGGGGGCAGGTCCGCCGTGATCTCCACCAGGGCGTCGCGGTGGTTCTTCCCGTCCGGGTCACCCGGGTTCTCGTGCTCGTCCTCGGTGCGCGCCGCCGGGATCCTCGGCTGGCGCTCCATGCTGTCCCGCAGCATGAAGGCCAGCTCCTCCGCCGGGTCCCAGGCGGAGTCCGGGGGGATCAGCGGCAGGGAGTAGGAGTCGGGCGGCGCCGGGTGGCGGACCTCGGCGGCCGGGTAGCCGGCCGCGTAATCGACGGCGGGATCCGGGTGATATCCCATGTATTCTGGATGCATGGCCGGTTCGCTCATTCCGCCGGAGAGCCGCAGAGCCACGTCTCGGAAGTCGCCCACCGTCTTGAGACATGTCTTTCCAGGGAATTCATGGCGTCCATGAATTCCTGGAGGATCTCCTCGGTCACCTCCAGTGTGACGAGGAGGCCGCCCTTGGCCAGAACTCCCTTGGTGGGCCCGACGGTGTTCGGTGCGGGCAGGTAGGTGTGGGAGCCGAGCCGCATGGGCTGCCGTGCAGTCGGACAGGGCCGCCCTGAGAGAGGTTCGCCTGTCCGCCCCCGCGTTTCCTTCGTCATGTTGCGAATAACCGCCGCCATTCGATGATGGATGCGTGGCAAATGGGTGAAGGGTTAGCCGGACAAGCACCTTGTTCAGGTATAGTTAGGGCCTATTTTTGGCTGTATTAATTATGACAGATTAATTATGACCGGTGCGGGCCGGCGGAGGCCCGGGCGGGAAAAGGCAGGAGCCCCGTCGCCGGAAGGCGCGGGGCTCCTTGGGTACTGCACTCAGGTTCTGCGATCAGGCGGTGACTCAGACGGGGGTGACGTTCTCCGCCTGCGGACCCTTCGGGCCCTGGGTCACGTCGAAGCTCACCTGCTGGTTCTCCTCAAGGGAGCGGAAGCCGGAGGCGTTGATCGCGGAGTAGTGAACGAAGACGTCGGGGCCGCCGCCCTCCTGGGCGATGAAGCCAAAGCCCTTTTCGGCGTTGAACCACTTAACGGTTCCGGTAGCCATAAGCCCTCCTTGGGCTCAAAAGGGTTGCCCTGCTCCAGAACCTGCACGTGCGTACGGTGCTGCACAACTGCATTCGTCTGAAAACGACGAGAGCCCGCGGTCACATGCTCCGCAGGCTCTGTACTGCAAGGGAAACCAAACTGCAACTTGCGGCGAGCTTAGCACGGGGGCAGCCGAAGGCGATAGGGGTCAAGATCACGTCACCCGGACGTTTGAACCTTCGCTAGCCCGTTTGGCGGCGGGGCCGGTCCCGGCACCGTACGACAAGGGGACTAGTCTCGCGATGTGGACATGTCTCGCACCCGGCCGCGTGTCGGCCACATCCAGTTCCTGAACTGCCTGCCCCTCTACTGGGGGCTCGCGAGAACCGGCACCCTCCTCGACTTCGAGCTGACCAAGGACACCCCGGAGAAGCTGAGCGAGCAGATCGTGCGCGGCGACCTCGACATGGGGCCCGTCACCCTCGTCGAGTTCCTGCGCAACGCCGACGACCTCGTCGCCTTCCCGGACATCGCCGTCGGCTGCGACGGCCCGGTGATGTCGTGCGTGATCGTCTCCCAGGTCCCGCTGGACCGGCTGGACGGCGCCCGGGTCGCCCTCGGCTCGACCTCCCGCACCTCGGTCCGGCTCGCCCAGCTCCTGCTCGCCGACCGGTACGGCGTCCGGCCCGACTACTACACCTGCCCGCCCGACCTCAGCCTGATGATGCAGGAGGCACAGGCCGCCGTCCTCATCGGCGACGCGGCCCTGCGCGCCAACCTCGTCGACGGCCCGCGCTACGGGCTCCAGGTCCACGACCTGGGCGCGCTGTGGAAGGAGTGGACCGGCCTGCCGTTCGTCTTCGCGGTCTGGGCGGCCCGCCGGGACTACGTGGAGCGCGAGCCGGTCATCACCCGCAAGGCCCACGAGTCCTTCCTCGCCTCCCGCAACCTCTCCCTGGAGGAGGTCGGCAAGGTCGCCGAACAGGCCGCGCGCTGGGAGGCGTTCGACGAGGCGACGCTGGCGCAGTACTTCACCACGCTCGACTTCAGCTTCGGCGCCCCGCAACTGGAGGCCGTCGCCGAGTTCGCCCGCCGCGTCGGGCCGACGACCGGCTTCCCGGCGGACGTGAAGGTGGAGCTGCTGCGGCCGTAGCCCGCCGTCACTACGCTGCTGCGCACCGGGCGCCGGACCGCCCGGCGGGCGGCGGCCTCGGCAGCCACACGGACGACGGGGGGAAGTGTGGACGCGACGGACACCGGACCGCTGGTGCTCGCCGCCGCGGCCTGGGGAGCGCTGGCGGGCACGCTGCTGCCCCGCGCCGCCTACCGCTTCTCCGTCCCCGCCGGCGAGCCCTGGCGGGACCGGTGCCCCGACGGCCACCCGGTACGCGGCTGGCTGGGCGCCGCCCGGTGCGGACGGCGGTGCGCGACCGACGAGGGCGCGGACAAGGGGGAGCCGGCCGGCGGGGGCGTGAGCAAGGGGGAGCCGGCCGGCGGGGCGTCGAGCGGTGCGCCGGGCACCCCGGCGGCGGACGTGCCGTACCCCTCCCCGCCCGCCCCCGGCGGGCCGGACGCGTCCTCCCGTGTTCCGGCCCGGGTTCCCTCCGCCGTGCCCCTGGCCACCGCCGGCGCGCTCGTCTGCGCGGTGCTCGCCGCGGCCACCGGCACCCGGCCCGAACTCGCGGTCTGGCTGCTGCTCGCGCCCGTCGGCGTGCTGCTCGCCGCCGTCGACCTCCGGGTGCGGCGGCTGCCCGACCCGCTGACCCTCCCGCTCGCCGCCGCCGCCCTCGCCCTGCTCGGCCTCACCGCCCTGCTGCCCGAACACGCCGGCCACTGGCCCACCGCGCTGTACGGCGCGCTCGCCCTCGGCGCCGGCCACCTCGTGCTGCACCTGATCAACCCGGGCGGCATGGGCTTCGGCGACGTGAAACTGGCCGTGGGGGCGGGCGCCGTACTCGGCTGGTACGGCTGGCCCACCGTGCTGCTCGGCACCTTCGCCGCGTTCCTGCTCGGCGCGCTGTACGGCGGCGCGCTCGTCCTCGCCCGGCGGGCGGACCGCAGGACGGCCGTGCCCTTCGGCCCGTTCCTCCTCGCGGGCACCCTCCTCGGGCTGCTGATCGGCGCGTACGCGGCCTGACGTCTTCGCCCCGAAACGGCTGACGTAGGCTGGTTCGGTCTGCCCCCACCGCTTGACGAAAGGGACGCCCGGTGACCGAGAAGGCCGACCTCCAGTCCGTGCTCGACCGAGCCGCGGCGGGCGGACGCATCACGCCCGAGGAGGCGCTCGGCCTCTACCGCGACGCGCCCCTGCACGCCCTCGGCGCCGCCGCCGACGCCGTGCGCCGCCGCCTGTACGCGGGCACCGAGCACATCGCCACGTACATCATCGAGCGGAACATCAACTACACGAACGTGTGCGTCACGGCGTGCAAGTTCTGCGCCTTCTACGCGGCCCCCAAGGACAAGGAGAAGGGCTGGACCCGCGACCTCGACGACATCCTGCGCCGCTGCGCGGAGACCGTCGAACTCGGCGGCACCCAGATCATGTTCCAGGGCGGCCACCACCCGGACTACGGCGTCGAGTACTACGAGACGCACTTCAAGGCCATCAAGGACGCCTTCCCGCAGCTCGTGATCCACTCGCTGGGCGCGTCCGAGGTCGACCACATGGCCCGGATCAGCGGGGTCCCGGTCGAGGAGGCCATCACCCGCATCCACGAGGCGGGCCTGGACTCCTTCGCCGGCGCCGGCGCCGAACTCCTGCCCGCGCGGCCCCGCAAGGCCATCGCGCCCCTCAAGGAGAGCGGCGAGCGCTGGCTGGAGATCATGGAGACGGCGCACCGGCTGGGCGTGGAGTCCACCTCCACCATGCTCATGGGCACCGGCGAGACCAACGCCGAGCGCATCGAGCACCTGCGGATGATCCGGGACGTGCAGGACCGCACCGGCGGCTTCCGCGCCTTCATCCCGTACACCTACCAGCCGGAGAACAACCACCTGAAGGGCCGGACGCAGGCCACGCTCTTCGAGTACCTTCGGATGATCTCCATCGCCCGCCTCTTCCTGGACAACGTCCGCCACATCCAGGGCTCCTGGCTGACCACCGGCAAGGAGGTCGGCCAGCTCTCCCTGCACTACGGCGCGGACGACCTCGGCTCGATCATGCTGGAGGAGAACGTGGTCTCCTCGGCCGGCGCCAAGCACCGCTCCAACCGCATGGAGATCATCGACCTGATCCGCAAGGCGGACCGCGTCCCGGCGCAGCGCTCCACGACGTACGAGCACCTCGTCGTCCACGACGACCCGGCGGACGACCCCGTCGACGACCGCGTGGTCTCGCACATCTCCTCCACCGCCATCGCGGGCGGCACCGCCCACCCCGAGCTGAAGCTGCTCGCGTCCAACTAGGGCCGCCGTGCTGACGATCCACGCGGACTCCCGGGGCCACGCCCTGCTCGTCAAGGGCGAGTGGACCGAGGCCGTCGGCCTCCTGGAGGAGCTGTCCGCCGCGCACCCGCAGGCGCGCGTGCGCACCTGGCCCGGCATCCTCACGCCCGGCTTCGTCAACCTCCACGGCACCGAACTGCTGGAGGAGGCCTACCACCCGGACCCCCGGGAGGCCGACACCCTGGGCACCGAGCCGCTGACCGGCGACGCGCTCGCCGCGCTCGCCCTCGACGACGCCCGCTGGGGCGCGAGCGCCCGGCGCGGGGCACAGCGCATGTTCGCCCACGGCACGGTCGGGGCGGCCTGCGAGCCCCTGCGCAGGCGCGCGGTGCGGGACGCCGTGCACCGCACCGGGCTCGGCGTCGTGGGCCGCCTGGGCCGGCCCGGCGGCACCCCTTGCCTGGACCCCCTCGCCGCCGGACTGCCGCCCGAGCGGCCGCCCGCGCGCGAACCGGGCTCCGCGGCCCGCTTCGCGGTCTTCGACGTGCGCGACGAGGCCGAACTGCGCGCACGCGGCACGGGGACGTGCGTGGCGACGGTCGTGGCGGGACGGCTGGTTTTCCGGCGCCGCTGAGCGGCCCCCGGGGGGCCCGGCGGCGCGGGGAGCCGGGGCCCGCGCCCGGGGACCGGGCTGCAAGAATGGACGGGTGACCCGCGCCTCCCTGAACAAGCAGCCGCACGAAGTCGCCTCGATGTTCGACGACGTCGCGGAACGGTACGACCTGACGAACGACGTGCTGTCGCTCGGCCAGGACCGGCGCTGGCGCAAGGAGGTGGCGAGAGCGGTCGACGCGCGCCCCGCGCAGAAGGTCCTGGACCTCGCCGCGGGCACGGCCACCTCCTCGCTGCCCTTCGTGCGGACGGGCGCCTACGTCGTCCCCTGCGACTTCTCCCTCGGCATGCTCCAGGTCGGCAAGAAGAGGCACACCTGGCTGCCGTTCACCGCGGGCGACGCGACGAGGCTGCCCTTCAAGGACGACACCTTCGACGCGGTGACGATCTCCTTCGGGCTGCGCAACGTGCAGGACACGGACGCCGCCCTGCGGGAGATGTACCGGGTCACCCGGCCCGGCGGACGCGTGGTGATCTGCGAGTTCTCGCACCCGACCTGGACGCCGTTCCGCACCGTCTACACCGAGTACCTGATGCGGGCGCTGCCGCCGGTCGCGCGCTCGGTGTCCTCCAACCCGGACGCGTACGTCTACCTCGCCGAGTCCATCCGGGCCTGGCCCGACCAGCCCGCGCTCGCCGGGCGGCTGCGCGAGGCCGGCTGGTCGAAGGTGGCGTGGCGCAACCTCACCGGCGGTGTGGTCGCGCTGCACCGGGGCTTCAAGGAGAGCTGAGGCCCCGCCGCCGGGTGCACCGGCCGGCATCTCGAAGGGTGCCGTTCCGTGACGGGTGGCTATCAAGCGTGTGCGAGGCGGGAGTCGTCGCCGGGCGCCGGGTCGGTCCGCAGATCGAGCCGGAAGCACAGCGCCGTGTCGTCCGGCGTGGGGTGGGCGTAGCTCTCCGCCCGCACCATGCCGAGCCGCCGGGTCACCGCGATCGACCGCTCGTTGCCCGGCCGCACCATCGCCACCACACCCGGCAGTCCGGCCGCCCGCACGCGCCGGACGGTCTCCCGGGCCGCCGCGGTGGCGTACCCCCGGCCCCAGGCCGCCCGCCCGAGCCGCCAGCCGATCTCCGTCTCGCCCACCGGCCCCCACCGCGGCCGCCACGGCTGCGCGCCGGTGAAGCCGACGACCCCGCCGGACTCGTCCAGCACGGTCCACAGGCAGAAGCCGAGTTCCGCGTCGTGCCGGCGCTGGCGCGCGGTGAGTTCCTCGTAGACCGACAGGGCCGCGGGGGCGCCGCCGTGGAACTCCATGACCTCCGGGTCGGCGAAGATCCGGTGCCAGGCGACGGCGTCCTCGTGAGTGGGAACGCGCAGCCGTACCTCGGGGAGACGTCCGTTCACTGGGCAGCCCTTCAGCCGGGTGATCAATTCTGCTGAATAGACTGCCCATGTCCAGTGCCGGTCGGCACGCAGATTTCGAACCTTGGGGAGATCCCGCCGTGACCGAGCCCCTCTCCGACCACACCGCCGATGTGATCGTCGTGGGCGCGGGGCCAGCCGGCTCCACGACCGCGTACCACCTCGCCAAGGCCGGTCTCGACGTCCTGCTCCTGGAGAAGACCGAGTTCCCCCGCGAGAAGGTCTGCGGTGACGGCCTCACCCCGCGCGCGGTCAAGCAACTCGTCGCCATGGGCATCGACATCTCCGAGGAGGCCGGCTGGCTGCGCAACAAGGGCCTGCGCATCATCGGCGGCGGTGTCCGGCTCCAGCTCGACTGGCCGGATCTCGCCTCCTTCCCGGACTACGGACTCGTCCGCAAGCGGGACGACTTCGACGAGCAGCTCGCCCGCAACGCCCAGAAGGCCGGCGCCCGGCTCCACGAGCGCTGCAACGTCTCCGGTCCCGTCGTCGACGACCGCACCGGCCGCATCACCGGCGTCACCGCCAAGCTCGGCGAGGAGAAGCGCGAGGTCACCTTCCACGCGCCGCTCGTCGTCGCCGCCGACGGCAACTCCACCCGGCTGTCCCTCGCCATGGGCCTGCACCGCCGCGAGGACCGCCCGATGGGCGTCGCGGTGCGGACGTACTTCGAGAGCCCGCGCCACGACGACGACTACCTGGAGTCCTGGCTGGAGCTGTGGGACCGCCGCGGCCCCCAGGAGCGCCTGCTGCCCGGCTACGGCTGGATCTTCGGCATGGGCGACGGCACGTCCAACGTCGGCCTCGGCGTGCTGAACACCTCCGCCGCCTTCAAGGAGCTGGACTGGCGCGAGATCCTCAAGGCGTGGTGCGCCTCCATGCCGGCGGACTGGGGCTACACCCCCGAGAACATGACCGGCCCGATCCGCGGCGCCGCCCTCCCCATGGCCTTCAACCGCCAGCCCCACTACACGCGCGGACTGCTGCTCGTCGGCGACGCCGGCGGCCTGGTGAACCCCTTCAACGGCGAGGGCATCGCCTACGCCATGGAGTCCGGCCAGATCGCCGCCGACGTCATCGTGCAGGCCCACGCGCGCGCGACGCCCGCCCAGCGCGAGATCGCCCTCCAGCGCTACCCGCGCGTCCTCAAGGACACCTACGGCGGCTACTACACGCTCGGCCGCGCCTTCGTGAAGCTCATCGGCAACCCGAAGGTCATGCAGATCGCCGCCCAGCGGGGTCTGACGCACCCGGTCCTGATGAAGTTCACCCTCAAGCTCCTCGCGAACCTCACCGACCCCACGGGCGGCGACGCGATGGACCGCATCATCAACGGCCTGAGCAAGGTGGCCCCGAAGGCGTGACCACGGGCCGGGGGCCGGTCGGGCGCTGGACACGGCCCCCTCGGCGACCCGGCAGGCGCGCGCCGCGTCCCGCCGGCCCGGCCTGGGCACCGTCGTCACCGAGCCCGGCACCGGGGGCGTGACGGGGGAAGCGGCCGGCGGGGCCGCCCGGGCGGGCGCCGGGCCTTCCGCGGGCCGTGGGCCGCCGCGTACGGCGTCCGGGGTCGCGGGAGCCGTCACGGCGCCCGGGAGGGCGTGGAGGGCGGGTGAGGCGCCTGGGAAGCGCGGGAGCCGCGTGAGGCGGTTGGGGCGGCCTGGAAGGCGCGCGAGGCGCTCCGGGGGCCCGGGAGGCGCGGGAGCCGCGCGAGGCGCTTGGGCGGCCTGGGAGAGGCGCGGTAGGCGCTCGGGGGCCCGGGAGGCGTCCGGGGAGCGCCTGGGCGTGCCGGAGACGCGCGGGGAGCCGCCCGTGAGGCGCGGGCGCGCCGCGGGAGGTGCGCCGGGGAGCACGCGCGTGCCGACTGGAGACCCGGCGGGCCGGTGGGCGCCGGGGATGCCGCGCGGGGGACGACGTAAGGGCCGCTGCCCCCGAGCGGCTGCGGCCCTTACGTGCGCGGGAAGGTGCGGGGAGTGCTCAGAGCACCCGCACGGCGCCGGTGGGCGGGTCGTAGGACAGCGGACGCTCCACGACACCGGTGGACGAGTTCTGCGCGCCCACGAACATGCCGTCACCGACGTACACCGCGACGTGGTACGCCGAGCCCGCGCTGCCCCAGTACAGGATGTCGCCCGGCTGGAGGTTGCTCAGCGAGACCTGGGTGCCGACGGTCGACTGGTCCTGGGAGACGCGCGGCAGGCTGATGCCGACCTGCTTGAAGGCGGTCTGCGTCAGGCCGGAGCAGTCGTAGGCGGAGGGGCCGGTGGCGCCGGGGATGTACGCCTTGCCGATCTGCGCCTTCACGAAGCTGACGATCGCGGCGGCCGAACCGGTCGCCGTGGACGAGCCGGTGGAGTCGGAGGCGGGGGTGGACGCCGGAGTGGAGTCCGACGAGGACGAGGACTCGGACGAGGACGTCGACGTGGTCGTGGTCGTCGAGGTGGTCTGCGCCGTGGTGGTGAGCGCTTCCCGCTCGGCGGCGCGCGAGGCGCGGGCCGCCGCCTCCTTGCGGGCCTCCTCCTGGGCCTTCTTCCTGGCCTCCGCGGCCTTCTTCTTGGCCGCGGCGAGGTCCGCCTGCGCCTGCTTGGCGGCCTTCGCGGCGGCCGCGTCACGCTCGGCCTGCAGCTGGTAGTGCGCGGCGGCCTGCTCGGTGGCGTCGGCCGACTGCGCCGCCTGGGCGGCCAGATCGGCCGTCAGGGTGGGCAGTTCGAGGGTCTGCGTCACCGGCTCGGCGGCGTCGGCCGAGCCGGACGCGCCGGCGACGGCCAGGGTGCCGAGGACGCCACCGGCAACTCCGGCCCGCACGGCGAGGGCCGGCGCGTTGCGGCGGGGCTTCCGGTGGCTGCGTATGTGAGCGGTGTGGGACATGGGAACAACCGGTACCAGGGGCTCCTTCACATCTTCAAGAAACGTGTGCTGCGCCACAGTTGTTGAACCGTGACCCGGAATCCCGGCGTGTCGCTCTTTATTGACGCCGTAACGGACATTGCGGGCGACCGTGATCAAGCCCTTGATCACGGTCTTTGATCATTACGTCCGAATTGCCCCACGCCTACCACCGGTTGGGGTGGTTGGCCAAGCCCGGTTCTCCTGGACCTCGCACGGGTGTGGCGGAGGTCACGGAACGGTTACCGGAACGGCGGCGTCCCGCGCGCCAGGACTTCGTGAACGCGCGCACGCGCCCCGGACCCGTCCACATCGGTCGCGCGCGTCCCCCCGATGTGTGAACGGGGGCCACTATCAGGACACCCGGTCCAAGGCCAATTTGCATGCGCGGGAAGTCTCTTGATATTGAGACGACCCCTCCGGCCTGCGACGACCGGCGAGATTGTCACTTCTGGTGATCAAGTGAACGCTTCGGGTGTGAAGATCACCCATCATCCGACTTCATGATCCTTCGTCAGGTGGTGGAGATCACAAAGCTTGTGGAATACCCCGTGTCGCAGATCACAGAGTGTCGGGCATAAGATGCGAGGCAGTTGGGCTTGTGACCTGCTTCACATGTTCTCGATCTTCGCCCGGGACGAGCGGGGCTCGTGGGACCGGTGGGGCGGGTGTGAGCCCAGTGCAACCGCCAGCAGTCAGTGCCGACTGAGAGGAGCGAGGAGCGGTGAACGCGTATGCGCCCATCCTCGTACTGGGAGCGCTCGGGGCAGGCTTTGCGATCTTCTCCGTGGTCATGGCCACGCTGATCGGTCCGAAGCGGTACAACCGCGCGAAGCTCGAGGCCTACGAGTGCGGCATCGAGCCGACCCCCACGCCGGCCGGCGGCGGGCGCTTCCCCATCAAGTACTACCTGACGGCGATGCTCTTCATCGTCTTCGACATCGAGATCGTCTTCCTCTACCCCTGGGCCGTCACCTTCGACGCCCTGGGGATCTTCGGGCTCGTGGAGATGCTGCTCTTCGTGCTCACCGTCTTCGTCGCGTACGCGTACGTATGGCGGCGCGGCGGCCTGGAATGGGACTGAGGGGCCTTTAACGACATGGGACTCGAAGAAAAGCTGCCGAGCGGATTCCTGCTCACCACCGTCGAGCAGGCCGCGGGCTGGGTGCGCAAGGCGTCCGTCTTCCCGGCCACCTTCGGCCTGGCCTGCTGCGCCATCGAGATGATGACGACCGGCGCCGGACGCTACGACCTCGCCCGCTTCGGCATGGAGGTCTTCCGCGGCTCGCCGCGCCAGGCCGACCTGATGATCGTCGCCGGCCGGGTCAGCCAGAAGATGGCGCCCGTCCTGCGGCAGGTCTACGACCAGATGCCCAACCCCAAGTGGGTGATCTCCATGGGCGTCTGCGCCTCATCGGGCGGCATGTTCAACAACTACGCGATCGTCCAGGGCGTCGACCACATCGTCCCGGTCGACATCTACCTCCCCGGCTGCCCGCCCCGGCCCGAGATGCTCATGGACGCGATCCTCAAGCTCCACCAGAAGATCCAGTCCTCCAAGCTCGGCGTGAACGCCGAGGAAGCGGCCCGCGAGGCGGAGGAGGCGGCGCTCAAGGCCCTGCCCACGATCGAGATGAAGGGGCTGCTGCGGTGAGCGGCGCGAACGGCACCAACGGCGCGAACGGCCCGGTGAACGGGGCGAACCCCGAGAAGGACCTCTCGGCCGCCAACCTCCCCGGCCGGCGCGGCGAGGGAGGCGAGGAGATCCGCGTCCAGCGCGGCATGTTCGGCGCCGCGAACGGCGGCGACACCTCCGGCTACGGCGGCCTGGTCCGCTCGGTCCGCCTCCCGGGACCGGCGGCCCGCCCCTACGGCGGCTGGTTCGACGAGGTCGCCGACGAGCTGGAGGGCGCCCTGGAGGAGCAGGGACTCGTCCCCGGCAACGCCATCGAGAAGACGGTCGTCGACCGCGACGAGCTGACCTTCCACATCGAGCGCGAGCACCTGCCCACCGTCGCCCGCACCCTGCGCGACGACCCGGCCCTGCGCTTCGAGCTGTGCACCGGCGTCAGCGGGGTGCACTACCCGAACGACAAGGGCCGCGAACTGCACGCCGTCTACCACCTGCGCTCGATCACCCACAACCGGCTGATCCGGCTCGAGGTCAGCGCCCCCGACAGCGACCCGCGCGTCCCGTCGCTGGTCTCCGTGTACCCGACCAACGACTGGCACGAACGCGAGACCTACGACTTCTTCGGGATCCTCTTCGACGGACACCCGGCCCTGACGCGGATCATGATGCCGGACGACTGGCAGGGCCACCCGCAGCGCAAGGACTACCCCCTCGGCGGCATCGCCGTCGAGTACAAGGGCGCCCAGATCCCGGCTCCGGACCAGCGGAGGTCGTACTCGTGAGCACGCAGTCAGCATCCGCCGCGTCGGCCGCGTCCGCACGCGAGACCACCGAGGGCACCGTCTACACGGTCACCGGTGGGGACTGGGACGAGGTCGTCCAGTCCGCGGCCCGCGCCGACGACGAACGCATCGTCGTCAACATGGGCCCCCAGCACCCCTCCACCCACGGGGTGCTCCGCCTGATCCTGGAGATCGAGGGCGAGACGGTCACCGAGGCCCGCTGCGGCATCGGCTACCTCCACACCGGCATCGAGAAGAACCTCGAATACCGCACGTGGACGCAGGGGACCACGTTCGTGACGCGCATGGACTACCTGACGTCCTTCTTCAACGAGACCGCCTACTGCCTCGCCGTCGAGAAGCTCCTCGGCATCGAGGACCAGCTCACCGAACGTGCCAAGATCATCCGGGTGCTCCTGATGGAGCTGAACCGGATGTCCTCCCACCTGGTGTGCATCGCCACCGGCGGCATGGAGCTGGGCGCCACCACGATCATGATCTACGGATTCCGCGATCGTGAAATGATTCTCGACATCTACGAGCTGGTCACCGGCCTGCGCATGAACCACGCGTACATCCGGCCCGGCGGACTCGCCCAGGACCTGCCGCCCGGCGCGGTGGACCAGATCCGCGAGTTCGTGAAGAAGATGAAGAAGAACCTCCCGGAGTACGACAAGCTCGCCACCGGGAACCCCATCTTCAAGGCCCGCATGCAGGACATCGGCTACCTCGACCTGGCCGGCTGCATGGCCCTCGGCGCCACCGGCCCGATCCTGCGCTCCACCGGCCTGCCGCACGACCTGCGCAAGACGCAGCCGTACTGCGACTACGAGACGTACGACTTCGACGTCCCGACCGCCGACACGTGCGACGCCTACGGCCGCTTCCTCATCCGCCTGGAGGAGATGCGCCAGTCCCTCAGGATCGTCGAGCAGTGCCTGGACCGGCTCCAGCCCGGCCCCGTCATGGTCGCCGACAAGAAGATCGCCTGGCCCGCCCAGCTCGCCCTCGGCCCGGACGGACTCGGCAACTCCCTCGACCACATCAAGAAGATCATGGGCACCTCCATGGAGGCCCTGATCCACCACTTCAAGCTGGTCACCGAGGGCTTCCGCGTCCCGCCGGGACAGGCCTACGCGGCCGTCGAGTCCCCCAAGGGCGAACTCGGCGTGCACGCCGTGTCCGACGGCGGCACCCGCCCCTACCGGGTCCACTTCCGCGACCCGTCCTTCACCAACCTTCAGGCCATGGCGGCGATGTGCGAGGGCGGCCAGGTCGCCGACGTCATCGTCGCCGTCGCGTCCATCGACCCCGTGATGGGAGGCGTCGACCGGTGACCACCTCTTCTTCCGAGCGGGGCGTCAGCCTGGGCATGCCCGAACCGCCCGCGCCCGCCTACCCGGACGACGTCCGGGCCCGGCTGGAGGCGGACGCGCGCGAGGTGATCGCGCGCTACCCCGACTCCCGGTCCGCCCTGCTGCCGCTGCTCCACCTCGTGCAGGCGGAGGAGGGCCACGTCACGCGCACCGGCATGCGGTTCTGCGCGGACATGCTGGACCTGACCACGGCCGAGGTCACCGCGGTCGCCACCTTCTACACCATGTACCGGCGCAAGCCCTCCGGCGACTACCAGGTCGGCGTCTGCACCAACACGCTGTGCGCGGTGATGGGCGGCGACGCGATCTTCGAGACCCTCCAGGAGCACCTGGGCGTCGGCAACGGCGAGACCACCGGCGACGGCAAGGTCACCCTGGAGCACATCGAGTGCAACGCGGCCTGCGACTTCGCGCCCGTCGTGATGGTCAACTGGGAGTTCTTCGACAACCAGACCCCGGCCAGCGCCAAGCGCCTGGTCGACGACCTGCGCGCGGGACGGCCCGTGGAGCCCACGCGCGGTGCCCGGCTGTGCACGTTCAAGGAGACCGCGCGGATCCTGGCCGGCTTCCCCGACGAGCGGCCCGGGGCCGTCGAGGAGAGCGGCAGTGCGGGACCCGCGTCGCTGGTGGGCCTCCGCCTGGCGAAGGGAGAGGCCGCACCCGCGCGCGTGGTCCATCCGCGCGGAGGTCCGCAGGGGGGACCGCAGGACAGGGTGCACGAGCCGTCGCCGGCCGAGCACCTCAGTTCCCATGACGCGCCGCAGGACACATCGGCCTCCGACCCCGCCCACCCGGCAGGGCCCACCGCCGAGGAGGGGGAGTGATGACCGTGGTACCCGAGGTCAAGGACCCGAGCCCCGAGAAGCTGCTCGCACCCGTGCTGTCGGCCTTCTGGGACGAGGACCGGTCCTGGTCGCTCGACGTCTACCGCAGGCACGAGGGGTACGAGGGCCTCCGCAAGGCGCTCGCCATGTCGCCGGACGACCTGATCGCGTACGTCAAGGACTCCGGACTGCGCGGCCGCGGCGGCGCGGGGTTCCCCACCGGAATGAAGTGGCAGTTCATTCCGCAGGGTGATGGAAAACCGCACTACCTGGTGGTCAACGCCGACGAATCGGAACCGGGCACCTGCAAGGACATCCCGCTCCTCTTCGCGAACCCGCACAGCCTCATCGAGGGCATCGTGATCGCGTGCTACGCCATCAGGTCGTCGCACGCCTTCATCTACCTGCGTGGCGAGGTCGTCCCCGTACTGCGGCGGCTGCACGAGGCCGTGCGCGAGGCCTACGCGGCCGGCTACCTCGGCGAGAACATCCTGGGCAGCGGGCTCGACCTCCGGCTCACCGTGCACGCGGGCGCGGGCGCGTACATCTGCGGTGAGGAGACCGCACTGCTCGACTCGCTCGAAGGCCGCCGCGGGCAACCGCGGCTGCGTCCCCCCTTCCCCGCCGTCGAAGGGCTCTACGCCTGCCCCACCGTGGTGAACAACGTCGAGTCGATCGCGTCGGTTCCCGCCATCCTGAACAACGGCAAGGACTGGTTCAGGTCGATGGGCAGCGAGAAGTCCCCGGGCTTCACGCTCTACTCGCTCAGCGGCCACGTCGCCAGCCCCGGCCAGTACGAGGCACCGCTCGGCATCACCCTGCGCCAGCTCCTCGACATGAGCGGCGGCATGCGGCCGGGCCACCGGCTGAAGTTCTGGACGCCGGGCGGCTCCTCGACCCCGATGTTCACCGACGAGCACCTCGACGTCCCCCTCGACTACGAGGGCGTCGGCGCCGCCGGCTCCATGCTCGGCACCAAGGCCCTGCAGTGCTTCGACGAGACGACCTGCGTGGTGCGGGCCGTCACCCGCTGGACCGAGTTCTACGCCCACGAGTCCTGCGGCAAGTGCACGCCCTGCCGCGAAGGGACGTACTGGCTGGTGCAGTTGCTGCGGGACATCGAGGCCGGCAAGGGCGTCCACTCCGACCTCGACAAGCTCGCCGACATCGCCGACAACATCAACGGCAAGTCCTTCTGCGCCCTCGGTGACGGCGCCGCATCCCCGATCTTCTCCTCGCTGAAGTACTTCCGCGAGGAGTACGAGCAGCACATCACGGGCCGGGGCTGCCCCTTCGACCCGGCCAAGTCGACGGCCTGGGCGGATCGCCCGGAGGTGAACGCATGACCGTGACCACCAGCGCCCCCACGGGAGGGGGAGAGGCGGCGGTCCCGCCGGAGGACCTCGTCACGCTGACCATCGACGGCGCCGAGATCAGCGTGCCCAAGGGCACCCTGGTCATCCGGGCCGCCGAACAGCTCGGCATCGAGATCCCGCGGTTCTGCGACCACCCCCTCCTGGACCCGGCCGGCGCCTGCCGCCAGTGCATCGTCGAGGTCGAGGGCCAGCGCAAGCCGATGGCGTCCTGCACGATCACGTGCACGGACGGCATGGTCGTGAAGACGCAGCTCACCTCGCCGGTCGCCGAGAAGGCCCAGCACGGTGTGATGGAGCTGCTGCTCATCAACCACCCGCTGGACTGCCCGGTCTGCGACAAGGGCGGCGAGTGCCCGCTGCAGAACCAGGCGATGTCCCACGGCAACGCCGAGTCCCGGTTCGAAGGGAAGAAGCGCACCTACGAGAAGCCCGTGGCGATCTCCACACAGGTGCTGCTCGACCGCGAGCGCTGCGTGCTGTGCGCCCGCTGCACCCGCTTCTCCAACCAGGTCGCGGGCGACCCGATGATCGAACTGGTCGAGCGGGGCGCGCTCCAGCAGGTCGGCACCGGCGAGGGCGACCCGTTCGAGTCGTACTTCTCCGGCAACACCATCCAGATCTGCCCGGTCGGCGCGCTCACCTCGGCCGCCTACCGGTTCCGCTCCCGCCCCTTCGACCTCGTCTCCTCGCCGTCGGTCTGCGAGCACTGCTCCGGCGGCTGCGCCACCCGCACCGACCACCGGCGCGGCAAGGTCATGCGGCGGCTCGCCGCGAACGACCCCGAGGTCAACGAGGAGTGGATCTGCGACAAGGGGCGCTTCGCGTTCCGGTACGCGCAGGGCCGGGACCGCCTCGACAGCCCGCTCGTCCGCAACGCCGAGGGCGTCCTCGAACCCGCGTCCTGGCCCGAGGCGCTCCAGGCCGCCGCGCGCGGGCTGACCGCCGCCCGCTCCCGGGCCGGCGTCCTCATCGGCGGCCGGCTGACCGTCGAGGACGCGTACGCCTACAGCAAGTTCGCGCGCGTGGCGCTCGACACCAACGACATCGACTTCCGCGCGCGCGTGCACAGCGCCGAGGAAGCCGACTTCCTGGCGGCCCGGGTGGCCGGCCACGGCCGCGACATCGACGGTACGGGCGTCACGTACACCGCCCTGGAGAAGGCGCCCACCGTCCTGCTGGTCGGCTTCGAGTCGGAGGAGGAGGCCCCCGGCGTCTTCCTCCGGCTGCGCAAGGCCTGGCGCAAGCACAAGCAGCGGGTGTTCGCGGTGGCCACCCACGCCACCCGCGGCCTGGAGAAGACCGGCGGCACCCTGCTGCCGGCCGCCCCGGGCACCGAGACCGAGTGGCTGGACGCCCTCGCGAGCGGCGTCGGCCTGGAGGAGCCCGGCACCGCCGCCGCCGAGGCCCTGCGCGCCGAGGGCGCGGTCATCGTCGTGGGGGAGCGGCTGGCCGGCGTGGCGGGCGGCCTCACCGCCGCCCTGCGCGCCGCGACCGCGACCGGCGCCGAACTGGTCTGGATCCCCCGGCGGGCCGGGGAACGCGGCGCCGTCGAGGCGGGCGCCCTGCCCGCGCTGCTGCCGGGCGGCCGCCCGGCGACCGACCCGCGCGCGCGGGAGGAGGTCGCCGCCGTCTGGGGGCTGGCCGCACTCCCGCTGCGCCACGGCCGCGACACCCACCAGATCGTCGAGGCCGCCGCGACCGGTGAACTCGCCGCGCTCGTCGTCGCCGGCGTGGAGGTCGCCGACCTCCCCGATCCGGCACGCGCGCGTGCGGCCCTGGACGACGTCGGCTTCCTGGTCTCCCTGGAGCTGCGGCCCAGCGAGGTCACCGAACGAGCCGACGTCGTCCTGCCGGTCGCCGCGGTCGCCGAGAAGGCCGGCACCTTCCTCAACTGGGAGGGCCGGGTGCGCTTCTTCGAGGCCGCGCTCAAGCCCGACCAGATGACCCGCCGGCTCGCCCCGGCCGACACCCGCGTGCTCCACATGCTCGCCGACGCCATGGACGCCCACCTGGGCCTGCCGGACCTGCGCACCACGCGCGCGGAGATCGACCGGCTCGGACCCTGGTCCGGCCCCCGCGCCGCCCAGCCCGCAAAGACCGCGGGCGTCCTGCCCCGGCCCGCCGTCGGCGAGGCCGTGCTCGCCGGGCACCGGCTCCTGCTCGACCAGGGCGTCCTCCAGGACGGCGACGAGGCGCTCGCCGGAACCCGGCACGCCGCACGCGCGCGCGTGTCCGCCGCGACGGCCGCCGAGGCGGGCGTCGCGGAAGGCGACCCGCTGACCGTCACCGGCCCCGCCGGCACGGTCGAACTGCCGCTCCACATCACCGACATGCCCGACCGCGTCGTCTGGCTCCCGCTGAACTCCACGGGCACCGGCGTCGCCTCCGACACCGGAGCGCGCCCCGGCTCCCTCGTCCGCATCGGCCCGGCACCCGCCGGAGAGGCCCCCAAGGAGGTGGAGGCATGAGCACGTACCTCGCCGCTGAAGACCTCTCGATGTTCGGCCACGACCCCTGGTGGCTGGTCGTCGTCAAGGCGGTGTTCTGCTTCGCCTTCCTGATGGTGACCGTGCTGTTCTCCATCGTCTGGGAGCGCAAGGTCGTCGCCTGGATGCAGTTGCGCGTCGGCCCCAACCGGCACGGCCCCTGGGGCATGCTCCAGTCGCTCGCCGACGGCGTGAAACTCATGCTCAAGGAGGACCTCGTCGTCAAGCGCGCGGACAAGGTGGTCTACGTCCTCGCGCCGATCGTCGCGGCCGTCCCGGCCTTCATGGCGATCGCGGTGATCCCCTTCGGACCGGCCGGCAACGAGGTCTCGATCTTCGGCACCCGCACCGCGATGCAGCTCACCGACCTGCCGATCGCGATGCTCTTCATCCTCGCGGTCGCCTCGGTCGGCATCTACGGCATCGTGCTGGCGGGCTGGAGCTCCGGATCCACCTACCCGCTCCTCGGCGGCCTGCGCTCCTGCGCGCAGATGATCTCCTACGAGATCGCCATGGGCGCCGCGTTCGCCTCCGTGTTCCTCTACTCGGGGTCGATGTCGACGTCCACCATCGTCGAGCAGCAGCACGACCGCTGGTACATCCTGCTGCTGCCGGTCTCGTTCATCCTCTACATCGTCACGATGGTCGGCGAGACCAACCGCGCCCCCTTCGACATGCCGGAGTCCGAGGGCGACCTGGTGGGCGGCTTCAACACCGAGTACTCGTCCATCAAGTTCGCGATGTTCATGCTCGCCGAGTACGTCAACATGGTGACCGTCTCGGCCGTCTCGACCACCCTGTTCCTCGGCGGCTGGCGCGCCCCCTGGCCGATCAGCGGCTTCTGGGCGGGCGCGAACCACGGCTGGTGGCCGCTGCTCTGGTTCGTCGTCAAGGTGCAGCTCCTGCTGTTCTTCTTCATCTGGCTGCGCGGCACGCTCCCCCGCGTCCGCTACGACCAGCTCATGAAGCTCGGCTGGAAGGTCCTCATCCCGGTGTCCGTGACCTGGCTGATGCTGGTCGCCACCGTCCGCGCCCTGCGCAACGAGAACTACGACTTCGCCGACATCGCCCTCTACGTCGGCGGCGGCGTCCTCGCCCTGCTGCTCCTCTCCTTCGTCGCCGACATGTTCCGCGAGAAGGCGAGGACGGCCGAGCGGCCCGCCGCCGAGGAGGTCGCCTTCGACCCGATGGCGGGCGGGTTCCCCGTACCGCCGCTGCCCGGGCAGGAGCTGCCGCCGGTGCCGAGGCGCCGCCCGCACCGCGAGCGGGAGCTGATCGTCAGTGGCGGGCCGGACACTGTCAGTGACGGAACCACGGATGGAAAGGAGGCGTCCGATGGCTGAGGAGCCTCAGGAGTCCGGGCAGACCAACCCCGGCTTCCAGAACCCCGTCGCCGGCTTCGGCGTGACCTTCAAGGCCATGTTCAAGAAGCGGCTGACCGAGCAGTACCCGGAGCAGAAGAAGACCACGGCTCCGCGGTTCCACGGACGGCACCAGCTCAACCGCCATCCGGACGGCCTGGAGAAGTGCGTCGGCTGCGAGCTGTGCGCGTGGGCCTGCCCCGCCGACGCCATCTACGTGGAGGGCGCCGACAACACCGACGAGGAGCGCTACTCGCCGGGCGAGCGGTACGGCCGCGTCTACCAGATCAACTACGCCCGCTGCATCCTGTGCGGCCTGTGCATCGAGGCGTGCCCCACGCGCGCGCTGACGATGACGAACGAGTTCGAGCTGGCCGACTCCAGCCGCGCCAACCTCATCTACACCAAGGAACAACTGCTCGCCGGCCTCGAAGAGGGCATGGTCGACACGCCGCACTCCATCTTCCCGGGGACGGACGAGCAGGACTACTACCGCGGCCTGGTGACCCAGGCCGCGCCCGGCACCGTCCGGCAGGTCGCCGTCTCCAAGGGCGAGGCCCCGCAGGAGGCCGCCGCCACCTCCGGCGAGGACGAGCCGGCCTCGGAGAAGGTGATCGGCCGATGACGACGCCACTCGCCGCCTACACCACCTCCACCGGTGAGGCGTTCCAGTTCTGGGTGCTCGGCACGATCGCGGTGATCGGCGCCCTGTGCACCGTCTTCATGCGGAGGGCCGTGCACAGCGCGCTCTGCCTCGCCGGGACCATGATCGTCCTGGCGGTGTTCTACCTCGCCAACGGCGCCTACTTCCTCGGGATCGTGCAGATCGTCGTCTACACCGGCGCGATCATGATGCTGTTCCTGTTCGTGGTGATGCTCGTCGGCGTCACGGCCGCGGACTCCCTGAAGGAGACCATCAAGGGCCAGCGCTGGCTGGCCCTCCTGTGCGGGGTCGGCTTCGGCGTCCTGCTGTTCGCCGGCATCGCCAACGCCTCCCTGAAGGACTTCGACGGCATCGGCCGGGCCAACACGAACGGCAACGTGGAGGGCCTCGCCTCCCTCATCTTCACGAAGTACGTCTTCGCCTTCGAGATCACCGGCGCCCTGCTCATCACGGCCGCCGTCGGCGCCATGGTGCTCACCCACCGCGAGCGCACCGAGCGCGCCAAGACCCAGCGCGAGCTGGCCGAACAGCGCATCCGCGAGGGCAAGCACATCCCGCCGCTGCCCGCCCCCGGTGTCTACGCCCGGCACAACGCCGTGGACGTCGCGGGCCTGCTGCCCGACGGCACCCCGTCCGAGCTGACCGTCAGCAAGACGCTGCGCGACCGCGGCCAGATCCGCGACGTCTCCACTCAGGCGCTCAACGACCTGCGGGCGCTGGAGCAGCGCGCGGAGGAGCGCCTTGAGCGCGGGGCGGTCGCACCGAAGACGTCCACGCGGCCCGAGGAGGCGTCGAAGTGAACCCGGTCAACTACCTCTACCTCGCCGCCCTGCTGTTCACGATCGGTGCGACCGGCGTCCTCGTCCGGCGCAACGCCATCGTGGTCTTCATGTGCGTCGAGCTGATGCTGAACGCCTGCAACCTCGCGTTCGTCACCTTCTCCCGGATGCACGGCAACCTCGACGGCCAGATCATCGCGTTCTTCACGATGGTCGTCGCCGCCGCGGAGGTCGTGGTGGGCCTCGCGATCATCGTCTCGCTGTTCCGCGCCCGCCACTCGGCCTCGGTCGACGACGCCAGCCTGATGAAGCTGTAAGGGGTCGGAAGAATCGTGGAGAACCTGATCGCGCCGCTCATCGCGGCGCCCCTGCTCGGAGCGGCCGTCCTCCTGGTCGGCGGCCGGCGCCTGGACCGCGTCGGCCACTGGATCGGCACGCTGCTGTCGACCGCCTCCTTCGTGTTCGGCCTGATCCTCTTCGCCGACCTGCTCGGCAGGAACGCCGAGCACCGCACGCTCACCCAGCACCTGTGGACGTGGATCCCGGTCGGCGGGTTCCAGGCGGACGTCGCCTTCCGGCTGGACCAGCTGTCGATGACGTTCGTCCTGCTGATCACGGGCGTCGGCTCGCTCATCCACCTGTACTCGGTCGGGTACATGGCGCACGACGAGCGCCGCCGCCGCTTCTTCGGCTACCTGAACCTGTTCCTCGCGGCGATGCTGCTGCTCGTCCTCGCCGACAACTACCTGCTGCTGTACGTCGGCTGGGAGGGCGTCGGCCTCGCCTCGTACCTGCTGATCGGCTTCTGGCAGCACAAGCCCAGCGCGGCCACCGCCGCCAAGAAGGCGTTCCTCGTCAACCGCGTCGGCGACATGGGCCTGTCCATCGCGATCATGCTGATGTTCACCACCTTCGGCACCTTCGCCTTCGGCCCGGTCCTCGGCGCCACCGGTGACGCCTCCGAGGGCAAGCTCACCGCGATCGGCCTGATGCTGCTCCTCGCCGCCTGCGGCAAGTCCGCCCAGGTGCCGCTGCAGTCCTGGCTCGGGGACGCCATGGAGGGCCCGACGCCGGTCTCGGCCCTGATCCACGCCGCGACGATGGTGACCGCCGGCGTCTACCTGATCGTCCGCTCCGGCGCGATCTTCAACGCCGCCCCCGACGCACAGCTCGCCGTCACCGTCGTCGGCGCGGTCACGCTCCTGTTCGGTGCGATCGTCGGTTGCGCCAAGGACGACATCAAGAAGGCGCTGGCCGGCTCGACCATGTCGCAGATCGGCTACATGGTCCTCGCCGCCGGACTCGGCCCCGTCGGCTACGTCTTCGCGATCATGCACCTGGTGACGCACGGCTTCTTCAAGGCCGGGCTGTTCCTCGGCGCCGGCTCCGTGATGCACGGCATGAACGACGAGGTCGACATGCGCCGCTACGGCGGCCTGCGCAAGTACATGCCGGTCACGTTCATCACCTTCGGCCTCGGCTACCTCGCCATCATCGGCTTCCCCGGCCTGTCCGGGTTCTTCTCCAAGGACAAGATCATCGAGGCGGCGTTCGCCAAGGGCGGCACCGAGGGCTGGATCCTCGGCGGCGCGGCCCTGCTGGGCGCGGCCGTCACCGCCTTCTACATGACGCGCGTGATGCTGATGACGTTCTTCGGGGAGGAGCGCTGGCGCGACCGGCCCACCCGTTCCCCGCAGGCGCCGAGCGCCGAGCCCGCCGCCGAGACCGGCGGCGAGCACAGCGAGCCGCACCCGCACGAGTCGCCGAAGGTCATGACGATCCCCATGATCGTGCTGGCCGTCGGTTCCGTCTTCGGCGGCGCCTTCTTCAGCATCGGCGACCGCTTCCTGCACTGGCTGGAGCCGGTCACCGGGCACAGCGAGGGCGACTCCCCGCTCAGCGCCACCACCGTCACCGGCGCCACCATGGTCTGCCTGGTCGTCGGCGTCGCCATCGCCTGGGCCCAGTACGGCCGCAAGCCCGTTCCGGCCGTCGCCCCGCGCGGCTCCCTGCTCACCCGCGCGGCCCGCCGCGACCTGCTCCAGGACGACTTCAACCACGTGGTCCTGGTGCGCGGCGGCGAGCACCTGACGCGCTCCCTGGTCTACCTCGACCACACCCTGGTGGACGGTGTCGTCAACGGCACGGCGGCCGGCTTCGGCGGCCTCTCCGGGCGGCTGCGCCGGCTCCAGAACGGCTTCGCCCGCTCCTACGCGGTCTCGATGTTCGGCGGTGCGGCACTCCTCGTCGCCGCGACCCTGCTGATGAGGGCGGTCTGATACCGATGTCCTTTCCCCTGCTGACAGCGACGGCGGTGCTCCCGGCGCTCGGGGCCGTCGCCACGGCCGCCGTACCGGCCGCGCGACGCACCGCCGCCAAGTGGCTGGCGCTGCTCGTCTCGGCCGCCACGCTCGTCCTGGCGATCACCGTGCTGGTCCGCTTCGACCCGGAGGGTGCCCGCTACCAGCTCACCGAGTCCCACGCCTGGATCGCGGACTTCGGCGTCAGGTACGAGCTGGGCGTCGACGGCATCGCCGTGGCGCTGATCGCGCTGACCGCCGTACTGATGCCGTTCATCATCCTCGCGGGCTGGCACGACGCCGACCCGCTGGAGACCGGCAGCCGCCGCTGGCGCCCCACCCAGGGCTTCTTCGCGCTGATCCTCGCCGTCGAGGCGATGGTGATCATCTCGTTCGAGGCGACCGACGTCTTCCTCTTCTACATCTTCTTCGAAGCCATGCTCATCCCGATGTACTTCCTCATCGGCGGCTTCGGGGACCGTGCCCACGAGCACGGCGAGGAGACGGCCGCCACGCAGCGGTCGTACGCCGCGGTGAAGTTCCTCCTGTACAACCTGGCCGGCGGCCTGATCATGCTGGCCGCCGTGATCGGCCTGTACGTGGTGGCCGGGAACTTCAGCCTCCAGGAGATCGCCCAGGCCCGCGCGAGCGGCTCCCTCCACATGGCGACCGGCACCGAACGCTGGCTGTTCCTCGGCTTCTTCTTCGCCTTCGCGGTGAAGGCGCCGCTGTGGCCGCTGCACACCTGGCTGCCCAACGCCATGCAGGAGTCGACGGCTCCGGTCGCCGTCCTGATCACCGCGGTCGTCGACAAGGTGGGCACCTTCGCGATGCTCCGCTTCTGCCTCCAGCTCTTCCCGGAGGCCAGCAAGTGGGCGACGCCCGTCATCCTGGTCCTGGCGCTCGTCAGCATCATCTACGGCGCGCTGCTCGCCGTCGGCCAGCGGGACATCAAGCGCCTGGTGGCCTACGCGTCGATCTCGCACTTCGGCTTCATCGTCATGGGCATCTTCGCGATGACCAGCCAGGGCCAGTCCGGCGCCACCCTCTACATGGTCAACCACGGCATCTCCACCGCCGCGCTGATGCTGGTCGCCGGCTTCCTCATCTCCCGGCGCGGCTCGCGGCTCATCGCCGACTACGGAGGCGTGCAGAAGGTCGCCCCGGTGCTCGCCGGCACCTTCCTGATCGGCGGCCTCGCCACCCTCTCGCTGCCGGGTCTCGCCCCGTTCGTCAGCGAGTTCCTGGTCCTGGTCGGCACGTTCACCCGCTACCCGGTGATCGGGATCATCGCGACCCTCGGCATCGTCCTCGCCGCGCTCTACGTCCTCGTCCTGTACCAGCGGACGATGACGGGACCGGTGAAGCCGGAGGTCTCCACGATGCCCGACCTCCGCGTGCGCGAGGTGCTCGTCGTCGCGCCGCTGATCGTCCTGCTGGTCTTCCTGGGCGTCTATCCGAGGCCCGTCACGGAGATCGTCAACCCGGCGGTCAAACAGACCATGTCGGACGTACACAAGACGGACCCCAAGCCCGAGGTGGAGGCGGCCAAGTGAGCGCACCAGCCGTCCACAGCCTGTGGACGAACGCGGCCGAACCGATCTCGAAGATCGACGCGCCGAAGATCGAATACGGACAATTGTCGCCGACGCTGATCGTCATCGGCGCGGCGCTGATCGGGGTGCTGATCGAGGCGTTCCTGCCGCGCAGGTCCCGCTACCACGCGCAGGTGTTCGTGTCCGCCGTCGCCCTGTGCGCCGCGTTCGCCGCGGTCGTCGCCCTCGCGGCCGACGGGTACGGCACCACCAAGGCGCACATCGCCGCCATGGGCGCGATCGCCGTCGACGGCCCGGCCCTCTTCCTCCAGGGCACGATCCTGCTGGCCGGACTGGTCGGCCTGTTCACCTTCGCCGAACGCCGCCTGGACCCGGTGGCGCACGGCAACCGCGTCGACTCCTTCGCCGCGCAGGCCGCCTCCGTACCGGGCAGCGACAGCGAGAAGGCGGCCGTGAAGGCCGGCTTCACCACCACCGAGGTCTTCCCGCTCCTCCTCTTCGCGGTCGGCGGGATGCTGATCTTCCCCGCGGCCAACGACCTGCTGACCCTGTTCGTCGCCCTGGAGGTCCTCTCCCTCCCGCTGTACCTGCTGTGCGCGCTGGCCCGCCGCAAGCGGCTCATGTCGCAGGAGGCCGCGGTCAAGTACTTCCTGCTGGGCGCGTTCGCCTCGGCGTTCACCCTGTTCGGCATCGCGCTGCTGTACGGCTACGCGGGCTCGGTGTCGTACGCGCGCATCGCCCAGGTCGTCGACGGCACCGTCACCGACGTCGACCCGGCCCTGGCCAACACCATGGGCAACGACGCGCTGCTGCTGATCGGCGCCGCCATGCTCGTCATGGGCCTGCTGTTCAAGGTGGGCGCGGTGCCGTTCCACATGTGGACCCCCGACGTCTACCAGGGCGCTCCCACCCCGGTCACCGGCTTCATGGCGGCCGCGACGAAGGTGGCCGCGTTCGGCGCTCTGCTGCGCCTGCTGTACGTCGTCCTGCCCGGGCTGCGCTGGGACTGGCGGCCGGTCATGTGGGCCGTGGCGATCATCACCATGCTGGGCGGCGCGATCGTCGCCATCACGCAGACCGACATCAAGCGGCTGCTGGCGTACTCGTCCATCGCGCACGCGGGATTCATCCTGGCGGGTGTCATCGCCACGTCGAAGGACGGCGTGTCGTCGGTCCTCTTCTACCTGGCGGGGTACTCCTTCGTGACGATCGGCGCGTTCGCGGTGGTCACACTGGTGCGCGACGCGGGCGGCGAGGCGACCCACCTCTCCAAGTGGGCCGGTCTCGGGCGCCGCTCCCCGCTGGTGGCGGCCGTGTTCGCGGTGTTCCTGCTGGCCTTCGCCGGCATCCCGCTGACCTCCGGGTTCGCCGGGAAGTTCGCCGTGTTCAAGGCGGCGGCGGACGGCGGCGCGGTCCCGCTGGTCGTGGTCGGTGTGATCTCCTCGGCCATCGCCGCGTTCTTCTACATCCGCGTGATCGTGCTGATGTTCTTCAGCGAGCCGAAACCGGAGGGCCCGACCGTCGCCGTACCGTCGCCGCTGACCATGATTGCGATCGGCATGGGCGTGGCCGTCACCCTGGTCCTCGGTGTGGCGCCGCAGTACTTCCTGGACCTGGCGGGCCAGGCGGGAGTGTTCGTGCGCTGACACGTTCCTCACACCTGCCGCTGCCCGGCACCCCCGCTCCGAGGGGGGCCGGGCAGCGGCACGTTCCCGGAACGACGAGGTGGCGGGCGCCCGGGCCGGCCGGAACGCCCGCCCGCCGTCGCGCGACAGCACGCACCGCGTCACCGGGAGTGACCCCGGAGGCGGGCGCGAACCTGTGGACAACTGCGGGGCTGTCGGTCCGGGCCCCTATGGTGGAGGCAGCGGTCGGGAGACGGCACACGGGGGACCGGCGGGGGACAGGACGATGGGCGCGACGGGCGGGATCAGCGAAATGCCACAGGTGACCGAGGGGCCGGGCACGGCCGACAGCGAGGCGCTGGCCACACTGCACCGGGTCTTCGGATACGAGGCGTTCCGGGGCGAGCAGCAGGCGATCATCGAGCATGTCGTGGCGGGCGGCGACGCCCTCGTCCTCATGCCGACCGGCGGCGGCAAATCCCTCTGCTACCAGATCCCGGCCCTGGTCAGACCCGGCACGGGCGTCGTGATCTCGCCGCTGATCGCCCTCATGCAGGACCAGGTGGACGCCCTGCGGGCGCTCGGCGTCCGCGCCGGCTTCGTCAACTCCACGCTGGACTTCGACGAGCGGCGCATGGTCGAGGCCGAGTTCCTGGCCGGCGAACTCGACCTCCTGTACCTGGCGCCGGAGCGGCTGCGCCTGGACAGCACGCAGGAGCTGCTCTCGCGCGGCAAGATCTCCGTCTTCGCCATCGACGAGGCGCACTGCGTCTCCCAGTGGGGCCACGACTTCCGCCCCGACTACCTGACCCTGTCCGTGCTCGGTGAGCGCTGGCCGGACGTCCCGCGGATCGCCCTCACCGCGACGGCCACCCGCGCCACCCACGAGGAGATCACCCAGCGGCTGCACCTGCCGACGGCCCGGCACTTCGTCGCCAGCTTCGACCGGCCCAACATCCAGTACCGGATCGTGCCCAAGGCCGACCCCAAGAAGCAGCTGCTCGCCTTCCTCCGGGAGGAGCACCCGGGCGACGCCGGCATCGTGTACTGCCTCTCCCGCAACTCCGTCGAGCGCACGGCGGAGTTCCTGACCGCCAACGGCGTCGAGGCGGTGCCGTACCACGCCGGCCTGGACGCGGGCACCCGCGCGGCGCACCAGTCCCGGTTCCTCCGCGAGGAGGGCCTGGTCGTGGTGGCGACCATCGCCTTCGGCATGGGCATCGACAAGCCGGACGTGCGCTTCGTCGCCCACCTGGACCTGCCCAAGTCGATCGAGGGCTACTACCAGGAGACCGGCCGCGCGGGCCGCGACGGCCTGCCGTCCACGGCCTGGATGGCGTACGGCCTGAACGACGTCATCCAGCAGCGCAAGCTGATCCAGTCCGGCGAGGGCGACGAGGCGTTCCGCCGCCGGGCCGCCTCCCACCTCGACGCCATGCTCGCGCTCTGCGAGACCGCCCGGTGCCGCCGCGGCCAGCTCCTCGCCTACTTCGGCCAGGACCCCGACACCGCGGGCTGCGGCAACTGCGACACCTGCCTCACCCCGCCGGAGACCTGGGACGGCACGATCGCCGCGCAGAAGGTGCTGTCCACCGTGGTGCGGCTCCAGCGGGAGCGCGGGCAGAAGTTCGGCGCCATACAGATCGTCGACATCCTGCTCGGCAAGCGCACCGGCAAGGTGATCCAGTTCGACCACGACCAGCTGTCCGTCTTCGGCATCGGCCAGGACCTGACCGAGGGCGAGTGGCGGGGCGCCATCCGGCAGCTCCTGGCGCAGGGACTGCTCGCGGTCGAAGGCGAGTACGGCACGCTGGCGCTCACCGAGGCGAGCGGCTCGGTCCTGCGGCGCGAGCGCGAGGTGCCGCTGCGCAAGGAGCCGAAGAAGCCGGCCGTCGCCCGGCAGCGGTCCGGCGGGGCCTCCGCGGGTTCCGGGAAGGCCAAGGCCGCCGCGGTCGAACTGCCCGACGAGCTGCTCCCCGCCTTCGAGGCCCTGCGGGCCTGGCGCGCCGAACAGGCCAGGGAACAGGGCGTCCCGGCGTACGTCATCTTCCACGACGCCACCCTCCGCGAGATCGTGCTGCGCCGGCCCGGTTCGGTGCGGGAGCTGGGCACGGTGAACGGCGTCGGCGAGAAGAAGCTGGTGACGTACGGGGAAGGCGTGCTCGGGGTACTGGCCTCTCTGGAGGGTGCCGCGCCGCCCGCCGACGCGCCGTCCGCCGAGGACGCGCCGTCCGCCGACTGGCCCGAACCCGACGACGAGCCGGAGCCGGAGCCGGACGACTGGATGTAGCCCGGTCCCGCGGGCGCGGCACGGGGCTCGGAGCCCCGGCGCCGCGCGGGCCCGGACGTCCGCGTCCCCGTCCGCGTCCGAGGCGGCCGGGTCCGGGTCAGGACATCGCGGTGAGGCCCGGGGCGAAGGTGATCAGCAGCGGCAGCAGCGGGACCAGCGCGGCCACGGTCGTCGTCAGCGCCCGGTGCCGGCGCAGCAGCCGCGGCGGCGGCTCCAGCAGGCGGTCCACGCGTTCGCCGAGGAGGCGGCGGCTGGAGTCGCAGGAGAGCACACCCCGGTGCTGGTTCAGCTCGATCAGGGCGAGGGCGGTGGTGAGGTGCCCGCAGCGCCGGGAGGCCGTGTCGTCGGCGGCCAGCTCGACCAGGCGGTGCGTCTGGTCGCAGAAATGGGCGAACAGCGGCAGGCGCGGGAAGCCGGTGGCGAGTGCGGTGGACAGGTGCAGCAGCCAGTCGTGGCGGGCGCGGGCGTGCCCGCGCTCGTGGGTGAGGACGGCGTCCAGTTGCGGATCGGTCAGCCGGTGCAGCGCCCCCGTGGTGACGACGAGCTGCGGCGGGTGCCCGGGCATCCACCAGGCGTCCGGGTACTCGTCCTCCAGCACCAGCATCGGCCCGCGCGCCGCGGGCAGTCCGGCCGGCAGCTCGGGGGCGCGTTCACGCAGTTGCGCCCGTGCCCGGCCCCTGCGGCGGCGGGCCTCGACGAGTTCCCGGGCCAGCATCGCCGTCGTCCAGGCGGCCCCGCAGGCCAGCAGCACCGTCAGCGCGGCCGCCCACACCGGCGCGGTGGACAGGTCGTAGGCGGCGGTCACGGCGGGCGGCGCGGGCGCGAACACGCGGTCGCGGACCGTGTGGAAGACGGCCGCCGCACCCAGGACCAGTGCGGTCAGGCAGCACAGCAGCACGGTGGCGATCAGGCATTGCCACACCCAGAGCGCGACCACGGGTTCCCGCTCGGTCCAGGCCGCCCGGGTCAGCGCGCGTGGTGCCGGTACCGCGGCCGTCAGGGCGACGACGCTCAGCAGGAGCAGGCAGACGGTCATGCCGGGGCTCCGGTTCCTCGTCGGAAAGGCGTGCGGGTGTCGGTGGTGCCGGGCACGCGGGGTGCGGCCGTGGGCCGCACGGAGTGCGTGTCCCTGCCAGTATGGCGAAGTCGGGCGGCCGGAGGCAGGTGTCCGCGGTGATCCGCCCCGACCGGCCACGCGTGCGCGGGCGCGTGACCCGAAGGGGGGACCGCCGTCCGGCGACGGCCACCGGAATCCGCCGGTCGGCGACGGCCACCCGGAAGCCGCCGGTCGGTGGCGGCCACCCGGAAACCGTCGGTCGGTGGCGGCCACCCGGAAACCGCCGCTCGGCGGCGGCCACCGGTCACACGGTCACCGGCCGCCGGTCACACGGTCGGCGGCGGCGTTCGCCGCGTCGCTCGCGCGAGGCCGGGAGGGCGGACCCGTGCCCGCCGCCCGCAGCGGGCGGCGGGCGGCGGGCACGGGAAGGTGCCGGCGGCGGGCGTGCCGGTCACGTGCCGCGACGCGGGCCCGCCGTGCCGCGGCTCAGCCGGCCACGACCCGTCCGGTGACCTCGCTCAGCCCCACCCGGCGGCCGTCCGGGCCCGGTGCCCACGCCGACAGCGTCACCACGTCACCGTCCTCCAGGAACGCGCGCTTGCCGTCGGGGAGTTCCAGGGGCTCGCGGCCGTTCCAGGTCAGCTCCAGCAGCGAGCCGCGCTGCCCTTCGGCCGGCCCGCTCACGGTGCCCGAGCCGTACAGGTCGCCCGTGCGCAGCGAGGCGCCGTTCACCGTCATGTGGGCGAGTTGCTGGGCGGCCGTCCAGTACATCGTGGAGAAGGGCGGCTCGGAGACCACGTGACCGTTGACGGCCACGGAGATGCGCAGGTCGTAGCCGCCGGGCTCGGCGCCGGCCGCCGAGTCGTCCAGGTAGGGCAGCAGCGGGTGCGTGCGCTCGGGGGGCGCCACGCGCGCGTGCTCCAGCGCCTCCAGCGGGGTGATCCACGCCGACACCGACGTGGCGAAGGACTTGCCGAGGAACGGGCCCAGGGGGACGTACTCCCAGGCCTGGACGTCCCGCGCTGACCAGTCGTTCAGCAGGCACAGCCCGAAGACGTGGTCCCGGAAGCCGTCCAGCGCGACCGGGCTGCCCAGCCGCGACGGCACGCCCACGACGAAGCCGACCTCGGCCTCGATGTCGAGCCGGACCGACGGACCGAAGACGGGTGCGGGGTCGGCCGGTCCCTTGCGCTGCCCGGAGGGCCGTACGACGTCCGTGCCCGAGACGACCACGGTGCCGGAGCGGCCGTGGTAACCGATCGGCAGGTGCTTCCAGTTGGGGGTGAGGGAGTCCTCGGCGTCGGGGCGGAAGATCTGGCCGACGTTGCGGGCGTGGTGCTCCGAGGCGTAGAAGTCGACGTAGTCCGCCACTTCGAAGGGCAGGTGGAGGGCCACCTCGGACAGGGGGTGGAAGAACGGCTCCACCGTCTCGCGGTGCGCCGGGTCGGTGACCCAGGACGTGACGGCGCCGCGCACCTCCGACCAGGTGGTGCGGCCGGCCGCCAGCAGCGGGTTGAGGGTCGGCCGGGCGAGCAGCTCCCGGTGGGGCGAGCCGAGCGCCGCGGCCGTGGCGCCCGCGTCGAGGACGTGGTTCCCGAGTCGGACGCCGATCCTCCGCTCCGTGCCGCCGGAGGGCGTGAACACGCCGTAGGGGAGGTTGTGCGGGCCGAAGGGATCATCCTCGGGGACGTCGAAGGGGGGCATGGGGTGCTGCCTCACTCTCATCCGGGGCCATGCATGGCAGTGCGTTCCATGTGGTCGCGGCACACGTTACGGCTGTCCCACGTGTCTTGGGCAGTGCCTCCCGCTGTCCTCGGCAGGTCGCCCGCGCGGCGGCTCCCGGCCGATTCCCCCTTCCGCACGCGGAACTGGTCGTCATCGGGGCTCGGCCGAGGGGCACTTGGGGGCGAACAGCACGTAAGTATGGGGAAAGACCGGTGAGTCGGCCGGGCGAGGTGTCCGTATTCTCTGATCATGGACCCCTCCCCGGCATATGCACTGATCGCCACCGACCTGGACGGGACGCTGCTGCGCGGCGACGACACCGTCTCCGACCGGTCGCTCGCCGCGCTCGCGCGGGTGGCGCGCGCCGGTGCCCGGCACCTGGTGGTGACCGGGCGGCCGGCTCCCCGGGTGCGGCCGCTCCTCGCGGCCCTCGGCTGCACGGGGCCGGCGGTGTGCGGTCAGGGGGCGCAGGTCTACGACGCCGGGACGGACCGCCTGGTGTGGTCCGTCCGGCTGGACCGGGGGCTGGCGGAGGCCGCGCTCGGCAAGATCGAGGCGGAGGTGGGGCAGGTCTACGCGGCGGTCGACCAGGACGGCGTGGACGGGCTCACCCTCATCGAGCCCGGCTACCGGATGCCCCACCCGTCGCTGCCCGCGGTGCGGGTCGGCCGCCGCGACGACCTGTGGCGCCGCCCCATCAGCAAGGTCCTGCTGCGGCACGCCGTCCTGTCCGACGACGAGCTGGCGGCCGTGGCGCGCTCGGTGGTGGATTCGCTGGCCACGGTCACCATGTCGGGGCCGGGCACCGTGGAGCTGCAACCGAGCGGGGTGACGAAGGCGACCGGGCTCGCCCTGGCCGCCGAGCGGCTCGGGATCGGCGCGGAACGGGCGCTGGCCTTCGGCGACATGCCCAACGACGTCCCGATGTTCGACTGGGCCGGGCGGGGTGTCGCCATGGCCAACGCGCACCCCGAACTCAAGGCGGTGGCCGACGAGGTCACCTTGTCCAACGAGGACGACGGCATCGCCGTCGTCCTCGAAAGACTGTTCCCGTCCGACCGGCCGGCCTTCCGGTAGCTCCCGTCAGGCCGGCCCGCCGGCCGTCAGTACGCGCTGGACACGTTGTCGATCGAGCCGTACCGGGCGGCCGCGTAGTTGCAGGCGGCGGTGATGTTCGCGACCGGGTCGTAGATGTTGAAGGACGTTCCGGCGACGTGGTACGCGTTGAACGTCGGGTCGATGACCTGGAGCAGTCCCTTGGACGGGATGCCCTTGGCGGCGTTGGAGTCCCAGAGGTTGATGGCCGAGGGGTTGCCCGACGACTCCCGCATGACGTTGCGGTAGATGCCGTTGTAGGTGCCCGGGATGCGCTTCTCGGCCATGATCGCGAGCGACTGGCGGATCCAGCCGTCGAGGTTGTTCGTGTACCCGGCGGACACGGCCGTCGTGGTGCCGGTGGGGGCGGCGGAGGCGCTGGTCGCGCCGACGACCGGCAGGGCGAGGACGGCGGCACCGGTGCCGGCGGCGGCCAGGGTGCGGACGAGGCGGGTGTTCCGGGTACGGCGGGGCTGAACGGCTGCAGGCATGGCGGTGTTCCTCTCCGGCGCCTGCGAGGTGAGCTGTCGGGTTCGGGCGGGGAGGTGCCCGGCCGTGCCCCGAAGGAGGCACGGCTTCACCCCGAGCCGTCCCGGGCGGCGAATGCCGTCCGGACCGGCGACTTACCTGGGTCCCCCGCTCCTGCCGTGCGAATGAGTTCGTGGATGGGTATGCGGGCGGCGGCAGGATTCGGCGTCCGCCCGACGGCCCGGAACGTATGCGAGAGCACATGCCGGGAACAAGGGCCGGTTTCACACAACGTGCGATTTGACCTTGATCGACAGCGTATGGGGTGCTTGATCCTTTGCGATCGCCAACCCTCAACTCGCTTACGGGGCGCGAAGATGGAGGGGTTTCGGCGGGCCGTCCGTGACGACGGGGAGAGTGACCCAACTCACGAAATAGCAAAATACGCTAATTCAGACATGAGGGATGAGTGGGATTCGGGCCCGAAGTCCGCGTGGTGATGGAATCCGCGGCGCGACGCTCACCGGTCTCGCGTCGATCGACAGGGGCCGGTGGGCCGAAAAGGGTGCGGAGAGGTGGCGACACAGTGCCCGGATTACTGTTAAGTCGGTAAATGTCCGTTCTTACTATGTGATCAAAACCATGCCGGTCCTGGTCCGATACCGCCCAGGCTGGACCGGTGGGCGCTATCGGTGATCGAAACAGGACCGGATACGCTGACTTGAGTGATGGCAGCGACCTATCGACAAACCGTGTAATCGCCAGCAGACACCAGCAGACAGGAGACCCCTCGTGACCGTCGTCGGGCCGTTCGGGCTGAGCGTGCGGGACCAGGCTCTGGAAGCCGATGTCCAGGCCGGATTGACGGCTGTCGAGGAAGGCTTGCTCGATGCCACCAAGAGCGAGGTCCCGTTCATCACGGAGGCCGCGCAGCACTTGGTCCGTGCGGGCGGGAAACGATTCCGGCCACTGCTGGTGATGCTCGCGGCCCAGTTCGGCGACCCCTACGCGCCGGGCATCGTGCCGTCGGCGGTGGTCGTGGAGCTGACCCACCTGGCGACGCTCTACCACGACGACGTCATGGACGAGGCGGCCGTCCGCCGCGGCGTGGACAGCGCCAACGCGCGCTGGGGCAACTCCGTCGCGGTCCTCACCGGGGACTTCCTCTTCGCCCGCGCCTCCCAGATCCTCGCCGACCTCGGCCCGGAGGCGGTCCGGGTGCAGGCCTTGGCGTTCGAACGGCTGGTCACCGGCCAGATCCTGGAGACCGCGGGTCCCTCGGACGGGCGTGACCCGGTCGAGCACTACCTGGACGTGCTCGCCGGCAAGACGGGCTCCCTGGTGGCGGTGGCCTGCCGGTTCGGCGCGATGATGTCCGGCGCCGACGAGACGGTCGTCGACGTGCTCACCCAGTACGGCGAGCGGCTCGGGGTCGCCTTCCAGCTCGCGGACGACGTACTGGACATCGCCTCCGACTCCCACGAGTCCGGCAAGACCCCGGGCACCGACCTGCGCGAGGGCATCCCGACCCTGCCGGTGCTCCGGCTGCGCGAGCGGGCGGCCAAGCTGGGGCTGGCCGAGGACGTCGCGCTGTGCGAACTGCTGGCCTCCGATCTCACCGACGACGCCCGGCTCGCCGAGGCGCTGGCCGGCCTGCGCGCGCACCCCGCGCTGGAGCAGGCCCGCCGGGACACGGTCCGCTACGCGCAGGAGGCGCGGGCCGTACTGGCCCCGCTGCGCGAGTGCGACGCCAAGGCAGCGCTGGTGGAACTGTGCGACGCGGTGGTCCACCGCGCCGGCTGACCCGGCCGGGCGCGGCCCGCGCCCCCGGCGCCCTCCCACCGCGCCCCCTCATCGCACGTCCCGCCGAGCCCGTGACGCTCCACCGGCCCGTGACGCTCCGCCGAGCCCCCAGCGCGCCGCGGAGCCCGGGCGTACGCCCCTCACCGCGCGTCTCACCGACCACCGGGGCACGCCCCCACCGCGCGCACCTCTCCCGCCCCGGGCGCACACCCATATGGCGGTACCGTCCCGCACGACCCCTACGGGTAGAGGTAGGGCGCCGTCGCCCTGTGTCATACCGCAGTCGTACACCGAGTTGCCTCCGAGGGCTGACGCGTCCGCGCGGCCGATTTGGTCATATGGGAATCACGGAAATCACCACTCCTCACCGATTCGGGTGAGAATGGCGGCTCAGGTGGACCAGCGTGAGAACAGCCGCCGCCGACGACGGAGGTAAGGCACACATGGCACCGTACGAATCCGACGACGCAGTGGGCGCCGCGCGGGACGAGGACCCGGGCTCCGGACGGCGCAAGGCCGCACGGTACGCCGTGCCGGTCGCGGTGGTGGGGGTGGCGGCGGCCACGATCGGGCTCGTCCCGGCGCTCGCCGACTCCGGCGACCCCGACCTGCCGAAGATCAGCACGCAGCAGCTCATCGAGAAGATGGCCAGGTCGGACGTGCAGCGGCTGTCCGGCACCGTGAAGATCAGCACCGACCTCGGCCTGCCCGACCTCGGCGGTCTGGGCGACGGCCTGGTCCCGGGGGCGGGCGGCGGCGCCGGCGACGGGTCCTCCGCCGACCCGCGGTCCAAGCTCACCGGGCTGTTGTCCGGCACCCACACCCTGCGCGTCGCCGCCGACGGCCCCGACCGGCAGAAGCTGTCGCTGCTGGAGAGCGGCGCCGAGTACAGCCTCGTCCACGACGGCAAGGACGTCTGGGGCTACGACAGCAGGAGCAACGAGGTCTACCACTCGACCGGGGCCGCCACCGGCAAGAACCGCGAGGCCCAACCCCCGGCCACGCCCAAGGACTTCGCCGACGAGGCCCTGAAGGCGGTGGACGACACCACGTCCGTCACCGTCGACGGCACCGCGCAGGTCGCCGGACGCGACGCCTACAAGCTGCTGATCCGGCCCCGGCAGTCCGACAGCACGGTCGGCGCGATCAGCATCGCGGTGGACGCGCGGACGGGCCTGCCGCTGAAGTTCACGCTGACCCCGAAGAGCGGCGGTGCCGCCGTGGTCGACGCGGGCTTCACCCGGGTCTCCTTCGCCCGGCCGGCCGCCTCCACCTTCGACTTCACCCCGCCCAAGGGCGCCAAGGTCACCGAGGGGGACGACGCCGCCAAGGCGCCCGAGCACACCCCGGGACGCGGCGACCGTCCCGGCGGCGGCAAGGGCATGGAAGGGTTTCCCGGCGGTGGCAAGGGCATGGAGGGCCTCCCCGGTGACGGGCGGGGCACGAAGGTGCTCGGCGAGGGCTGGACGTCCATCGCCACCTTCGACAGCGGGGCGAAGGGCGGCCTGCCCACCGGTTCCCGGGGCGGCGACCTCGGCGGCTTCCTGGGCTCCCTCGGCGACTCGGTCTCCGGGAAGTTCGGCAAGGGCACGGTCTTCTCCACGCGCCTGGTCAACGCCCTGATCACCGAGGACGGCAAGGTGTACGCCGGCGCGGTGACCAAGGACGCCCTGGTGAAGGCGGCCGACGCGGGGAAGTGACCCGTAGGGGCCGCAGGGGACGAGGAGACGAGGGGGGACCGATGGACGGACCGTCCGCCGCGCGGCGTGGAGCCGACCGCGAGCCGGCCGGCGCGCCCGCGCCCGCCCCGGGCCGGGAGCCGGTGCGCGCACCCGCGGGTGCCCCGGAGCGCGCGCCGGAGCGCGCGTCCTCCGGGGGGCCGGGGCCCGCGCCCGCGGGCGCGGTGGCGGACGGTCCGGCCGCCGGGGACCCGCACGTGATCGCCACGCGCGGTCTCACCAAGCGCTACCGCGGCGGACAGCTCGCCGTGGACGGTCTCGACCTGACCGTCCCGGCGGGCAGCGTCTTCGGCTTCCTCGGCCCGAACGGCTCCGGCAAGACCACGACCATCCGCATGCTGATGGGCCTGATCGAGCCGACCGCGGGCACCGCGCGGGTGCTCGGGCGTCCCATGCCCCGGGCGTCCCGCGCGGTGCTCCCGCAGGTCGGCGCGCTCATCGAGGGCCCCGCCCTGTACGGCTTCCTCTCCGGCCGCGACAACCTGATCCGCTACGACGCCGCCGATCCGACCGCCGACCCGCGCACCCGGCGCGCGCGGGTCGCCGCGGCGCTGGACCGGGTGGGCCTCGCGTCCGCCGCGGGCAAGAAGGCCAGGGCGTACTCGCTCGGCATGAAGCAGCGCCTGGGCCTGGCCGCCGCCCTGCTCCAGCCGCGCCGGCTGCTCGTCCTGGACGAGCCCACCAACGGCCTGGACCCGCAGGGCATGCGCGAGATCCGCACCCTGGTCAGGGAACTGGCCGCCGACGGTACGACCGTCTTCCTCTCCTCCCACCTCCTCGACGAGATCGAGCAGGTGTGCACGCACGCGGCGGTGATGGCGCAGGGCCGGCTCGTCGTCCAGGGCGCGGTGGCCGACCTGGCGGCCGGGGCGCGCGGCCGGCTGGTGGTGACCACCCCGGACGCGGGCGAGGCGTCCCGGGTGCTGAAGGAGCTGGGCGTCGGGGACGTGACCGCCGAGGGCGACCGGGTCACCGGCGAACCGCCCGGCCGGGATCTCGCCGAGGTCACCGCGGCCCTGGTCGCCGCGGGCGTCCGGGTCCGGGGCCTCACCGTGGAACGCGCCTCGCTGGAGGATGCGTTCGTGGCACTGACCGGGGAGGGGTTCGATGTCGCGGGCTGACTCGCCGCCGACGGCCGCCGGACGCGCCCCGAGTCCCCTGTGGGCGCTCGGGCTGCTGCGCAGCGAGCTGGTGACCACCGTCCGCCGCTGGCGCACGCTCGCCCTGCTCGGGGTGCTGGCCGCGGTGCCGGTGCTGGTCGGGATCGCGGTGTGGATCGAGACGCGGGACGGCGGCCCGGTGGGCGGCGGGGGCGGGGAGGGCCCGGCGTTCATCTCGCAGATCACCAACAACGGCCTGTTCCTGGTGTTCACCGCGCTGGCCGCGACCCTGCCGTTTTTCCTCCCGATGGCGGTCGGGGTCGTCGCCGGGGACGCGGTCGCCGGGGAGGCGGGCGCGGGCACCCTGCGCTACCTGCTGGTCGCCCCGGCCGGCCGCACCCGGCTGCTGCTCACCAAGTACGCGACGGTGCTGGCCTTCTGCGTGCTGGCCACGCTGGTGGTCACCGTCTCGGCGCTCGTCGTCGGCGCGCTGCTCTTCCCGCTCGGCGAGGTGACGACGATCTCCGGCACCCGGATCGGCTTCGCCGAAGGGCTGGGCCGCGCCCTGCTGATCGCCCTGGCCGTCGCGGCCTCGCTGGTCGGCGTGGCCGCCCTCGGCCTGTTCGTGTCGACCCTCACCAACAGCGGCATCGCGGCGATGGCCACGACGGTCGGCCTGCTCATCACCGTGCAGATCGTCGACCAGATACCCCAGCTGCACGCCGTGCAGCCCTACTTGTTCTCGCACTACTGGCTGTCGTTCGCCGACCTGATGCGCGACCCCGTCTACTGGGACGACCTGCTGCGCAACCTCGGCCTCCAGGCCCTGTACGCCGCCGTGTTCGGTTCGGCGGCCTGGGCGCGGTTCACGGCGAAGGACATCAGCGCCTGACCGCCCGGGTGCGCCGGCCGGTGCCGGACGGTCCGGCCCCGCCCCCCGGTCCGCGGGGCCGGACGAACCGTCAGACGCCGACGGTCTCGTAGGGGAAGCGCGCGAGGGGCGCGTCCTGCGCGAAGAACGTCTTCGCGTGCGTCAGCGCGCCGCTGTCCGACAGCACGTCACCGGGCTTGCTGCCGCTGCCCACCAGGACCCCGCCGAAGCGCATGCCCATGTAGGCGGCCGAGTTGTTGAGGGTGCCCGCGTACGGATCGGCGACGGACGGCTCGCGGTCCGCCAGCGCGGCGACGCCCCAGAGCGTGCGGCCGGCCAGTGTCGCCTTGAAGTCGACCCCGGGGGTGCGCAGCCAGCCGGACCAGTGGTCCAGGTAGTTCTTGGTGAGCGCGGACACCGAGTACCAGTACACCGGTGAGGCGATCACGATGTCCGTGGCCTCCAGCGTGGCGTCCAGCAGCAGGCCGGCACTGGTGTCCGACGGCGGCCGTACGTGGTCGATGTCGTGCCGCAGGTCCACGAACTCGGGCAGCGGGTGGTCGGTGAGGCGGATCCAGCGTTGTTCGGTGTCCGCGGGCAGTTGTTCGGCGGCCCGGCGGGCCAGCAGTTCGGTGTTGCCCTCGGTGCGGGTGCTGCCCAGGACGAAGAGAAAACGGCGGCTCACGGATCCCCCAGATGCGTCACGTCGTACCGCGAATGCAGGCGCCTGCATTTTATGCACACGCAAGTACCTTCCGCCAGGGGCGGCTGGTGCGAGGCTGTGACGTCTCGGTGACGTGGAAACCGGGGCGAGCGGACACACTGGTGCACAGGATGCGTACGACCGGATCGCGATGCCGGGGGAGTGAGGGACACCGATGGCCCGACTGAGCTTCGAGAAGAAGCGGCCGCAGCAGCCCGTGGGGCACCTGGCGGTGCCCGTCCGGGTGTTCGGCACGGGGGGTGCTTCGGTGGACGGGGCCGCGGTCGTGGCGGCGCCCGGCGAGGACATCCAGCAGGCCGTGCTGAACCACCTCCAGCGTCTGGCCATCAGCCTCGGCGCCCCCGTACGGGCCGTGATCCAGGACGACCGCGCGGGCTGCGTGGTCCCCCTGGAGGTCTCGACGGACGGCTCCAGCCGCATGACGGGCGAACCGGTCCCGCTGACCGCTCCGGACGAGCCGCACGGGCCCGCCACCGGGCCGGCGGGAGCCGCGCCGGGGCCCGTGCGGGCGCCGACCGGGCAGTTCGGCCCACCGCCCGCGATGCCCGCGCCTGCCGCACACGCGGAAGCCGCGGGCGTGCCCGCGGCAGCCGTACGCGCCGCAGCGCCCGCGGAAGCGCCGCCCGCCGTCCCCCTCGTCCCCCTGGGGGCCCTCGCCGACCTGCCGCCGGAGCCGCCCGTTCCCACGCCCACCCCGGCCCGCGGCTTCGACGCCGTCGCCGAGGAGGTGCTCGGCGACGGGCCCCTGACCGAGACCGCCGAGGGCGCGGAACTGCTCGGCGAGTCGATGAGCCGGATCAACGAGGCCGTGCGCGCGGGCCGCGTCGAAGCGGCGGCGGACCTGGCCGACCGGGCGCTCGTGGAGGCGTCCACCGTGCTCGGCCCGCGCCACGCCGAAGTGCTGCACCTGCGCGAACTGTGCGCCTACATCGCGTACCTGGGCGACGACCCGGCCGGCGCCTGCCGTCTCTCCGTGGACGTGGCCCGGCTGCGCCGCCAGGCGGGCGACGGGGAGGCCGCCTACGGCAACGTGCGGAGCGCGGCCACCGCCTGGCGTGCGGTGCGCGACCCCGAGGAGGGCCTGCGGCTGGGCCGCGACCTGATCGACCTGTGGACGGACCTCACCACCGAGCCGGGCCCCGCCGCGGACGACGTACGCCCGCTGGAGGCCGCCCGCGCCCGCATGGTCCGCCTGAGCGACCGCGCGGCCGGGGCGACCCGGGCCTGACCGGCCGGGACAGCCGCCCGGCCGGCGCCGTGTCGGGCGGCTAGTGCACGCAGAACTCGTTGCCCTCCGGGTCCTCCATCAGCGTCCACTGGCCCGACGGCTCCTTCACCTCCCGCACCACCCGCGCGCCGAGGGCTTCGAGGCGGGCCACCTCCTCCGGGCGCCGGTCCGGGCCGGGGTGGAGGTCGATGTGCAGCCGGTTCTTGCCGGACTTCGGCTCGGGCACTCGCTGGAACAGCAGCCGCCGGCCGAGCCCGGTGCCGGTCTGCGCGTCGTACGGGTCGTCGGGGTGCCGTACCGCGATCAGGTCGCGGAAGGCGGGCCGCCCGTGGTACTCGACGGAGGCCCCTCCGGGCAGCGCGCCGACGGACAGGAGCTGTTCGACGAGGGCGCTGTTGTCCTCGGCCGTGTAGTGCAGGGCGGCCGCCCAGAAGTCGGCCTGGGTGTGCGGGTCCGCCGCGTCGACGACGAGCTTCCAGTGCAGCGGTGCGGGCGCCTGTGTGGTCATGGACACCACTTATAGCCGGGGCCACCGGCGGAGGCTCCCGTTCCGCGTGATCAGGCGTCGGCCGGGGCCGAGGCGGGCGTGTCGAGGCTCCGGGCGGCCGGTGCGGCGAGACGTCCGGGCCGCCTGGCCGAGCGCAGCGCGTCGCCGGTGAGCAGCAGCAGCGCCAGCCAGACCAGTGCGAACCCGGCCCACCGCTCGGCGGGCATGGCCTCGTGGAAGTAGAGGACGCCGCACAGGAACTGGAAGAGCGGGGCCAGGTACTGCAGCAGGCCCAGGGTGGACAGCGGCACGCGGATCGCCGCCGCGCCGAAGCAGACCAGGGGCAGGGCGGTGACGATGCCGGTGGAGGCGAGCAGGGCGGCGTGCCCGGCGCCGTCGCTCATGAAGCTGGTGCCGCCGTGCGCGCCCAGCCACAGCAGGTAGACGAGCGCCGGCGGGAACTGGATCGCGGTCTCGGCGGCCAGCGACTCCACCGCGCCGAGGTGGACCTTCTTCTTGACCAGGCCGTAGGTGGCGAAGGAGGAGGCGAGGCAGAGGGAGATCCACGGCGGGCGGCCGTAGCCGATGGTCAGCACGACGACGGCGGCGAGGCCGACCGCGACCGCCGCCCACTGCACGGGCCGCAGCCGCTCCTTGAGGAGCAGTACGCCCATCGCGATGGTGACCAGCGGGTTGATGAAGTAGCCGAGGGACGCCTCGACGACGTGGCCGGCGTTCACCGCCCAGATGTACACGCCCCAGTTCACGGTGATCACCGTGGCTCCCAGGGCGACCAGGCCGAGCCGCCGGGGCTGGCGCAGCAGTTCCCCGGCCCAGGCCCAGCGGCGGACGAAGAGCAGGGCGGCGGCGACGAAGACCAGGGACCACAGCATGCGGTGGGCCAGGATCTCCACGGCCCCGGCCGGTTTGAGCAGGGGCCAGAACAGGGGGACGAGCCCCCACATCCCGTACGCGGCGAAACCGTTCATCAGGCCTATGCGGTGTTCACCCTCGGACGTCGCGGCCACGGCCCCTCCTTCTCACCCGCGTTCCCGGCAAGGACGCGCGAGGAAGAAGGTAGCCCCGGGCACCCGCTGCTGTCATGCTCGTATCGCTATACGGTCATGACAGCCCGGGGCCGGCGGCGGCTCAGTCCTCGAGCGCGGCGGCGACGGCCTCCGCCAGCGGCGTCGTGGGGCGGCCGGTCAGCCGGGACAGGTCGCCGGAGGTGACGACGAGTTCGCCCTTCTCGATCGAGGCGTCCACGCCGGCCAGGACCGCGGCCAGCGGCGCCGGCAGCCCCGCGCCGCTCAGGATGCCGGTGAGCGCCTCCGTCGAGACCGGGCGGTAGACGATCTCCCGGCCGGTCTGCCGGCTCAGCTCGGCCGCGTACTCGGCGAAGCCCCACGCCTCGTCGCCGCCCAGCTCGTACGTCGTGTTCTCGTGCCCCTCGCTGGTCAGCACCGCGACCGCCGCGGCGGCGTAGTCGGCGCGGGAGGCGGAGGAGACCCGGCCGTCACCGGCGGCCTGCACCACCGCGCCGTGCTCCAGCACGGGTGCCAGGTTCTCGGTGTAGTTCTCGTGGTACCAGCCGTTGCGCAGCAGGCTGTACGGCAGGCCGGAGGCGAGCAGCACCTCCTCGGTCGCCCGGTGGTCGTCCGCCAGCGCGGCCGTGAGGGTGCCCGGGGCGCTGGTGTAGGCGAGGAGCGCCACACCGGCCGCCTTCGCCGCCTCGATCACGACGGTGTGCTGCCCGGCCCGGCCCTTGTCGAACTCGTTGCCGGAGATCAGCAGCACCTTGTCGCCGGCGCTGAACAGGTGGTCGAAGGTCTCGGGCGCGTTGTAGTCGGCGACGGCGAGCCGGACGCCGCGGGCGGCGAGATCGGCGGCCTTGGCCTCGTCGCGCACGACGGCGGTGATCCGCTCGGCCGGGACCTTCTCCAGCAGCTGCTCCACCACGTGACGGCCGAGGTGTCCGGTGGCTCCGGTGACGACGATGCTCATGATGCGTGACTCCTTCGGGGTGCCTTGATGCACTCACCGTATGACCAGCGCTGTTTATTGGAAAGTACCCACTTTGAAGTAAGGTACTGGCATGCTGGTAAGTGAGAAGGCGGCGGATGCCGAGGCGCTGTGTCCCCACCGCCTCGTCCTGGAGCACGTCACCAGCCGCTGGGGTGTCCTCGTCCTCATCGAGCTGCTGGAGCGGTCGTACCGGTTCAGCGAACTGCGCCGGGCGGTCAGCGCGTACAGCGGCCGGGGCGTCAGCGAGAAGATGCTCACCCAGACCCTCCAGACCCTGGAGCGGGACGGCCTGGTCCACCGGGACGCCAAGCCGGTCATCCCGCCCCGCGTCGACTACTCCCTCACCGCCCTCGGCCGTGAGGCGGCGGAGCAGGTGCGGGCCCTCTCGCGGTGGACCCACGGCCGCATGGACGAGGTGCGGGAGGCCCGCCGCGCCTACGACGAGAGCCGCCGGGCCGGCGAGGGAGGCCGCGGGGCGGGGGACACGGGCCGCCGGGCGGAGGGCGGGAGCCGCGGGGCGGAGAGCGTGAGCCGCGGGGCGGGGGGCGTGAGCCGCCGGGTGGACGACGAGGCCCGGGACGTCCGGTCCCGGGCCTCGTGAAGCGGGCGGTGCCTCAGCCGACGACCGTCCAGGTGTCCCCGCCCGCCAGCAGCGCGGCCAGGTCGCCCTTGCCGCGCTGTGCGACGGCGGCGTCGAGCTGGTCGGTCATCTGGGAGTCGTAGACGGGCCGCTCGACCGAGCGGAATACCCCGACCGGGGTGTGGTGCAGGGTGTCCGGGTCGGCCAGCCGGGACAGGGCGAACGCGGTGGTGGGGGACGCGGCGTGGGCGTCGTGCACCAGGATGTCCGCCTCGTTCTCCGGGGTCACCGTGACCACCTCCAGGTCACCGGTCCGCCGGTCGCGCACGACCCCTCGCGCGCCGTCCGTGCCGAAGCGGATCGGCTGCCCGTGCTCCAGCCGGATCAGCGCCTCCTCGGCGCGCTGCCGGTCCTTCAGCGCGTCGAAGGCGCCGTCGTTGAAGATGTTGCAGTTCTGGTAGATCTCGATCAGCGCCGTGCCCGGGTGATCGGCGGCCGCGCGCAGCACCTCGGTCAGGTGCTTGCGGTCGGAGTCGATCGTGCGCGCGACGAAGGACGCCTCCGCGCCGAGCGCCAGCGACACCGGGTTGAACGGCGCGTCCAGCGAGCCCATCGGCGTCGACTTGGTGATCTTGCCGACCTCGGACGTCGGCGAGTACTGCCCCTTGGTCAGGCCGTAGATCCGGTTGTTGAACAGCAGGATCTTCAGGTTGACGTTGCGGCGCAGGGCGTGGATCAGGTGGTTGCCGCCGATGGACAGGGCGTCGCCGTCCCCGGTGACCACCCACACGCTCAGGTCCCGGCGGGAGGACGCCAGCCCGGTGGCGATGGCCGGGGCGCGGCCGTGGATGGAGTGCATCCCGTAGGTGTTCATGTAGTACGGGAAGCGGGACGAGCAGCCGATGCCGGAGACGAAGACGATGTTCTCGCGCGCCAGGCCCAGCTCGGGCATGAAGCCCTGCACGGCCGCGAGGATCGCGTAGTCGCCGCAGCCGGGGCACCAGCGGACCTCCTGGTCCGACTTGAAGTCCTTCATCGACTGTCTGGCCTCGGCCTTGGGGACCAGTTGCAGCAGCCCGTTGGTCGTGTCAGTCATCGATGGCCTCCTTCAGCGCCGCGGCGAGCTGCTCCGCCTTGAACGGCATGCCGTTGACCTGGTTGTAGGAGTGGGCGTCGACCAGGTACTTCGCCCGGACGAGGGTGGCGAGCTGCCCGAGGTTCATCTCGGGGATGACCACCTTGTCGTAGCTCTTCAGGACCGCGCCGAGGTTGCGCGGGAAGGGGTTGAGGTGGCGCAGGTGGGCCTGGGCGATCGGCTCGCCGGCCGTGCGCAGCCGCCGTACCGCCGCCGTGATCGGGCCGTAGGTGGAGCCCCAGCCGAGGACCAGGGTCCGCGCGCCGTGCGGGTCGTCGACCTCCACGTCCGGTACGTCGATGCCGTCGATCTTGGCCTGGCGGGTGCGGACCATGAAGTCGTGGTTGGCCGGGTCGTAGGAGATGTTGCCCGTGCCGTCCTGCTTCTCGATGCCGCCGATGCGGTGCTCCAGGCCCGGGGTGCCCGGGACCGCCCACGGCCGGGCCAGGGTCCGCGGGTCCCGCTTGTACGGCTGGAAGACCTCGGTGCCGTCCGCGAGCGTGTGGTTGGGGCCGGAGGCGAACTCGACCCGCAGGTCCGGCAGCTCCTCCAGGTCGGGGATGCGCCACGGCTCGGAGCCGTTGGCCAGGTAGCCGTCGGAGAGCAGCATCACCGGCGTGCGGTACGCCAGCGCGATCCGGGCCGCCTCCAGCGCCGCGTCGAAGCAGTCCCCCGGGGTGCGGGGCGCGACGATCGGCACCGGCGCCTCGCCGTTGCGGCCGAACATCGCCTGGAGCAGGTCCGCCTGCTCGGTCTTGGTCGGCAGGCCGGTGGACGGGCCGCCGCGCTGGATGTCCACCACGAGCAGCGGCAGCTCCAGCGACACCGCGAGACCGATCGTCTCGCTCTTCAGCGCCACGCCCGGGCCGGACGTCGTCGTCACCGCGAGCGAGCCGCCGAAGGCCGCGCCGAGCGCCGCGCCGATGCCCGCGATCTCGTCCTCGGCCTGGAAGGTGCGCACGCCGAAGTTCTTGTGCTTGCTCAGCTCGTGCAGGATGTCCGAGGCCGGGGTGATCGGGTAAGAGCCCAGGAACAGCGGCAGCTCGGCCTGCCGGGACGCCGCGACCAGGCCGTAGGCCAGGGCCAGGTTCCCGGAGATGTTCCGGTAGGTGCCCACCGGGAAGGCCCGGGCGGCCGGGGCGACCTCGTAGGAGACCGCGAAGTCCTCGGTGGTCTCGCCGAAGTTCCAGCCCGCGCGGAACGCCGCGATGTTGGCCTCCGCGATGTCCGGCTTCTTCGCGAACTTCGTTCTCAGGAACCTCTCGGTGCCCTCGGTGGGCCGGTGGTACATCCAGCTCAGCAGGCCCAGCGCGAACATGTTCTTGCTGCGCTCGGCCTCCTTGCGGGAGAGGTCGAACTCCTTCAGCGCCTCGACGGTGAGCGTGGTGAGCGGCACCGGGTGCAGGTGGTAGCCGTCGAGCGAGCCGTCCTCCAGCGGCGAGCCGCCGTACCCCACCTTCTGCAGGGCGCGCTTGGTGAACTCGTCGGTGTTGACGATGATCTCGGCGCCGCGCGGCAGGTCGCCGATGTTGGCCTTCAGGGCGGCCGGGTTCATCGCGACCAGCACGTTGGGCGCGTCCCCGGGGGTGAGGATGTCGTGGTCGGCGAAGTGGAGCTGGAAGGACGAGACGCCGGGCAGGGTGCCGGCGGGTGCGCGGATCTCGGCGGGGAAGTTGGGAAGGGTGGAGAGGTCGTTGCCGAAGGAAGCGGTCTCCGAGGTGAACCGGTCCCCGGTGAGCTGCATGCCGTCACCCGAGTCCCCCGCGAACCGGATGATCACCCGGTCCAGGCGCCGCACGTCCTTCGCGCCGCCCGGTTTGCGCTGCTCTCCCACGACGGTTTCGTCGGTCTGCTCCGCTGGGCTGCTGACCTGGCTGGTCACTGAACTTGACCTCCTTCGAGGCGGCTGTCCGGGGTTTGGTCGTCCCGCGGACCATCCCAGGATCAACCCTACGTCGGTTAGGGTCGCCTTCCCGAGTCCGTCCGTTCATCGGACGATTTTCGAGACGGCCTGTCGCGCTGACTTCACATCATGTCCCGCATCGCCGGACCGCCCCTCGAGACGCTCCCCGCGCGTTCACAGGTTCTCTCCTCCGGCTGCCGTCCGGGTCCCCCGGTCAACCCCTACGGGGGCCGGCCGGGCTTCTCCCCGGGTACCCCGCTCCCCTCGGCCGGCCGGAGCCGGTGCGACGCCGACACGGCCGCCGCTAGGAGTTCAGGTAGGTGAGAACGGCCAGAACCCGCCGGTGGTCCCCGTCGCTCGGCGTCAGGCCGAGCTTCAGGAAGATGTTGCTGACGTGCTTCTCCACGGCGCCGTCGCTGACCACGAGCTGCCGGGCGATCGCCGAGTTCGTCCGGCCCTCCGCCATCAGCCCGAGGACCTCGCGCTCCCGGGGCGTGAGCGCCGTCAGCACGTCCTGCTTGCGGCTGCGGCCGAGCAGCTGGGCGACCACCTCGGGGTCCAGCGCCGTACCGCCGTCGGCGACCCGCACCACCGCGTCGACGAACTCCCGCACGTCCGCCACCCGGTCCTTGAGCAGGTAGCCGACGCCCCGGCTGGAACCGGCCAGCAGCTCGGTGGCGTAGCGCTCCTCCACGTACTGCGAGAGCACCAGCACACCGAGCCGGGGATGCACCCGGCGCAGGGTGACGGCCGCCCGGACGCCCTCGTCGGTGTGGGTCGGGGGCATCCGTACGTCCGCCACGACCACGTCGGGCAGCTCGCCCCGGCCGTCCAGGTCGTCGATCGTCTTCAGCAGCGCGTCCGCGTCGCCGACTCCGGCCACGACGTCGTGTCCGCGGTCGGTCAGCAGCCGGGTCAGGCCCTCCCTGAGCAGCACTGAATCCTCGGCGATGACCACCCGCACCCTGTCCTCCACGATCTTCCGGTCCCCCACAGCCCGATGCCGCGGCCCCGTCCGTCACGCACGCGCGAGCGGTGTCGCGCGTGCGGGACGTGCGGTCCGCGGCGTCCCCGTCGTCCGTGACGTGTGCCCGTCCGTGACGTCCTACGGAGATCAGCATTCCAGGAATCGGCCCGGCCCGCCGCCCCACCGGGGGAAAGTAGGGGGGCGGTCAGGGGCGCCGGCCGCGATCCCGTACGGGGAGCGGTGAGGGGCGCGCGGCGGGTCACCCCCACTGCGGCACGGCCCGCACGGCCCGTACGGCGGTGCGGACGGGCCTCGTACGGCGGTCGGCGCCGGGACCGACCCGGCCGCCGTGCGGGCGGCCGGGCGGGGGCACCGGGCGGCGGGCCGGTGGCGGCGTCAGGCGCCCGTGCGCCAGGGCAGCTCCGCGATCACCCGGGTGGGGCCGCCGGCCGGGGAGCGCACCACGAGGACGCCGTCCACCGCGTCCAGGCGCGCCGCCAGACCGGCGAGACCGGAGCCGTGGGTGACGTCCGCACCGCCCACGCCGTCGTCGGTCACCTGCACCATCAGCCGGTCCTCCACGCGCCAGACGTCCACCGAGGCGGTCCGGGCCCGGCTGTGCTTGCTGATGTTCTGGAGCAGCTCGGAGACGGTGAAGTAGGCGATGCCCTCGATGGCGGGCGCCGGGCGGCCCGGCAGGTCCACCGAGACCGTCACCGGCACCGTGCAGCGGGAGGCGATCGCGGACAGGGCCGCGTCCAGGCCGCGGTCGGTGAGCACGGCCGGGTGGATGCCGCGGGCGAGGTCGCGCAGCTCCTGGAGGGCCGTCTTCACCTCGCCGTGCGCCTCCGCCACCATCCGCGCCGCCGTGTCGGGGTCCTCCCGCAGCTTCTCCTTCGCCAGCCCCAGGTCCATCGCCAGGCTGACCAGCCGGGCCTGCGCGCCGTCGTGCAGGTCGCGCTCGATGCGGCGCAGGTCGGCGGCGGCCGTGTCGACCACGGCCCCCCGGTCCGTCTCCAGCTCCTCCACCCGCGCCGACAGCGGCGACGGGCCGAGCAGCCCGCGGACCATCAGACCGTCCACGCTGGTCAGGCCCCGTACGAGCCACGGCGTGAGCAGCGTGAGGACCAGCCCGACCAGCGCGGTGACCGTGATCTCGAAGGGGTTGTCGAGGTAGAAGTTGTGGTGGCCGTCCCCGTACAGCTGGATCCCGCCGTTCCCGACGTACGCCGGGAACACCCACTGCCACAGCGGATACGTCAGCAGCCCCCAGCCGGCCGTCCAGAAGGTCACCACCACCGAGAAGGTGAACACCGCCCACGGGAAGTGCGCCAGCGCGTATACCGCGTGCCGCCAGGAGGAGCCGTTCTTGAGCAGCGCGCCCATCCAGGCCGCCGCGCCCGGCTTGCGCGGCCGCAGCGGCTCCGGGTCGGCCACCCGCACACCGAGCAGCCTGCGCGCCCGCCCCCGCTCCAGCGCGCCGAACCCCCGGCAGCCGGCCAGCGCCACCGCCAGCACCGGGATGCCGAGGAAGGTCACCAGCAGGCCCGCGCCGAGGGCGACCATCGACACCGTCCAGCTGAACAGCAGCACGGAGATCGGCAGGCTCAGCAGCACGTAGCCGAACCGCCGCCAGGAGCGTCCCTCGAACGGCGCCCGCAGGACGGCGGGCAGCCGGTGGCCGGTCCCGGCCGCGTGCCCCTGCCCTCGCCCGTACCCGTCTCCGTACTCCATGGCCATCGGATGCCGTCCTGTCCTCGTCGCCGTGTGCGTCGTCGCCGCTGCCGTCCCCGCCGTGGGAGGGGCGCCTCAGCCGTACCTCCAGAGTCCTCCGCGCCGGGTCCGCGGACCATGGAGGTCGTCGGCGTCTCGAACGGGGGGTTTTCCCCACCCCGGCCCCCCGGCGGTCCACCGGAGTGCCGGCGCCCCACGCGCGCGCGTGCCCGTGCCCGTGCCCATTCGGCCCGCACGCGCGTGCCCGTGCCAATTCCGGCCCCACGCGCGTGTGCGTGACGCCTCGGTCCCACGCGCGTGCGTGGAGCCGAGGCGTCGGAGGTGGCGGGGGCGGGCCGCGGCGTGGGAAGCCGTGGCGCCGGCGGTCACCCCTCGCGGTTCCGCCACGGCAGCTCCGCGGTGACCACCGTGGGGCCGCCGTCCGGGGAGTCGACCACGAACAGGCCGTCCACCGCCCCCAGCCGGTCCGCCAGCCCCCGTATGCCGCTGCCCTTGTCCAGCCGGGCACCGCCCCGCCCGTCGTCCCGTACCTGGAGCATCAGCCGGTCGTCCGTGCGCCACACCTCCACCGAGGCGGTACGGGCCGCGCTGTGCTTGCTGACGTTCTGGAGCAGCTCCGAGACGGTGAAGTAGGCGATGCCCTCGATGGCGGCCGCCGGGCGGGCCGGCAGGTCCACCGTCACCGTCACCGGCACCGTGCAGCGGGAGGCGACCGAGGAGAGGGCCGCGTCCAGGCCGCGGTCGGTGAGCACGGCCGGGTGGATGCCCCGGGCGAGGTCGCGCAGCTCCTGGAGGGCCAGCTTCACCTCGCCGTGCGCCTCCGCCACCATGGCCGCCGCCGTGTCGGGGTCCTCCAGCAGCTTCTCCTTGGCCAGACCGAGCCCCATCGCCAGGTTGACCAGCCTCGCCTGCGCCCCGTCGTGCAGGTCGCGCTCGATCCGGCGCAGGTCGGCGGCGGCCGTGTCGACCACGATCCCGCGGTCGGACTCCAGCTCGGCGATACGGCGCTCCAGCTCGTCCGAGGGCGACAGCAGCGCCCGCACCATCGCCCGGTCCACGTTCGCCAGGCCCCGCGCCAGGTACGGCAGCACCGGCCACAGCACGAACAGCGACACCAGCACGGTGCAGAAGGTCAGGATGCCCCAGGGCAGCCGGATCGCGTCGTACAGCAGGGTGCGCCAGCCCACCGGGTCCTTCACCGCCATCATCAGGCGCTGCACCGGCCCCCCGCTCCTGGCGAGCGGCAGCGGTGTCGGCTCCTCCACCCGCACCCCGAGCAGCCTCCGGGCCCGGCCCCGCTCCAGCTTCCCGAGCTGCCGGGCGCCCAGCAGGCTGAGGGCGAGCAGCGGGAGCCCGACGACGGTGACGGTCAGCGCGCCGCCGAGGGCCAGCGAGGTGATCGCGTAGACGAACCCGAACACCGCCACCGGCATGTTCAGCAGGAGATGCGCGATCTCCTTCCAGGTGTGCGCGTCGAAGGCCGGACGGGGCGGAGGCGGCCGGCCGGTGCCGTCGCGTCCGTCGCGTGCGTCTGAGCCGCCGGTCCGGTCGGCGGTGGGGCTGGGAGCGGTCATGCTGATCAGCCTGCCGTGCGCGGCACCCCCGACGCCATGCGGTACGCCGCCCTCCGCCGCCGGGGGAAAACCCCACCCACGCCGGTCCGGCCCGTCCCACGGTGTGACGGGCTGCTTACCGGCTCTTTATCAGGGCCTAGACTCCGGTGCGTACAGATCCTCGAATCGCGGTGCATCACAGAGTTCACTCGGGTCAAGAGGTCAGGGAGCGAGGGCGGACGGTGCGAGAGACGTTGGGGGACTCGACGGTCGCCGCGGCGCACGTCGTCGCGGCCGGATATTTCCGGTCCTACTCGGTGGTCGGACTGCTCGCCCTCATCGGCGTGCTGTTCGTCGCGGTCGCCTTCGGCGCCGGACGCCTGCTGCGCCCGGTCGTGCCCACACCGGAGAAACTCCTGACCTACGAGTGCGGCGTCGACCCCGTCGGCGAGGGCTGGGCCCACACCCAGGTCCGCTACTACGTCTACGCCTTCCTCTACGTGATCTTCGCGGTCGACTCGATCTTCCTGTTCCCCTGGGCGACGGTCTTCGCCGCCCCCGGCTACGGCGCGACGACCCTCGTGGAGATGTTCATCTTCCTCGGCTTCCTCACCGTGGGCCTGCTGTACGCATACAAGAAGGGCGTCCTGGCATGGACGTGACCCCGGATCCCGTTTACCTGCCGGAGCCCAAGCGGCTCGGCGCCCTGGCGCGGCTCGCTCCCGAGCCGATGAAGGTGGTCCTGAACTGGGGCCGCCGCTACTCGCTGTGGGTGTTCAACTTCGGCCTCGCCTGCTGCGCGATCGAGTTCATCGCCGCGTCGATGGCCCGCCACGACTTCATCCGGCTCGGCGTCATCCCGTTCGCGCCCGGCCCCCGCCAGGCCGACCTGATGGTGGTGTCGGGCACGGTCACGGACAAGATGGCCCCGGCCGTCAAGCGCCTGTACGAGCAGATGCCCGAGCCGAAGTACGTCATCTCCTTCGGCGCCTGCTCCAACTGCGGCGGCCCCTACTGGGACTCGTACTCCGTCACCAAGGGCGTCGACCAGATCATCCCGGTGGACGTGTACGTCCCCGGCTGCCCGCCCCGTCCCGAGGCGCTGCTCCAGGGCATCCTCAAGCTCCAGGAGAAGATCGCCCGGGAGTCGCTGGGGGAGCGGTACGCCACCTCCGCCCGGCCGTCGGCCGCCGCCCTGCAGAGCGGCCTGGTGCGGCCCCCGGCCCCGGCGCCCGCCGCCGGACCGTCCGAGGGGGACGCCCGATGAACACGGCCGGCTGGCTGCCCGCGCCCGCCGAGGAACTCTTCGGCCCGGACGCCACGGCCGAGGAGTCGTACGACCTCCTGACCGTGGACGTGCCGCCGTCCGCCTGGCTCACCGCCCTGGAGACGGCCCGTACGACGCTGTCCTGCACCTACTTCGACTGGCTGAGCGCGGTCGACGAGCCCGGCACCGGCTTCCGGATCGCGGCCCACGTGGTCGCGCTGCACCCGGTCCGCCGCCTCCTCGTGCGCACGACGGTGCCGCACGAGGCCCCCGCCCTGCCCTCCGCGGTCGGTGTCTACGCGGGCGCCGCCTGGCACGAGCGCGAGACCCACGAGATGTTCGGCGTCGCCTTCGAGGGCCACCCCGGGCTGGACCACCTGCTGCTCCCGGAGAACTTCGAGGGCCACCCGCTGCGCAAGGACTTCGTCCTCGCCGCCCGCGTCGCCAAGGCGTGGCCCGGCGCGAAGGAGCCGGGGGAGTCCGAGCACGGCGGCCCGAAGCGCCGGCAGATGCTGCCTCCCGGCGTCCCCGACCCGAACGAGTGGGGCCCCCTCAGGGGCCAGCTCCCCCCGGCCCCGGCCCGCCCGGCCCGGGCGGCGGCGGGACGCGCCGCGGGCGACCGTCCCGCGCGAGCGGCCGGCGACCGCCCGGTACGGCGCACGCGTTCGGCCGCGGAGGGCTCGGCCGGCCAGGCGGCGCCGGCCGCCGCCCCGGAGGCGGCCGGAACACCGGACGCCCAGCCGGGTGCCGGTGCTGGTGCCGGTACCGGTGCCGGTGCGCCCGTCCGGCCCCGCCGGACGCGCAGTGCGAGCGAGGGCTCGGTGAGCCAGGCGTCGGTACCGGACACGGACACGGCGGCGGGCCCTGCGGCGGGCCCGGCCGCACGGGAGGCGGACGTGGACGCGGCGACGCGCAAGCAGGACGCGGCCGAGGGCGACGCCACCCGGGCCGCGGCGGCAGGACCGGCGGAGGGACCGGCCGCCGAGGCATCGGTGGCCCACGAGCCCGGCCCGGCACCCTCGCCCGCCCGGCCCCGCCGCGCCCGCAGCGCCTCGGAAGGCTCGGCCTCCCAGCGGCCCGGGGCCACCGGGCCCGCCGAACCGGCCCCGGCTGCCGCGGAGGCGTCCCCGGAGCCGGGACCGGATGAGGCGGGGGCGCCGGGGGCGTCGGGGGAGCCGGAAGGCCCCGCCCGCCCGCCCGGCCGCCGGAGCACGGCCCCGCGCAGCTCGGACGCGCCGTGGCACCACGCCCGCCCGGCCTTCGACGAGCCGCAACGGACGCACGAGCCGGGACCGGCGCCCGAGCCGGAATCGGCGCCCGAGTCGCACCGGACGCCCGACCCGGACCGGGCAACTGACCCCGACCGGGCAACTGACCCGGAGCCGCGTGAGGCACCCGAGCCGGAGCGGGCCGCGCAGGAGCGGCCGGCGCCCGACTCGACGTCCGAGCCGGAACCGTCACCCGAACCGGAGGCCGGCCGGTCACCCGAACCGGACCCCGGCCAGTCACCCGAACCGGACCCCGGCCGGTCACCCGAACCCCGCTCCGGGCAGGCACCCGGCCCTGAACCGTCACCCGGCCCCGGCCAGGTGCGCGCCCCCGAGCCCCGCCCCGAGGGAGACGGGGCCACCGGCGCCCCCGCCCCGCCCGACACCCCCGAAGATCCCGACTCCACAGGAGGCCCGCGGTGAACGACGCACTCGACGTCGCCCTGCGACTCCTGGCCGTCTTCGTCGTCTTCCTCACCTTCCCGCTGATCGTCGGCCAGACCGAGCACAAGGTGATGGCCCACATGCAGGGCCGCCTCGGCCCGATGTACGCGGGCGGCTTCCACGGCTGGGCGCAGCTCATCGCCGACGGCGTGAAGTTCGCGCAGAAGGAGGACGTGGTGCCGGCGGGCGCCGACCGCCGCGTCTTCCAGCTCGCCCCCGCCGTGGCCCTGCTGCCGTACCTCCTCGTCCTGCTCGCCGTCCCGATCGGCCCGGGCGAGGGCGCCGTCGGCCAGGTCCTCGACGCGGGCGTGTTCTTCGTGCTCGCGGTGATGGGCGTCGGTGTACTCGGCTCGCTGATGGCCGGCTGGGCCAGCGCCAACAAGTTCTCCCTGCTGGGCGGCCTGCGCACGGCCGCGCAGCTGCTCGCCTACGAACTCCCCATGCTGCTGGCGGCGGCCTCGGTCGCCATGGCGGCCGGCACGGTCTCGCTGCCCGGCATCCTGGACGCCTTCCACTGGTGGTGGGTGCCGTGGCAGGTCGTCGGCGCGGTCGTCTTCTTCGTCGCCGGGCTCGCCGAGCTGCAACGCCCGCCGTTCGACATGCCGGTCGCCGACTCCGAGATCATCTTCGGCGCCTACACCGAGTACACCGGCCTGCGGTTCGCCCTGTTCCTGCTCGCCGAGTACGCCGGCATCGTCGTCCTGTGCGGCCTGACCACCGTCCTCTTCCTTGGCGGCTGGCACGGCCCGTGGGGCGCCGACGGCCTCGGCTGGGTCTGGACCCTGCTGAAGACCGCGGTCCTCGCCTTCCTGATCATCTGGCTCCGCGTGACCTACCCGCGGCTGCGCGAGGACCAGTTGCAGAAGCTGTCCTGGACCCTGCTCGTCCCCCTCTCCCTCGCCCAGATCGCCCTCACCGGCATCGTCAAGGTGGTGATCTCCTAGTGGCCCCCATCCCCGGCTCCGGGCTCGCCAAGGGCCTCGCCGTCACCCTGCGCACGATGACGCGGAAGACCGTCACCGAGCAGTACCCGGACGCCCTGCCCGAGCTGCCGCCCCGCACCCGCGGCGTCATCGGGCTGTTCGAGGAGAACTGCACGGTGTGCATGCTCTGCGCCCGCGAGTGCCCCGACTGGTGCATCTACATCGACTCCCACAAGGAGACCGTCCCGCCCGCCGCTCCCGGCGGCCGGGAGCGCAGCCGCAACGTCCTCGACCGGTTCGCGATCGACTTCTCCCTCTGCATGTACTGCGGTATCTGCATCGAGGTCTGCCCCTTCGACGCGCTGTTCTGGTCGCCCGAGTTCGAGTACGCCGAGACCGACATCCGCGAACTCACCCACGAGCGGGACAAGCTCCGCGAGTGGATGTGGACCGTGCCGGCCCCGCCCGCCCTCGACCCCGCCGCCGAGGAGCCCAAGGAGATCGCTGCGGCCCGCAAGACCGCCGAGAAGCTGGCCGCCGCCCAGGCCGAACCGCAGGAGGGCGGGTCGTGACCCTCGCCGCAACCCTGAGCCTCGCCGGGGCCCGGCACGGCTTCCTGTCCCCGACCGGGGTGGAGATCGCCTTCCTCCTCGTCGGCCTGGTCACCCTCGGCGCCGCCCTCGTGACGGTCACCACCCGGCAGCTCGTGCACGCCGCCCTCTGGCTCGTGGTGGCCCTCGGCGGTCTCGCCGTGGAGTACCTGCTGCTGACCGCCGAGTTCATCGCCTGGGTACAGGTGCTGATCTACGTCGGCTCCGTCGTCGTCCTCCTGCTGTTCGGCCTGATGCTGACCAGGGCGCCCATCGGCCGCTCCCCGGACGCCGACTCCGGCAACCGCTGGGCGGCCCTCGCCGTCGCGGTCGCCGCGGCCGCCGCCCTGGTGTGGGTGGTCGTGGACGCCTTCCGCACCACCTGGATCGACCTGACAGGCCCGGCCGCGGGCAGCACGCGGGTCACCGGTACCAGCCTGTTCCGGCACTGGGTGCTGCCCTTCGAGGCGCTGTCCGTGCTGCTCCTCGCGGCACTGGTCGGCGCGATCGTCCTGTCCCGCAAGGCCGCCGCGGGCACGGACACCGGCCCCGCGGACCCCACCGCGACGCGGCACCCGGCCAACGCCCCCGCGGACCCCACCGCGACCCGGGCCCCGGCGGACGCCCCCGCCGACACCGCCCCCGCGGCCACCGGGAAGGAAGGCGCCCGCTGATGCACCTCGCCTACCCCGCCGTCCTGTCCGCCCTCCTGTTCTGCACCGGCCTGTACGGCGTCCTCGCCCGCCGGAACGCGATCCTGGTCCTCATGTCGGTCGAGCTGATGCTCAACGCCGTCAACCTCAACCTGGTCGCCTTCGACGTCTGGCTCAGCCGGGCCGCGAAGGAGACCCTGCACTCCGGCCAGGCCCTGACGCTGTTCACCATCGCCATCGCCGCCGCCGAGATCGGCATCGGCCTGGCGATCGTGCTCGCCGTGCACCGCAACCGCGGCACCTCCGACATCGACAAGCTCCGCGACACCGCCGAGGGCCCCGCCGGTCCCGAGGGCCCCGGCACCTCCGCGGCCGAGAAGGCTGAGGCCTCCGCGTGACCACGACCACCCTCGCCGTACTCGTCCCCCTCCTGCCGTTCCTCGGCGCGGCGGCCGGGCTGCTGCTGGGCCGCACCGCCCCCGGCTTCGTCCGCCCGCTCGCCGTGCTGCCGCCGCTGGCCTCCCTGGTGCTGGCCGCGCTGGTCGCCGCGCGCCAGGGCGGCGGCGCGGCCGTCGACTCCCACACCGAGCTGACGCCCACCGGGTCCGTCCCCATCGAGCTGGCCCTGCGCATCGACGGCTTCGCCGCCCTCGTCGCCGTCCTGGTCGCGTTCGTCGCGACCTGCGTGCAGATCTACTCGACCGGCTACCTGCGCGACGACCCGCGCTACCCGTCGTACGCGGCGCTCGTCTCCCTGTTCACCTCCGCGATGCTCCTCGTCGTCTACTCCGGCGACCTGATCGTGCTGCTGGTCGGCTGGGAGGTCATGGGCATCTGCTCGTACTTCCTGGTCGGCCACTACTGGGAGACGCCCGAGGCCCGCGCCGCCTCCCTGAAGGCGTTCCTGGTCACCAAGCTCGGCGACGTGCCGTTCCTGATCGGCCTGTTCGCGCTCGCCACCGACGCCGGATCGTTCCGCATCACCCGCGTCCTCGGCGCCGTCGCCGGCGGCGGCCTCGACCACCCCACGCCGATCGCGCTGCTGCTCCTCGCGGGCGTCGCGGGCAAGTCGGCGCAGTTCCCGCTGCACACCTGGCTCCCGGACGCGATGGCGGGCCCGACGCCCGTCTCGGCACTGATCCACGCCGCGACGATGGTCGCCGCCGGTGTCTACTTCGTCGCCCGCCTCCTCCCGGTCTTCGAGGCGTCCCGGGCCGCGATGGTGGTCCTCGCCGTCATGGCCGCCGTGACCATGGCCGGCTCCGGACTCGCCGCGCTCGCCCAGGACGACATCAAACGCGTCCTCGCCTACTCGACGATCGGCCAGCTCGGCTACATGACCGGCGCCCTCGCCGTCGGCGACCGCGGGGCCGCCGTCTTCCACCTCCTGTCCCACGGCGCCTTCAAGGCGCTGCTGTTCCTCGCGGCCGGCGTGGTCATCCACGCCGCCGGGACCAACTCGCTGGCCGCCATGTCGCGCATGCACGGCCTGCGCGACCGCGTCCCGGACGCCTACTGGACGATGACCGTGGCGCTCCTCGCGCTCGCCGCCGTCCCGCCGTTCAGCGGGTTCTTCTCCAAGGAGTCCGTCCTCGGCGCCGCCGAACACGCCTCCGGCGGCCACACCGCGCACGTCCCCGGCGCCGCCGGCTGGATCGTCCTCGTCGCCGGCCTGGTCACCGCCCTGCTGACCGCCGCGTACGCGGCCCGGCTGTGGCTGCTGGCCTTCCGCGGCCGGGGCGCCGAGGCACCCGACCACGGCCGCCAGCCGCTGACCATGAACGTGGTGCTCTGGGTCCTGGCCGTCCCGTCCCTCGCCTTCGGCGGGCTCGCCTACCGCTCGCTGCCCGGCTGGTTCGACGGCCGCGACCTGGCCCCCACCCCGCTCACCTCCATCCTCGGCACGGGCCTCGCCGTGGTCGGCGGACTGCTCGCCTACGGCGCCTGGCAGCGCACCGCCGCGCTCGCCGCCCGCACCCCGCTGGGCGCCGTCGCCGCCCACCCCGAGGCCGACGCCGGTCTGGTCGAGGCCGAGGCCATCGCCACCCACCGGCCCGCCTACGGAGACATCGCCCACGCCCCCGACCCGGCGGACCCCGGACGGCTGCTGCTCGGCCCGCTGCACCGCCACGCGGCCGCAGGCTTCCACCTGGACGCCGTCTACACGGCGCTGCTCGTCCGCCCGGTCCAGGCCGGAGCCCGTCTCGTCCGGTTCCTCGACCGCGAGGTCGTCGACACCTACGTGCGCGCCGCCGCCGCCGCGCCCCGGCTGCTCGGCACCGCCGTACGGCGCGCGCAGACCGGCAACGTGCAGACCTATGTGAGCGCGCTGCTCGCCGGCACCGTCGTCCTGGCGGTCGCCGTCCTCCTCGTCGCCACGGGAGCGTGAGCAGGCGTGATCGATATCAACGAGTCCGTGATGCAGTTCCTCCTGGCGTTCGTCGTCGCCGGCCCGCTCCTCGGCGCGGTCGCCGCCCTCCTCCCGGCCCCGCCCGGACTGAAGGGGAAGTCACCCGAGCAGGCCGTGCTCCGGCACGGCGTGACCGTCACCGGCGTGATCCTCGCCGCCGCGATCGCCCTCGCGCTCGGCTTCGACCACGGCCATCCGTCGAGGATGCAGGCCACGACCGACATCAGCTGGATCCCCGCGCTCGACGTGCGGATCCACCTCGGCATCGACGGCATCTCCCTCCCCCTCGTCGTCCTGACCGCGCTGCTGACCTTCCTCTGCGCGCTCTACTCGTACTTCAAGATGCCCGCGGGCCCGTCCCCGAAGGCGTTCGTCGCACTGCTGCTCCTGCTCGAGTCCGGCACCCTCGCCACCTTCGCCGTCCTCGACCTGCTGCTGTTCTTCCTCGCGTTCGAGACCGTGCTCATCCCGATGTACTTCCTCATCGCCCGCTGGGGCGGCGCGGACCGGACCCGGGCCGCGTGGAAGTTCATCCTCTTCACGCTGCTCGGCTCCGTGGTCATGCTGCTCGGCCTCCTCCTGATCGGCATCAAGGCGGGCACGTTCGACATGGTGGCACTCGCCACTGACAACGGCCGGTCACTGACCGCGTCCGTGCAGGTCATCGCGGTTCTGGCGATCGGGATCGGACTCGCCGTGAAGGCGCCGATGTGGCCGCTGCACAGCTGGCTGCCCGACGCCCACACCGCCGCTCCGACCGTCGGCTCGGTGCTGCTGGCCGGCGTCCTGCTGAAGATGGGCACGTACGGGTTCGTGCGCATCCTGCTGCCGGCGGCACCGCACGGCTTCCACACCTTCGCGCCGTACCTCGCCGCGTTCGCCGTCGTCGGGATCGTCTACGGGTCCCTGGCCTGCCTGGCCCTCGCCAAACGGGGCGCGAAGGGTGACCTCAAGCGCCTCATCGCCTACTCCTCCGTCGGCCACATGGGCTTCGTCCTGCTCGGCATCGCCACCATGACCCCGACCGGCGTGAACGGCGCCCTGTTCGCCAACATCGCCCACGGCCTCATCACCGGCCTGCTGTTCTTCCTGGTCGGCGCGGTGAAGGACCGCACCGGCAGCACCGACCTCGACACCCTCGCCGAGCGGACGGGCGCCGCGCTGTACGGCCGGGCGCCGCGCCTCGGCGGCCTCCTCGCCTTCGCCGCGGTCGCCTCGCTCGGCCTGCCCGGACTCGCCGGGTTCTGGGGCGAGATGCTGGCGCTGTTCGGCTCGTTCGAACCCGCCGCCGGCCTCAGCCGGCCGGCCTTCCTCACCTTCATGTCGATCGGCGCGTTCGGCACCCTGCTGACGGCCGCGTACATGCTGATCGTGGTCCGCCGCGTCTGCATGGGCGGCGCCGAGCGGGAGGCCCCGGCCCTCGCCGACGTGCGCGGGTACGAGTTCGCCGCCTGGACCCCGCTCGTCGCCCTCACCGTCCTCGCCGGACTGTGGCCGAAGGCCCTGCTCGGCCTGACCGACCCGGCCGTGCAGCAGCTCCTCGCAGGAGGCACCCGATGAGCGCCCAGCCGCTTGCCGAGTCGCTGGTCCAGTCCGTCGACTGGCTCGCGATCGCCCCGCCCACCGTCGCCGCGGTCGTGGCGCTCGCCGTCCTCGTCGCCGACCTCTTCCTGCCCGAGGCCAGGAAGGCCGTGCTCGGCTGGATCTCGGTCGCCGGGCTGGCCGCCGCCGCCCTGTCGCTGCTGCCGCTGCTGGACGGCGACCGCAGCACCTTCTGCCTGACCGGCCCCACGCGCGCGTGCAGCTACACCGCCGACCGCTTCACCCTGGTCATCCAGTTCCTGGTCCTCGGCGGCGCCCTGCTCGCGGCCCTGCTGTCGGTGACGAACCTGGACGACGACCGGCGGCGCGTACCCGCGGGCGAGTTCTGGTTCCTGCTGCTGTCCTCCGCGGCCGGCGCCGCCCTGCTGCCCGCCTCCCGCGACCTGGCCACCCTGATCGTCGCCCTGGAGGTCGCCTCCCTGCCCGCCTTCGCCCTCGTCGGCATCCGCCACGGCGACCGGCGCTCCTCCGAGGCCGCGCTGAAGTTCTTCCTGTCGTCGGTCACCGCCACCGCGGTCAGCCTGATGGGCGTCAGCTTCGTCTACGCCACCACCGGCACCCTCTACCTCACCCAGGTCGCCCAGCGCCTGCCGCACGTCGACGGGCAGCTGCACACCCTGGCCCAGGCGGGTGTCGTCCTCACCCTCGTCGGCTTCGCCTTCAAGACGGCCGCCGTGCCCTTCCACTTCTGGGTGCCCGACACCTACGTGGGCGCGCCCCTGCCCGTCGCCGCCTACCTGTCCGTCGTCGGCAAGGCCGTCGGCTTCTCCGGCCTGATCCTCGTCACCGTCGTCGCGTTCCCCTCGTACGCCGACGTCTGGGGGCCCGCGCTCGCCGCCCTGGCCGCCCTCACCATGACCGTCGGCAACGCCGCCGCCCTGCGCCAGCGGGCCACGCGCGCGTACAGCGCGGTACGGCTGCTCGCCTGGTCCTCCGTCGGCCAGGCCGGCTACCTGCTGGTGCCGATCGCCGCCGCCGGGTACACCCGGGACGCCGAGAAGGCGATCGGCTCCACGGTGGCGTACGCCCTGATGTACGCCGCCGTGAACCTCGGCGCCTTCGCGGTCGCCGCCCTGGTGGGCCGCGGCCGGCCACTGAACCGGATCAGCGACTACCGGGGCCTGTACGCCACCAACCCGGCCGGCGCGCTCCTGCTGGCCTTCTTCCTGCTCTGCCTGGCCGGGCTGCCGCCGGGCGTCATCGGCCTGTTCGCCAAGGTCACCGTGTTCTCCGCGGCCGTCGACGCGGGCCTCGGCTGGCTCGCCGTCGTCATGGCCGTCAACGTCGTGATCGCGCTCTTCTACTACCTCCAGTGGGCGGCCCTGCTGTTCCGGGCCCCCGAGGGCGAGCCCGTCCGGCACCACGTCCCGGCGCCCCTCACGGCCGCGCTGGCCCTCACCGGAGTCGTCGGCGTCGCCCTCTCCGGAGCGCCCCAGCTGGTCCTGCGGTTCGCGGCCACCGGGCTGTTCTAGGCGTCGCCACGCGCGCGTGGGGCACCCGTGCCGTCACGCGCGCGGACGCCGGACCAGCACGTCACCCACGCGGCCGGCGCGCGCCGACGCACGCACCGGGGAACTCGTGGCCGCCGCCCGGCGTTGTCACCAGCGGGAGGGTCCACTGGACCAGAGTGTTCCCCAGCTGCACGACTTGGAGGGCGCACCGTGCACCGCCGGCACAACGGGCTCAGGACCGCAGTACTCCTCGGGGGGCTGTCCGCACTCATCATCGTCATCGGCGGCTTCTTCGGCCGTACCGGACTGGTCGTCGCCGTCCTGGTGGCACTCGGCACGAACGCGTACGCCTACTGGAACAGCGACAAACTGGCGCTCCGCGCCATGCGTGCCCGCCCGGTCAGCGAGTTCGAGGCCCCCGCGCTGTACCGGATGGTGCGGGAGCTGTCCACCCAGGCCCGCCAGCCCATGCCCCGCCTCTACATCTCGCCGACCGAGGCCCCGAACGCCTTCGCCACCGGCCGCAACCCGCGCAACGCGGCCGTGTGCTGCACCGAGGGCATCCTGCGCCTGCTCGACGAGCGCGAGCTGCGCGGCGTCATCGGCCACGAGCTGAGCCACGTCTACAACCGGGACATCCTCATCTCCTCGGTCGCCGGCGCCCTCGCCTCGGTGATCATGTTCCTGGTGAACTTCGCGTGGCTGATCCCGGTGGGCCGCTCGGACGACGACGAGGGCCCCGGCCTGATCGGCATGCTGCTCGTCATGATCCTGGGCCCGCTCGCCGCCAGCCTGATCCAACTGGCCATCAGCCGCTCCCGGGAGTACGAGGCGGACGCCTCCGGTGCCCACCTCACCGGCGACCCCCTCGCCCTCGCCGGAGCCCTGCGCAAGCTCGAAGCGGGCACCCGACAGCTTCCCCTGCCGCCCGAGCCCCGGATCGAGACGGCGAGCCACATGATGATCGCCAACCCCTTCCGCCCCGGCCAGGGGCTGTCCAAGATGTTCTCCACGCACCCGCCGATGGCGGAGCGCATCGCCCGTCTCGAGAAGATGGCAGGTCGCCGGTGAAAACCATCCTGAACCTCATCTGGCTCGTCCTGAGCGGCTTCTGGCTGTTCCTCGCCTACCTCCTCGCCGGCGTCCTGCTGTGCGTCACGATCATCGGCATCCCGTTCGGCGTCGCCGCCTTCCGTATCGGCGTCTTCGCCCTCTGGCCGTTCGGGTACACCACGGTCGAACGGCGCGACGCGGGCGCCCCCTCCTGTGTCGGCAACGTCCTGTGGCTGGTCCTGGCCGGCTGGTGGCTGGCACTCGCCCACATCGCCACCGGCATCGCCCTGTGCGTCACGATCATCGGCATCCCGTTCGGCATCGCCAACTTCAAGCTGATCCCGGTCTCCCTGCTGCCGCTCGGCCGCGAGATCGTCCCCACCGACCAGCCGTTCGCGGCCCGCTGAGCACCCGGCACGCACGCGGCGGGGCGTCACACCGCGCGCCGGCCCGCCCACCACCGCCGTACGCCGTAGGACACCGCGCCCGCGGCCAGCACGCCCGCGCCCGCGGCCACCGAGGCCACGGGCAGCGCGCACGCCAGGGTGGCGCAGCCCAGCAGGCCCGCCACCGGCACCACCCGGGACCGCGGGGCCGCGCTCAGCGTCCAGGCCGAGGCGTTGGCCACGGCGTAGTAGACCAGCACGCCGAAGGACGAGAAGCCGATCGCGCCGCGCACGTCCACCGTCGCCGCCAGCACGGCGACCACCGCGCCCACGGCCGCCTCCGCCCGGTGCGGCACCCGGAACCGCGGGTGCACGGCCGCCAGCGCGCCCGGCAGGTGCCCGTCCCGGGCCATGGCGAGGACCGTCCGGGACACCCCGAGGATCAGCGCGAGCAGCGAACCCAGCGCGGCCACCGCCGCACCGGCCCGCACCACGGGCACGAGCCCCGGCGCCCCGGCCGCCCGTACGGCCTCGGCGAGCGGCGCCGCCGCCTGCCCGAGCCGGACCGGCCCCAGGACGGCGAGCACCGCGACGGCCACGCACACGTACACCACCAGGACGATCCCCAGGGCCAGCGGCACCGCCCGCGGGATCGTGCGCGCCGGATCGCGCACCTCCTCCCCGAGTGTGGCGATCCGCGCGTACCCGGCGAATGCGAAGAACAGCAGGCCGGCCGCCTGGAGCACCCCGCCCGCCCCCGACGGCAGACCCGCGTCCAGCCGTCCCGCCCCGGCCCGCGGGGAGGCCAGGCACACCACGACCACGGCGGCGAGGACGGCCAGGACGACGGCCACGAGCACGCGCGTCAGCCACGCCGACTTGTGGATGCCGCCGTAGTTCACGGCGGTCAGCGCCACCACGGCGGCGACCGCCACCGCATGCGCCTGCCCCGGCCACACGTACGTGCCCACGGTGAGCGCCATGGCCGCGCAGGAGGCCGTCTTGCCGACGACGAACGCCCAGCCGGCGAGATGGCCCCAGAACGGGCCCAGCCGCTCCCTGCCGTACACGTACGTCCCGCCGGAGGCGGGGTGGCGGGCCGCGAGCCGGGCCGAGGACATGGCGTTGCAGTACGCCACCACGGCCGCGACGGCCAGGGCGGCCGACAGCGCGGAACCGGCCGCGCGGGCGGCGGGCGCCAGGGCGGAGAAGATCCCGGCGCCGATCATCGAGCCGAGCCCGACGACCACGGCGTCCCCCACCCCCAGGCCGCGCCGCAGACCGGGATCACTGCGTGTCATGCGCCGCACCCTACTGAGCCCGGCAACCGGCGGGTACCACTCCGGCGTCCTCTTCATCGACACGGCACGAACACACGCGCGGCGGACGGCGGGCCCGCACCGGAGGACCAGGTCCCGGCCCGTGCGCGGAGCAGCGCGGAAGGGCGGGTTCACGGCATGAGCATCATCGGTTGGATCATCCTGGGGCTGCTGGCCGGAGCCATCGCCAAGGTCCTGCTGCCGGGACGCGACCCCGGCGGCTTCGTCGGCACGACCCTCATCGGCGTCGCGGGCGCGTTCATCGGAGGCTGGATCTCGGCCCGCTGGCTGGACCACCCGGTCACCAAGGACTTCTACGACGGCGCGACCTGGGCGGCGGCCGTCGGCGGCTCCCTGGTGCTGCTGATCGTCTACCGGATCCTGTTCGGCAACTCACGCGACTGAACGCGGTCCGGCGACGCGGGCCGCGCGGCGCGGACGCGGAAGGGTGGGCGCCCCGGGGCGCCCACCCTTCGTCGTTCTCCGAGCCGGACCGGCTTCCCCGCGTCCTACCGGTAGTTCACGAACTGCAGCGCGAAGTCGAAGTCCTTGCCCTTCAGGAGGGCGATCACGGCCTGGAGGTCGTCGCGGCTCTTGGAGCTGACCCGCAGCTCGTCCCCCTGGACCTGGGCCTTCACGCCCTTGGGACCCTCGTCGCGAATGGTCTTGGCGACCTTCTTGGCGTTCTCCTGGGAGATGCCCTCCTCGATCGAGGCGAAGATCTTGTACTCCTTGCCGGAGAGCTGCGGCTCACCGGCGTCCAGCGCCTTCAGCGAGATGCCGCGCTTGATGAGCTTCGACTGGAAGACGTCGAGGACAGCGTTCACCCGCTCCTCGGAGTTGGCCTCCATGAGGATCTTCTCACCGGACCAGGAGATCGAGGCCCCCACGCCCTTGAAGTCGTAGCGCTGCGAGATCTCCTTGGCGGCCTGGTTGAGGGCGTTGTCGACCTCCTGCCGCTCGACCTTCGAGACGATGTCGAAACTGGAGTCGGCCATGTCCTGTGGCTCCTTGTATCGGGTGCATCGGGTGCGAATCAGCTGCGTGCCGGCGTGCGCGGCGGCGACCGCCGGACCCGGTGGATCACCGGGCCGCATCCGCACCAGCCTAGCCACCTCCCGACCCTGGCAGCGGAGATCAACCGGGTGGCGGAGCACCCCTGTGTATCGGGTATTGTTTACGTCGTTGCCGGGGAACACCGCCGCAAGCGGGTTCGATGGCAGCAAACCCCGGCGGTGTGCCCGAGCGGCCAAAGGGAGCAGACTGTAAATCTGCCGGCTCAGCCTTCCCAGGTTCGAATCCTGGCGCCGCCACATTGGGGAAACCCTCTCCGACCTGCTGAAAAGTGGGACGGAGGGGGTTTCTTCGTTTCGGTGGGGGCTGTCCCGGCGTGGAGGCGAGGGAGGGGCCGGCCCCGCCGCGGACGGTGGCGGCGTGCCGTGGGTTGGCCCGGCGGCGATGCCGAACGGCGGATCCTTCGTCATATTGGAACCCGGCGTGGGACGCCCCCGCACCCGCTGGTTCCGTGTCACCGGGTTTCCGGCCGGCGCGGGGAGGCCAGGAACCGGGGGTGACGCCGACCGCGGGGCTCCGAACAAACGCGGGCCGAAACGCATCCCACGTTGCGCGGGGTCCGTCCCGGACCCCTGTCGACCTCAGCGCGACGGGTACCGTCGCGACATCCAGAAGGAGGCCAGGTGATGGAACTCCCGTCGTACCGTGACCGCAGGAGCGTGCCGGCGCCGCCCCGGCTGCCCGGCCGGGCAGGGAACGCAGTGCGAGTGGGCGCGGCCGCCGTGGCGGCGGTGCTCCTGGCGGGCTGCGGTGCGGGCGCCCCCAGGGCGTCCTCGGACCCCGGTGGCACCGGCGCGGCCCCCACCGCCCCCACCGCGCCCTCCCGGCCCCTCGCCTCCTTCACCCCGGACCAGGCCGCCGCCGCGTGCAGCAACAGCACCAAGCTGGCCGGGTGGTCGAACCGCCGGCTGGCCATGCTGACCATCGCCGTCCCGGTCTCGGAGACCTCGGTCTCCGATGCCACCGCCCCGGTGAGCGCCGGTGCGGGCGGAGTGCTGCTGTTCGGCAGCAAGGCGCCGGCCGACCTGGGTGCCCGGCTGACCGCCCTGAAGTCACACGTGCCGGGCCGTCTCGGTCTGCTGGTGATGACCGACCAGGAGGGCGGCGGCATCCAGCGCATGGCGAACCTCGTCGGCTCCCTGCCCTGGGCCGCGTACATGGGCTCGCACTGGACCCCGGCCCAGATCCAGCAGAACGTCGCCAAGGTCGCCCGCAAGATGGCTGCCGCCCAGGTCAACATGGACCTCGCGCCGGTGGTCGACGTCGACGGCAGGAACGTGGCCCCCGGCCGGACGAACCCCGACGGATGGCGGTCCTTCAGCGGCAGCACCTCGGTGGTCTCCAAGGACGGCGTCGCGTACATGAACGGGCTGCGCGCCGGCGGCGTGATACCCGTCGTCAAGCACTTCCCGGGGCTCGGCGGCTCCACGTACAACTCCGACTTCGGCCCCGCCCGCACCCTGCCCTGGTCCACGCTGAAGAGGGTGGCCCTCCCGCCGTTCGCCGCGGCCATCAAGGCCGGCGCACCGGCCATCATGGTCTCCAACAACGTCATACCGGGCCTCGGCACCAACCCGGCGAGCCTGTCGCCCACCGCCATCACCACCGAGCTGCGCGGCAGGCTGGGCTTCAAGGGGCTGGTGGTCACCGACTCGCTCAGCGCCAAGGCGATCTCGGCCGCCGGTTTCACCGTCCCCTCCGCCGCCGTGCAGGCCCTGCGCTCCGGGGCCGACATGGTCATGTTCGACCTGGGGGGCGACGTCGGCGCCCGGACGTCCTCGATCGCGACGGCGATCACCGACGCGGTGGCCGGCGGGCGCCTCTCCCGCGGGCGCCTCGTCGACGCGGCGGCGCACGTCCTGGCGGTCCGGCACGTGAACCTCTGCTCCTGAACGCTCCCGGCGCCTTGGGCGCCCCGGGCAACCGGGGCGCCCCGGGCGCCTGAGCGCGCGAGGGGCCCGGCCCCTGGCCCGCCCTCGGGCCGGGGGGCAGACGGGCGGGCCGGGAATCAGGCGGGCGGGTCGGGGCGTACGGCGAGCAGGGCGATGTCGTCGGTGGCCTCGGTACCGAACTTGAGGATGAGATCGTCGCAGAAGACGTCGAGGGGGGCCCGCGCCTGGGCGGCGGTCTGCCGGCTGAGCCGGGCCATGGCGTCGTCGAGCGACTCGCCGCGGCGCTCGATGAGCCCGTCGGTGAAGAGCAGCAGGGTGGACCGGGGCGGCAGCGGGTCGTGGGCGGAGACGCGGGGCACGTACGGGTCCATGCCGATCAGCATGCCCCTGCCGCCGTTCAGGTACCGGGTGCCGCCGTCCCGGGTGGTCAGCAGCGGCGGCAGGTGGCCGGCGGAGGAGTGGTGCAGGCCGCCGCTGCCGCCGGCGCCCTTGACCAGGCCGTAGACGCAGGTGGCGGTGGACTGCGGGGACAGGGCGTGGCTCGCCAGGTCCAGGCGGCGCAGGACGTCGCCGGGCGGCTCCGGACGGTCTACGGCGATGCCGCGCAGCATGTTGCGCAGGGTGCTCATCGCGACGGCGGCCTGCAGATCGTGGCCCGTCACGTCCCCGACGACCAGCACGGTGTCGCCGCCGGGCAGGACGAACGCGTCGTACCAGTCCCCGCCGATCTCGGCGGTGGTGCTGGACGGGACGTACCGGGCGGCCAGCTCCAGGTGCTCGGCATCGGGCAGCCCGGGCAGCAGGGCGCGCTGGAGCTGCTCGGCGTTGGAGCGGGTGTGCTGGTGCAGGCGGGCGTTGTCGACGGCGAGGGCGATGCTGCGGGTCAGCTCGGCGATCAGCGGGATGTCCTCCTTGGTGAACGGGTTCTCGTCCTGGACGCGGACCATGGTCAGGGCGCCGAAGACCTCGCGCTGGGTCCGCAGCGGGGCGATGACGGCGCTGTCCGCCCTGAGCTGCGCCACCAGTTCGAGCTGCCGGGCGTCCAGCGGGCTGCGGGCCCGGCCGGGCGGGGGGACGTCGGTGACCAGCAGCGGCCCGGCGCCGCGCAGCACCCTGGGCAGCGAGTCCTGGGTGGTGTCGGACACCGGGGGGAGCCGGCCGAGGTGCCCGGCGGCGATCCGTACCCAGGGATCGCGGTGCAGGACGCAGACCCGCTCCACCCACCCCTGCTCGTCGACGAGGTCGGCCGCGCACCAGTCGGCCAGTGACCGGGTCAGCACCTGGCACACCCGCCGCAGCCGGTCGTGGGTGTCGAGGGTGCTGGTCAGCGCCCGGCCGGCGTCGGCGAACAGGGACAGCCACTCGGGCGCCGCCGTGCGCCGGAACAGCGTCTTCGTCTTCTTGGCGGTGACCGGCAGGTGCACCGGGCCGGGCACCGGCCGTGTCGCGTGACCGCGGTCGGACGGGGCGTCCGGCGGGGCGGGGGGCGCCGTCGTCGCGACGAGCTGCGCGACGAACACGGTACGGCCGTCGACCGCTTCCTGGGTCTGGATGGTCAGCCGGACGGGGATCACCCGGCCGTCCCGGTGCTGCGCCGGGACCGGGATCCGGCGGCCCAGGATGCGGGACTCGCCGGTGAGCAGCAGTGAGCTGAACGCCGCCACGTGGCGGGCGCGCAGGTGCTCGGGCATCACCACGGTCAGCCGCTGCCCGATCAGGTCGTGCGCCTGCCAGCCCAGCAGGCTCGCCGCGGAACCGTTCACCGCGATGATCCGGTTGCCGTCGTCAGCCGCGACGGTCGGTACGGGGGCGGCCTCCACCTCGCTCGCGTCCCAGGGCGCCAGGTTGGTCGGCACGGTGCCCGGCGCGCCGGGGGCCTGCGTCCACGCGGTGGGCCGCTCTCCGGCCAGCTGGCCGGAGATCTGGTCGAGCAGCCAGCGGCGGAAGGCACGGATCTGCGGCAGCGCCGGCAGGCAGAGCAGACAGCCCTGCTGTGCCGCCGCGTCGGCCTCCTCCAGGACCCGGCGCAGGGCCGCGACGCGTGGCCCGGCGTCCGTCGCGAACGCCACCAGCACGGAGAGCGTCGAGCTGTCCGGCGTCTCCTGCTCCACCGCCGCCGTCATCGACGCGCAGATCATGTTGCTCGTGTCCTGGGCGACGAGGAGGTCCTTCCGCGGCACGCCGGTACGGCGGGCGGCGTCCGGGCGAGGAACAGCTCGCGCAGCAGCCCCTCCCACTGCTGCTGCGCCGCCCAGTAGAGGGCGTACGGCACGTCGTTCAGCGTCACGGTCTCGGTGGGGCCGGGCGGCGCCACGGTCTCCCACACGGACGTCGGCGGCGCCGGGGCCCCGGGCCACAGCTCGAACCACACCGTCTTGCGGCCCTCGTCGCTGTGCACACCATGACCGGTGGACAGTTCCTCGACCAGGCCGAGGCCCCTTCCGGTGCAGGCGTACGGGTGCCGGTCGTGCGGCACGATCCCCTGGTCCGGGCGCCGGTCGCTGACCCGTACGTGCGCCCGGCCCTCGACGGCCCAGGCCCGCACCTCGATCTCCGTGCGCGCGTGGATCACCGCGTTGGTGACCAGTTCGCCGGTCAGCAGCTCGGCGGTGTCCAGCACCTCGGGCCCGAGGCCGGCCAGCACCGACCGTACGAACCGGCGGGCCACGACGACGCTCTCCGCCGTCGGAGTCATGAGTCGTGACGGCGCTCCCGGTGGACTGGGGCTGCCCATACCGGCTAGGTGCCCAGAAAAATCCCCGCAAAAAGGGGCGAGGAGCGTCTTGTCCGATCCCCCGTCTCCCGCGCACACGGGGCTCGTGCGTGCGGAGCGGCGGGCGGGTCGCCGTGCGCGGTCCGGGAAGGCCGGCGCGGCCGTCAGACGTGGTGCGGGGCCGGCGCCGGCGCCGGTTCGGCGGGGGGCGCCGCCGGGCGGCGGGGGAGCAGCAGCGCGGTCCCCAGCAGGAGGACCCCGGCCAGGCCGATGGCCGTGCGCGGGCCGAGCAGGCCGCCCAGCACGCCCCAGAGGGCCGTCAGGAGCGCGGTCGCGGCCTTGGTCGTCACCGCCCAGGCGGACAGCGTACGGGCGGCCCGGCCGGCCGCGGTGCGCTCCAGGCGGTAGGTGGCGTGGACGGGGTTGAAGACCCCGCAGCAGAAGATGAGTCCCAGCTCGACCCCGATCACCAGCAGCAGTCCGCCGGTGCCCGGCCCGACGAACGCCAGTCCGGCGGGCCAGAGCACGCGCAGCGCCCCGGACGCGACCAGGACCCGGTGCTGCCCGAACCGGGTGACGAGCGGCCGGGCCAGCCGCGAACCGAGCAGTCCGCCGACCGCGGGCGCGGCGAAGGCGAGACCGTACTGCCACGGCGGGAACCCGAGCCGGCCGAGCATCAGGACGGCCAGCAACGGCTGGGTGGCCATCACCAGGCCGTTGAACAGGGCGGTGTTGAGGAGCAGCGGGCGCAGTGCCGCGTCGGCGAGGATGAACCGCCAGCCGTCGAGCAGGTCCCGGGCCCGCAGGTGCGTGACCTCCCGGGGCTCGGGTGGCGGCTCGTGCCCGCCCGCGGCGCGGATGCCCAGCGCCGAGAGCAGGTAGCTGAGCGCGTCGGCCACCACCGTCGCCACCGGGCCGAGGAGCCCGATCGCCGCGCCGCCCAGCGGCGGCCCGGCTATCGTGGTCGTCCAGGTCGTGGACTCGAAGCGGGCGTTGGCGACGAGCAGGTCCTCGGCCGGCAACAGGGTCTTCAGGTACGCCCCGGAGGCCGCGCGGAAGGCGATGTCGGCCGCCGCCACGACGACCGAGACCAGCAGGAGCTGGAGGAAGGTGAGCACACCGAGCGCGAACGCGGCGGGGACCGTCAGCAGCGCCGCGCACCGCACCAGGTCCATCGTGATCAGCACGGGCCGCTTGCGGCGGAACTCCATCCACGGGCCGAGCGGCACCGCCACGGCCGCTCCCACCGCGGCCCCCGCGGAGGCGAGGGCGGCGACCTCGGCCGGCCCGGCGTGCAGCACCTCCACGGCGATCAGCGGGAACGCGCCGAAGGCGAGCCACGTACCGAGCGCGCTGGTCCCGTACGCCGCCCAGAGCCACCCGAACGGCCGCCCCAGCCGGTGCCCGCGCGGACGTCCCCGCGGAGCCGCCCGCAGACGCCCGGGCGGCTGCCCCTGACGGTGCACGTTCCCCATGCCGACGCCCCCCACCACTCACCCGTACGGCGGAACCCGGCCCGACGGCCCGGTCCCGACCGGCGAACCGATCCCGACGGGGAAGCATCAAAGCGAGCACCGCGGGCGCGGATCAAACAACCGCGTAGGCGCCGGACACAACCGGTGGTTGTATCCGTAGGGTGTCGGTCGTGGACCTAGAAGCCGTCCGGACCTTCGTCGCCGTCGCCGACACGGGCCGGTTCCAGGAGGCCGCCGCCGAGCTGGCGGTCACCCAGCAGGCCGTCTCCAAGCGCATCGCCGCGCTCGAACGCAACCTCGGGGTGCGGCTGTTCACCCGCTCCCCGCGCGGCGCCGAGCCGACCATCGACGGGCAGGCGTTCCTGCCCCACGCGCGCGAACTGCTGCGCGTCGCCGAGCGCGCGGTCGCGTCCGTGCGCCCCGACCGCCGTCCGCTGCGGGTCGACGTGATCGCCTCGCGCGGTGCGGCCTCGGGCCTGATGCGCGACTTCCACCGCGCACATCCGGACGTCGACCTCGACGTGGTGATGCTGTTCGGCATCGAGACGGCCGTCACCGCCATCCGGTCCGGCACGATCGACGCGTCCTTCCGGGCCGTCGCCGCACCCGGCCGGCCCCTTCCCGAGGACATCGAGTCCGTCCGGGTGCTCGACGAGCCGCTCCAGCTCCTCACCGGGCCCGGCCACGCGCTGGCGGGCGCCCGGTCGGTCACCGTCGCCCAGCTCGCCGGGCACCGGATCTGGATGCCCGGCATCGTCCCCGGCACCGAATGGGCCGCCTACTACGACGACCTCGCGGCCGAGTTCCCGCTCACCATCGAGGCGACCGGGCCCAACTTCGGCTCCGACGCGCTCCTGGACACCGTCGCCGACACCCCGGCACTGGCCACCTTCATGGGCGGCCACACCCGTCTCGTCTGGCCCACCGGCCACGGTCTGCGCCGCATCCCGGTGACCGACCCGGTGCCCGTCTACCCGCACTCGCTCATCTGGCACCGCGACAACCCCCACCCCGCCCTCGCCACCCTGCGCGCCCACCTCGCGGCCACGGCGGCCGGCCACGACGCCGCCGGCACGTGGAGACCGCACTGGGTGCTGCCGAGCTGAACGCTGAACGCGGCTGTACGCGCGCGTGCGGCAGCGTGAGCGCCCGGAAGGCGGCTCCGGCGGGGCGAGGTGCCCGGCCCCCGAGACACTTGCCCCGCGAGACGCCCGCCCCCCCCGAACCCCCGGCCCCGGAGGCGCCGGGGCCATGGCTGCCGCGGACGCGTGGAGCGGTCGGCCGAGCCCCCACCGACCCCTCACCTCACCGGCATGCCGTGCCCTGGCGGTAAGTCACCGGCCCCCGCCGCTCCCGTCGCTCGCCGACGCCCCTAGAATCGAACGTATGAACGAGAACCGTTCGCCGGCACGGCACCGCCGCCCCGCCGCCCGGCGCACCGGCCCGACACGGGCCGTCGAGCGAAGCCTGCACGGCCGGAGTGCGGTGTACGCCCACGACGGCGGCCGTACCGGCGCCACCGCCGGGCGGCCGCCGGGCGCCGGCCGGAAGCAGGCGGTACGACGGGCGCTCACCGGGGAAGGCGTCCCCGCGTACCCGCTGCGCAGGCCGGATACCTCGTCAGGAGTGCGCGGATGACCGGCCCGGGTGCGGCCCGGGGCGGTCCGGACGATGCTGGAGCCATGGCCGGGAAACGACCCATCATCGTGCACCTGCCGTCCCCGACCGGCGGGCGCCGGGTACGGGTCGACGGCGAGATCCTCGGCCTCGCGCACAACGTGCGGGACCTGGTGGAGTTCCTGCGCCGGGCGGGGCTGGACATCGAACCCGAAGAGGTGGCCGACTCACCCCTGATCGACTGGCGCGGGGTCGGCCCCGACCGGTGGGAGGCGGAGACCCGCACCTGACCGGCACCGTCCCCCTCGGAGCCCCCGCCCGCCCTCCGGGCCTCCGTCCGCACCCGATTTCCCCGCCGGTCCGCCGGGCCTCCCGCCACGGGTGGCGGCACGCGGACGGCCCGTTGGGGGCACACTGGCGGGATGTCCTCCCGTCGCAGAACCTGCCCCGTGTGCCGTCGCGAGATCGCCGTCGTGGCGGGCCGCTTCGCCCGCCACGACCCGCCCGGGACACGCGGGAACGGGGACCTCGTCTCCTGCGCGGGGTCCCGGCGGCAGGCGCAGCTCGGCGCGGCCCAGCCGGCCCTGGACGGCTATGTCGTACCGGACTTCCCGGGACAGCTCCCGCTGTTCTGAACCCTGACGTGCCGTCGCCGCCGTGCGTGCCGCGCCCGGTTGGCGGCCGTGCGCGCCGCGCCCGCGCCCGGCTGGCGGCCGTGCGCGCCGCGCCCGCGCCCGGCTGGCGGCCGAGGGACCGGACCGCACGGGTGACCGGCCGGGGACCGGAGGGCGGCTCAGTTCCCGGCCACGGACTTGACCGCGACCGACACCGGCGTGGAGCCGCTGATCAGCTCCAGCGTGAGCCCGGCCGTCGCCGGCGTGTCCACCAGCTCCGCCAGGGCGGCCGCCACGTCGTCCCGCGGCACCGGACCGCGCCCCGTGTGCGCCTCCATCCGGACCAGGCCGGTGCCCGCGTCGTCCGTCAGCGCGCCGGGACGCAGGATCGTCCAGTCCAGGGCCTCCTGCCGGGTGACGTACGCGTCGGCCTCGCCCTTGGCCCGCAGGTAGACGTCGAAGACCTCGTCCCCCTGGTGCGCGGGGTCCGCGCCCATCGAGGACACCACCAGGAAGCGCCGCACGCGCGCGCGTACGGCCGCGTCCGCGAACAGCACCGCCGCGCCCCTGTCCACCGTGTCCTTGCGGGCGGTGCCGCTGCCCGGGCCCGCGCCGGCCGCGAAGACCGCCGCGTCCGCGCCCTGGAGGTGCGCCGCGACCTCCTCCACGGAGGCGGACTCCAGGTCCAGCAGGACCGGTTCGGCGCCGGCCGCCCGCAGGTCGTCGCCCTGTTCCCGCTTGCGGATGATGCCCGCGACCTCGTCCCCGCGCGCGGCGAGCAGCCGCTCCAGCCGCAGCGCGATCTGACCATGACCACCAGCGATGACAATGCGCATGGTTCCGACCGTACGCCCGAAGGGCCGCATCCGCCGCACGAGTTGACCGGCGCCCGCCCGGCCGCCCCGGCCCGCGCCCGGCACCGGCTCAGGACACTCCCCGCGCCCCTGCCACGGCACCGCGATCCCGCGCCCGGTACGGACTCAGGACACCTCCCCGCGCCCCTGTCGCGGCAGTCCGAGCTCCGCCGCCACGGCCGAGTTGCAGTACTCCCGGACCGCGCTCGTACGGGCCACCACCCGGCCCCGGTGCACCACGATCCGGCTGTACGCCAGCGAGAGCGCGCCGGACAGCCGGTCACCGCGCACGGCCAGCAGCTCGGCGGGGAAGCCCGCCTCCACCCGCACCTCCGGCAGGCCCAGCACCGCGCGGGCCGAGGCGCACACGGCGTCGTAGGCGTCCTCCGGGCGCAGGCCGTGCGCGGAGGCGAGGAGATAGGCCGCCTCCAGCGGGTCGCCGCGGCCGACGGGGTTGGAGACGTCGCGCAGGGCCCCGCTGCCGGCCGCCACCCGCACCCCGGCCGCGCGCAGCAGCCGTACCGGCGCCGCGCCCCGCCGGTCGGCGCCGCCGCAGCCGCCCTGCGGGAGGCACACCACCGTCACCCCGGCCGCGGCGAGCTGGTCGGCGGCCCGGGAGGCGGCCTCCGCGGGCAGGCGCGCGAGTCCGGCGCACGGTCCGATCGTCACGCCCGGGCGCAGGCCCCCCGCCATGGCGGCGAGCCGGGACAACCGGGCCGAGTCGGCGGCGTCCGTGTGCAGGTCCACCGGGCAGCCGTGTTCGGAGGCCAGCTCCAGGACCGCCTCCACGTACCCCGTGGGATCCGGGTCCAGGTCCGGGCAGCCGCCCACCACGGAGGCGCCCATCTTCACCGCGTCCCGCAGCACCGCGAGCCCGTCCGCCCCGGCCACCCCGGTCAGCAGCCGCGGCATCGCCACCGCCGTCAGCTCCGCGAGCCCGCGCAGCGACCGCCGGGCCCGCAGCACCGCGCCCAGCGCGCCGAGCCCCTGGACGTCCCCCACGCGCACGTGCGCGCGTACGGCCGTCGCGCCGTGCCCGAGTTGCAGCAGGGCCGCCTCCGTCGCCCGGCGCTGCACGTCGTCCGGGGCGTACGACACCGGACCGGGACGCTCCGCGGACAGGGCGGTGTCGCCGTGGGCATGCGGTTCGGCCGGGGCCGGCAGGAGTAGGAAGCCGCTCAGGTCCACGCGCGTGACGCCTGCCCGGACCGGGCCCGCCGCGAGACTGCCCGCCGTGCCCACCGCCTCGATGCGCCCCCCGCCGAGCCGCACGTCCACGGTCCGGCCGTCGGTCAGCCGCGCCCCGCAGAGCAGGAGGGCGCCGGTGTCGGACGGCCCGGGCGAGTTCGGCGGTGGCTGCGGCTGCGGCTGGCTGTCGGGCATCGCGCTCCAGGTCGGGGCCGGGGGGCTCGGGCGGACCGGCGTGAGGGGCCGGGGGCCGTGGACGCCCCAAGATCACGCGGAGTGGGTCGAGCCTAGGGTCGTGAGCCGCGCCGGTCCGGGAGGAGCGAAATAGTCGTACCGGCGTGGTCCGCCGCGGGCGGCAGACGCGTCGCCCACGCGCGCGTGACCGGCACCGCGTGTGACGAGGGGCGCGGGCGTCCGGTGCCGCGCGAGACGGGCGCACCGCGTCCGACCCCCCCACGCGCGTGTACGGCCCGTGAGCACAACCCGCGCGGAACCCTCGTCCGCGACCCGTCCGCGCAGGGCCTCCGTCCGTGCGGCCGGGACCGCCGCACGGGGGTCCGCACGGGATCCGGGGAGCGGCGGACAGGGCGGTGGGGCGGCCCGGGACGGGCGGCGGGATACGGATTTGGGCGAACGGCGGCGGACCGTGTAATGTCTTCATCGCTCGCCCCAATAGCTCAGTCGGCAGAGCGTCTCCATGGTAAGGAGAAGGTCAACGGTTCGATTCCGTTTTGGGGCTCTGGTGTGAGAGGTTCCCGTCGCGAGGCGGGAGCTGATCTCATCAAAGCGGTGTAGCTCAGTCGGTAGAGCAAGCGGCTCATAATCGCTGTGTCACCGGTTCAAGTCCGGTCACCGCTACTGACAGTAGCCGATTGCGGGGTCGGTCCTTCGATCGGCTACTCTTTCTTGCGTTGAATCAGATAATCCGTTCGTCCTAGGAGCACTCACGTGGCTGCCACCGACGTCCGCCCGAAGATCACGCTGGCCTGCGTGGAGTGCAAGGAGCGGAACTACATCACCAAGAAGAACCGGCGTAACAACCCGGACCGTCTTGAGATGAAGAAGCACTGCCCGCGTTGCAACGCGCACACCGCGCACCGCGAAACGCGATAAACAGGCTCGTCCGTGAGGCCGTCCCCTTTCGAGGGGGCGGCCTCACGGCGTTTTCACCAGCTCGGCGGCCCCCTTCCCACCGGCCCCGCACATTCCGCAGACGGTTTGCCGCTAATTTTGGGGCCAGCACAGCAGACATCAGGAGGTGCCGGGCCATGGCGCTCGACCAGTCCTTCGTGGGACGGACCTACCCGCCCACCGCGCCCTACGAAGTGGGCCGGGAGAAGATCCGCGAGTTCGCCGAGGCGGTGGGCGAGTCCAACCCGGCGTACACGGACCCCGAGGCCGCCAAGGCGCTCGGTCACCCCGCGGTGATCGCCCCGCCGACCTTCGTGTTCTCCATCACCTTCCGGGCCGCCGGGCAGGTCATCGAGGACCCGCAGCTCGGGCTGGACTACAGCCGCGTGGTGCACGGCGACCAGAAGTTCGCCTACACCCGCCCGGTGCGGGCCGGCGACCGGCTCACGGTCACCTCCACCATCGAGGCGATCAGGTCCCTCGCGGGCAACGACATCCTGGACATCCGCGGTGAGGTGCACGACGAGGCCGGCGAGCACGTCGTGACCGCCTGGACCAAGCTCGTGGCCCGCGGGGCCGAGGAGGCGTGAGAACCCGATGACGGCGAACATCGCGTACGACGACGTCGAGGTCGGCACCGAACTGCCGGCCCAGAGCTTCCCCGTGACGCGCGCCACGCTGGTGCGCTACGCGGGTGCCTCGGGGGACTTCAACCCCATCCACTGGAACGAGAAGTTCGCCAAGGAGGTGGGCCTGCCGGACGTCATCGCGCACGGCATGTTCACCATGGCCGAGGCGATCCGGGTGGTCACCGACTGGGCGGGCGACCCGGGCGCGGTCGTGGAGTACGGCGTCCGCTTCACCAAGCCCGTCGTCGTCCCCAACGACGACCAGGGCGCCCTGATCGAGGTCAGCGGCAAGGTCGCGGCCAAGCTGGACGACCACACCGTGCGGGTGGACCTCACCGCCATGAGCGCCGGGCAGAAGGTGCTGGGCATGTCCCGCGCGGTCGTCCGACTGGCCTGACGCGCACGGTCCCAGGGGCGCCCTCCACTGTCCGGAGGCGCCCCTGAGGCGTTGGGGCTCCCCTGAGGCGTGGGGGTGCCCCCGGCCCCTCCACGGCAGCCGTACCGCCGATGTCCTCCCCACGCGGCACCGCCTTGCCAGGTTAGTGATTGCGTACTAACTTCGGACGCATGGTCAGGATGAGCGCAGAGGAGCGGCGGGAGAGCGTCGTCCGCGCGGCGATGGCCGAGTTCGCGCGCGGCGGGTACCACGGCACCTCCACCGAGGCGATCGCCAAGCGCGTCGGGGTCTCGCAGCCGTACCTCTTCCGGCTCTTCCCGGGCAAGAAGGCGATCTTCCTGGCGGCGGCGGAGCGCTGCGTGGAGGACACCATCCGGACCTTCGAGGAGGCGTCCGAGGGCCTGCGGGGCGAGGAGGCCCTGCACGCCATGGCCAACGCGTACACCAAGGTCATCGCGGAGCGGCCCGAGCGGCTGATGATGCAGATGCAGATGTACGTCGCGGTGGCGGCCGCCGAGCAGGAGGGCGACCGCGAGTTCGGCGAGAGCGTCCGGGCCGGCTGGACGCGGCTGTGGGACACGGTGCACCTGCCGCTCGGCGCGGACGTCGGCGAGACGACCACCTTCCTGGCGTGCGGGATGCTCATCAACTGCCTGGTGTCCATGGGCTTCCCGCCCGGTCACCGGGTGTGGGAGGGGCTCTACCCGTCGCTCCGGCCGACGGAGCGGGTGGAGCCGGAGGAGTAGGACCGGCCGGGCGTCCCCGCGGCCGCGGACGACGCATGGCCACAAAAGTTAGTCATCGATTACTAACCAGAATCACTCCGGGGGGAGCGATGGCAGAGCAGACAGCAGTACCCAGCACCGCCACCACACGCGCGGGGGCCGTATGGGCCCTCGTCGTCACCAGCGTCGCCGGATTCATGGCGGCGCTCGACAATCTCGTCGTCACCACGGCCCTACCCGCCATCCGCGAGGACCTCGGCGGGGCACTGGACGACCTGGAGTGGACGGTGAGCGCCTACACGCTCACCTTCGCCGTCCTGCTGATGTTCGGCGCCGCGCTCGGCGACCGCTTCGGGCGCCGCCGGCTCTTCATCGCCGGACTCGCCGTGTTCACCGGCGCCTCCGCCGCCGCGGCCATGGCCCCCGGCATCGGCTCCCTGATCGCCGCCCGCGCGGTCCAGGGCGTCGGCGCGGCCGTGATGATGCCGCTCACCCTGACCCTGCTGACCGCGGCCGTGCCCGCGGCCCGGCGGGGCATGGTGTACGGCATCTGGGGCGCCGTCAACGGGCTCGCCGTCGCCTCCGGGCCGCTGATCGGCGGCAGCCTCACCGAGCACGTCTCCTGGCACTGGATCTTCTGGCTGAACGTCCCGCTCGGCCTGGCCGTGCTGCCGCTCGCCCGGCTGCGCCTCGCCGAGTCCCGCGGCACCGGCGCCCGGCTCGACGTCCCCGGCACGCTGCTCGCCAGCGGCGGGCTCTTCGGGATCGTGTACGGCCTGGTCCGCGGGCCCGCCGACGGCTGGACCGACCCCGTGGTCCTGACCTCGCTGAGCGCGGGCGCGGCGCTGCTGACGGCCTTCGTCCTCTACAGCTCCCGGGCGGCCGCCCCGATGCTGCCCATGCGCCTCTTCCGCTCCCGCGCCTTCGCCGGGATCAACGCCGCGAGTCTGCTGATGTTCGTCGGCATGTTCGGCTCGATCTTCCTGCTCAGCCAGTACATGCAGGGCGTCCTCGGCTACTCGCCCACCGAGGCGGGCCTCAGGATGCTGCCGTGGACCGGCATGCCGATGCTCGTCGCCCCCGTCGCCGGGATCCTCTCCGACCGGATCGGCGGCCGGCCGGTCGTCGCGACGGGCCTGTTCCTCCAGGCGGCCGGACTCGGCTACCTGGCCCGGGTGGCCACCACGGACGCCTCCTACGCCGTCCAGCTGCCCGGCCTGATCATCAGCGGCGTCGGCATGGCCCTGTACTTCGCCCCGGCCGCCAACCTGGTCATGTCCAGCGTCCGCCCGCAGGAACAGGGCATCGCCTCCGGCGCCAACAACGCCCTGCGCGAGGTGGGCGGCGCGCTCGGCATCGCCGTCATGTCGTCGATCTTCTCCGCGCAGGGCGGCTACGCGTCCGCGCGGAGCTTCGTGGACGGCCTGCGGCCGGCCCTGGTCACCGGCGCGGCGGTGGTCGCCCTCGCCGCGGTCGCGGCCCTGCTGATCCCCGCGCGCCGGGACGCCGGCCGAGCCGCAGCGGCCGCCGCGCAGGCGCCCGCCCCGGCCCTGGAGACCACCTCCCGCTGACCCGCGCCCGCCCGCACGAGGAGCCCGCGACGCCCACGCCGCCCCGGACCGCGCCGGCCGCCCCGCCGCACGGCACCGAGGTCCACCTCGGGCCGTCCGGCGCCGGGCCGGCCGTGCCCGGGGCGCGAACGGCGCGGCTCTGCGGGCCCAGCCGCTGCGGCGGACCTGCTGGACGCCGTCCGCGGGGAAGCCGGCGAACGCGCTGACGGAGTTCCCCCGCTCCGGCACGCACCGGCCCACCTCCCGCGTCCTCCACACCACCCGGTTCACCGGTCACTGGCAGGCCACCGCCGCCGATCTGCCGGTGAGCCGGGAGCAGGCGGTACGGCGGCTCGCCCGGCCACCGGGACGCAGTGCCCGTACGCGTGCGCGTGGACCCCCGTACCTCACGGCGGTCCACGCGCGCGTGGACGGGCATGTCCGGGCACGCGCGCGTGGGTCCGGACGGAGTCGCGCTCGGAGCGGGCACGCGCGTGGACCCGGCGCGCGCCGGCCGTCCGCCGGTCCGGAAGCGGCAACGCGTGCCCGGTCCGCCGAGCGGCACGCGCACGCGCACGCGTGCCCGGTGCGCAGCTCGGGGGTGCGGGGCCGCCGGAGCCGTCTCGTAGTCTTGGGCCCGTGCAGGTACTCCACGACGCCCCCCTTGCCCCGCTGACCACCTTCCGGCTGGGCGGCCCCGCGACGCGGCTGGTCACCGCCACGACCGACGCCGAGGTGATCGCCGCGGTCCGCGAGGCCGACGACAGCGGCACCCCCCTGCTGGTCGTCGGCGGCGGATCGAACCTCGTCATCGGCGACAAGGGCTTCGACGGCACCGCCCTGCGCATCGCCACGCGCGGTGCCGAACTGCGCGGCACGACCCTGGAACTGGCGGCCGGCGAGGTGTGGACCGACGCCGTCGCCCGCGCCGTGGAGGCCGGCCTCGCCGGGATCGAGTGCCTGGCCGGCATCCCCGGATCCGCGGGCGCCACCCCCATCCAGAACGTGGGCGCCTACGGCCAGGAGGTCTCCTCGACCATCACCGAGGTGATCGCGTACGACCGGCGGGCCGGCGAGACGGTCACGCTGACGAACGAGGAGTGCTCGTTCTCCTACCGCCACAGCCGCTTCAAGGCCGACCCCGGGCGCCATGTCGTGCTCCGGGTGCGCTTCGGGCTGGAGGACGCCGGCGGACTGTCCGCGCCGGTCAAGTACGCCGAGGCGGCCCGCGCGCTCGGCGTCGCGCCCGGCGACCGGGTGCCGCTGGCCGACGCCCGCGAGACCGTGCTCAAGCTGCGCGCCGGGAAGGGCATGGTCCTGGACCCCGAGGACCACGACACCTGGTCGGCCGGGTCCTTCTTCACCAACCCGATCCTCGGCGACGAGCAGTTCGCCGCCTTCCGCGCGCGCGTGCACGAGCGGCTGGGCGACGGCGCCGAGCCGCCCGCCTATCCGGCGGGGGAGGGCCGTACGAAGACGTCCGCGGCCTGGCTGATCGACAAGGCGGGCTTCACCAAGGGCTACGGGAGCGGACCCGCCCGCATCTCCACCAAGCACACCCTCGCCCTCACCAACCGGGGCGCGGCCACCACGGAGGACCTGCTGGCCCTGGCCCGCGAGGTGGTCGCCGGGGTCCGCGACGCCTTCGGCGTCACCCTGGTCAACGAGCCGGTGACCGTGGGCGTGAGCCTGTGAGCGCTCCCGCTCAGTAGGCCACCCCGACCCCCTGCCGCACGGTCTCCCCGGCGTCGACCATCGACAGCATCGCGTGCGCGACGTCCGCGCGCGCGATGAAACGGCCCTTGGGCGGGTTGCCGCCGACCACCGTGCGGTAGCGGCCGGTGAGCGGCTTGTCCAGCAGCCGCGGCGGCCGTACGCACGTCCAGTCCGTGCCGCTGCGGGCCAGCTCCTCCTCCATGGCGCGCAGGTCGGCGTAGGTGTCCTTGAGGATCGCCGACACCAGGCCCCGCACCGCGCGGTCCAGGGGGCCGTCTCCCTCCGGTGCCGGACCGACCGGGGCGGCGCTCACCACCAGCAGCCGGCCGCCGCCCTCCGCCTCCATGGCGCCCAGGACCGTACGCGTCAGCCGGGTGGCGACCCCGGCGTCCTTGCGGCTGCGCGCACCCAGGCCGGACAGCACCGCGTGCCGGCCCCGGACGGCGGCGCGCAGCTCCTCCGGGCCGGTCAGACCGCTGCGGACGACCTCCAGGCGGTCGCCGGCGACGTCGAGCCGGGACGGGTCCCGGACGACCGCCGTGACCGTGTGCCCGGCGTCCAGCGCCTGGCGGACCAGCTCCCGGCCGATCCCCCCGGTGGCCCCGAAGACGGTCAGCTCCATGGTGTCTCCCCCTGCCGTGAAGAGGCGGGTGAGTGTTCACTCACCCCTGTGGCCCCTAGAGTGAGCAAGTACTCACCCACCCGTCAAGCCGACAAGGAGTCCCATGGAGAGAAAGCCGGCGCGGGTCCGCATCCTCGACGCCGCCCACCAGCTCATGCTCACCGTCGGACTGGCCCGCACCACCACCAAGGAGATCGCCCGCGCGGCCGACTGCTCCGAAGCGGCCCTCTACAAGTACTTCGACAGCAAGGAGGAGCTGTTCGTGCGGGTCCTCACCGAGCGGCTGCCCCGGCTCGGCCCCCTCCTCGGCAACCTCGCCGCCGAGCCCGGACGCGGCACCCTGGAGGAGAACCTCACCGGGATCGCCCGCCAGGCCGCCCTCTTCTACGAGCAGAGCTTCCCGATCGCCGCCTCCCTGTACGCCGAGCCCCAGCTCAAGCGGCGCCACGACGACGTGCTGCGCGGCCTCGGCTCCGGCCCGCACCTGCCCATCCAGGGCCTGGACGCCTACCTCCGCGCAGAACAGGCCGCCGGCCGGGTCCGCGCCGGTGCCGACACCTACGCCGCCGCCTCCCTGCTCATCGGCGCCTGCGCCCAGCGCGCGTTCGCCTACGACGCCACCGGCAGCGGCGAGCGGCCCCCGGTGGACGACTTCGCCGCCCGGCTGGTGCGCACCCTGCTGGGCGGGATCTCGGCCGGGACCCCCGCGGGAGAGCCCGCCGAGTGAGCCGGGGGCCCCGCGCGGCTCAGGCGGCCGGGCGCGCCAGCCAGTCGTCCACCCCGGCCAGCAGCCGCGCCCTGACCTCCTCCGGCGCGGCCGAGCCCCGCACCGACTGCCGGGCCAGCTCCGCGAGCTCCGCGTCCGTGAAGCCGTGGTCGGCACGCGCGATCTCGTACTGGGCGGCCAGCCGGGAACCGAACAGCAGCGGGTCGTCGGCGCCCAGGGCCATCGGCACGCCCGCCTCGAAGAGGGTGCGCAGCGGGACGTCCTCCGGCTTCTCGTAGACGCCGAGCGCGACGTTCGAGGCCGGGCACACCTCGCAGGTCACCCCCCGGTCCGCCAGCCGCTTCAGCAGCCACGGGTCCTCGGCCGCCCGCACCCCGTGCCCGATCCGCGTGGCGTTCAGGTCGTCCAGGCAGTCGCGGACCGACGCCGGGCCGGTCAGCTCGCCGCCGTGCGGGGCCGCCAGCAGACCGCCCTCCCGCGCGATGTGGAAGGCCCGGTCGAAGTCCCGCGCCATGCCCCGCCGCTCGTCGTTGGAGAGCCCGAAGCCGACCACGCCCCGGTCCGCGTAGCGCACCGCGAGCCGGGCCAGGGTGCGCGCGTCCAGGGGGTGCTTCATCCGGTTCGCGGCGACCAGGACGCGCATGCCGAGCCCGGTCTCCCGGGACGTCGTGTCGACCGCGTCCAGGATGATCTCCAGGGCCGGGATCAGCCCGCCCAGCCGGGGCGCGTACGACGTCGGGTCCACCTGGATCTCCAGCCAGCCCGAGCCGTCCCGGAGGTCCTCCTCCGCGGCCTCGCGCACCAGGCGCTGGATGTCCTCCGGCGTGCGGAGGCAGGAGCGCGCCGCGTCGTACAGCCGCTGGAAACGGAACCAGCCCCGCTCGTCCGTGGCGCGCAGCCTGGGCGGCTCGCCGCTGGTGAGGGCCTCCGTCAGGGCGTCGGGCAGCCGCACACCGTACTTGTCGGCCAGCTCCAGCACGGTCCCCGGCCGCATCGAGCCGGTGAAGTGCAGGTGCAGGTGGGCTTTCGGCAGCTCAGAGAGGTCACGTACACGCTCCATCCCAGGATCCTGCCGTACACACCCGCCCCACGGGTAGCCGTTTCCCCGGACGTGGTCCCGCCCGCACACAGGAGCGGGCCGCCTCCCCGGAGGGAAACGGCCCGCACGCGCGCGTGGGCAGGCCCGGGAGAGCCCGGGCGGCGCGGGACTAGTCCCGTGCCTCGGCCAGCAGCTTCTGGATCCGGCTCACGCCCTCGACGAGGTCCTCGTCGCCGAGCGCGTACGACAGCCGCAGGTAGCCCGGCGTGCCGAAGGCCTCACCCGGGACGACCGCGACCTCGGCCTCCTCCAGGATCAGCGCCGCCAGCTCGACCGTGTCCTTCGGGCGCTTGCCGCGGATCTCCCTGCCGAGCAGCGCCTTGACCGAGGGGTAGGCGTAGAACGCGCCCTCGGGCTCCGGGCACACCACGCCCTCGATGTCGTTCAGCATCCGCACGATGGTCCGGCGGCGCCGGTCGAAGGCCTCGCGCATCTTCGCGACGGCCGCGAGGTCGCCGGAGACGGCGGCCAGGGCGGCGACCTGGGCGACGTTGGAGACGTTCGAGGTGGCGTGCGACTGGAGGTTCGTCGCGGCCTTGACGACGTCCTTCGGGCCGATGACCCAGCCCACGCGCCAGCCGGTCATGGCGTACGTCTTCGCCACGCCGTTGACCACGACGCACTTGTCGCGCAGCTCCGGGAACAGGCCGGGCAGGGAGACCGCGGCCGCGTCGCCGTAGACCAGGTGCTCGTAGATCTCGTCGGTGAGGACCCACAGGCCGTGCTCGACGGCCCAGCGGCCGATCGCCTCGGTCTCGGCCTCGGAGTAGACCGCGCCGGTCGGGTTGGACGGGGACACGAAGAGGACGACCTTCGTCTTCTCCGTACGGGCCGACTCCAGCTGCTCCACCGTCACGCGGTAGCCGGTCGTCTCGTCGGCCACGACCTCCACCGGCACGCCGCCGGCCAGGCGGATCGACTCCGGGTAGGTCGTCCAGTACGGCGCCGGCACGATGACCTCGTCGCCCGGGTCGAGGATCGCGGCGAAGGCCTCGTAGATGGCCTGCTTGCCGCCGTTGGTGACCAGGATCTGGGAGACGTCCGGCTCCCAGCCCGAGTCGCGCAGCGTCTTCGCGGCGATCGCGGCCTTCAGCTCGGGCAGGCCGCCGGCCGGCGTGTAGCGGTGGTACTTCGGGTTCTTGCAGGCCTCGACGGCCGCCTCGACGATGTAGTCCGGGGTCGGGAAGTCGGGCTCACCGGCGCCGAAGCCGATCACCGGACGCCCGGCGGCCTTCAGGGCCTTGGCCTTGGCGTCCACGGCGAGGGTGGCGGACTCGGAGATCGCGCCGACTCGGGCGGAGACCCGGCGCTCGGTGGGAGGGGTTGCAGCGCTCATGCGGCCCATCGTTCCAGACCGGAAATCCCCGCGACACACGGGTTTCACAGACTGAACAGCACGGGGTCGAAGCGTGAACACGGGTCCGAATCCGGCCCCGGGCCTGGACGATCTTCAGTCGGACCGCACCGGGCGGGCACTTTCTGTTCGACGCCGGGCCACGGAACACGTACACTCTCACCTCGTTGGCCTCCGGCTGCCGCCGCGAATCCGGTGCACACCCAGCACCTGATTGGATGCGGTACGTTGGGGGACACACAAAGGGTCGTAGCTCAATTGGTAGAGCACCGGTCTCCAAAACCGGCGGTTGGGGGTTCAAGTCCCTCCGGCCCTGCTACACACACCGCCAGGATGTGTGCGCATGTACGTACAGCAATGCACCGCCGTGCGGCTCAGAAACCGGGCGCGGCACGGCCACGACCCGGGACCAGGTGAGGACCATGACGGACGCCGTAGGCTCCATCGACACGCCTGACGCCCAGGACGAGGTGCCGGAGTCGAAAAAGGCCCGCAAGGGCGGCAAGCGCGCCAAGAAGGGCCCGCTGAAGCGTCTGGCCACCTTCTACCGCCAGATCATCGCCGAACTCCGCAAGGTCGTCTGGCCGTCGCGCAACCAACTGACGTCGTACACCACCGTGGTGATCTTCTTCGTCGTCATCATGATCGCCCTGGTGACCGTGATTGACTATGGGCTCAACCACGCGGCCAAGTACGTCTTCGGCTGAGCCAAGAGCGAAGGGCGCCGTGGTACCGGCGCCCCTTTTCGCATGTTCCACCCCTATGTATCCAGGAAGAAGCAGCCATCGTGTCTGACCCGAACCTGAAGGACGACGCCATCGAGCCCCGCGGGCAGGCTGCCGAGACGGTCGACGACGAGCTCGACATCGTCGAGGGCGCGGACGAGCAGGACGAGTTCGAGGCTGCCGAGGCCGAGGCGGGCGAGCCCGCCGAGGAAGCCGCACCGCACGCCGAGGACGACGCGACCGAAGCCGCCGAGAGCGACGAGGCCGCGAGCGACGAGGAAGCCGTCGCCGAGGATGCCGAGGAGGAGCCGGCCGCTCCGGTCGACCCGATCGAGGCCCTGCGCGAGGAACTGCGCACCCTGCCCGGCGAGTGGTACGTCATCCACACCTACGCCGGCTACGAGAACCGCGTGAAGACCAACCTGGAGCAGCGCGCCGTCTCGCTGAACGTCGAGGACTACATCTTCCAGGCCGAGGTGCCGCAGGAAGAGGTCGTCCAGATCAAGAACGGCGACCGCAAGACGATCAGGCAGAACAAGCTGCCGGGTTACGTCCTGGTCCGCATGGACCTGACGAACGAGTCCTGGGGCGTCGTCCGCAACACCCCGGGCGTCACCGGCTTCGTGGGCAACGCCTACGACCCCTACCCGCTGACCCTGGACGAGATCGTCAAGATGCTCGCCCCGGAGGCCGAGGAGAAGGCCGCCCGCGAGGCCGCCGAGGCCGAGGGCAAGCCCGCCCCGCAGCGCAAGGTCGAGGTCCAGGTGCTGGACTTCGAGGTCGGCGACTCGGTCACCGTCACCGACGGCCCGTTCGCCACGCTCCAGGCGACCATCAACGAGATCAACCCCGACTCGAAGAAGGTCAAGGGCCTGGTCGAGATCTTCGGTCGCGAGACCCCGGTCGAGCTGTCCTTCGACCAGATCCAGAAGAACTGAGCACGTCCGCCGAGGGCGCCCCGCCGGTGAGCACCGGGCCGGGGCGCCTTCGCCGTGTCCGGGCCGCGACCGTCGTCACGGTGGCCGCCCTGGCGCTGCTGGCACTGGCGTACGCCGTCTTCGTCCCAGCGGTCTGGCTGCGCACCGAACTGCGGGGCGCGGAACCGACCGCGGCCACCTTCCACGGCGGGACCGGTGGGACCTGCCTCCTCGGCGGCTGCACGGTGACCTACCCGCACGCGGGGGAGCGGGTGACCGCCGGCCTCCCGCTCGGCACGCGCGCGGGCGGGCGCTCCGAGGGCGACACCGTGTACGTGCGCACCGCACCCGGCGAGCCGGAGCGGGTCGCGCTCGCCGCGGACACCGGGCGGGGGACCGTCGCCGCGCTGCTCGCGGTGCCGGGCGGCCTCACCCTGCTCGCACTGGCCGCCGCGGCCGCGTACGGACGGCGCGGACCACGCCGGAAAAGCCCCGCGCCGACCGCCTGACCTGGGCGATTTCCTGTCCCGAGGGGACAGAAGCTATCGTTGTGCGGTATGCCATCTGTCGGGATCGTGCTCGGCATGGATCCGGATGACGCGGATGGCAGTCAACCTCTCAGCAAGGACCCGGAGAGAGCATGCCTCCCAAGAAGAAGAAGGTCACGGGGCTCATCAAGCTCCAGATCCAGGCCGGCGCCGCCAACCCGGCTCCGCCGGTCGGCCCGGCGCTGGGTCAGCACGGCGTCAACATCATGGAGTTCTGCAAGGCCTACAACGCCGCGACCGAGTCGCAGCGCGGCTGGGTCATCCCGGTGGAGATCACGGTCTACGAGGACCGTTCCTTCACCTTCATCACCAAGACGCCGCCGGCCGCGAAGATGATCCTCAAGGCCGCGGGCATCGAGAAGGGCTCCGGCGAGCCGCACAAGACCAAGGTCGCCAAGATCACCGAGGCGCAGGTCCGCGAGATCGCCCAGACCAAGCTGCCCGACCTGAACGCGAACGACCTGGACGCCGCGGCGAAGATCATCGCCGGCACCGCGCGCTCCATGGGCGTCACGGTCGAGGGCTGAACCCACCTCCCGTAGTCATGCGGTCGTCGCCGACCGCCCGTGGGAGGGCCTGCTCGGCCCGGACCACGACTCCTTTCAGAACACACAGGAGCAAGTTGTGAGCAAGCGCAGCAAGGCTCTCCGCGCTGCGGACGCCAAGGTCGACCGGGAGAAGCAGTACGCCCCGCTCGAGGCCGTCCGTCTCGCCAAGGAGACCTCCACGACCAAGTTCGACTCGACCGTCGAGGTCGCCTTCCGCCTGGGTGTCGACCCGCGCAAGGCCGACCAGATGGTCCGTGGCACCGTGAACCTGCCGCACGGCACCGGCAAGACCGCCCGGGTCCTGGTCTTCGCGACCGGTGACCGTGCTGCGGCCGCGGAGGCCGCGGGCGCCGACATCGTCGGCTCCGACGAACTCATCGACGAGGTGGCGAAGGGCCGTCTGGACTTCGACGCCGTCGTCGCCACCCCGGACCTCATGGGCAAGGTCGGCCGCCTCGGCCGCGTCCTCGGCCCCCGTGGTCTGATGCCGAACCCGAAGACCGGCACCGTCACCCCCGACGTCGCCAAGGCCGTCACCGAGATCAAGGGCGGCAAGATCGAGTTCCGCGTCGACAAGCACTCGAACCTGCACTTCATCATCGGCAAGTCGTCCTTCGACGACGACAAGCTGGTGGAGAACTACGGCGCCGCGCTGGAGGAGATCCTCCGTCTGAAGCCGTCCGCCGCCAAGGGTCGCTACATCAAGAAGGCCGCCATCAGCACCACGATGGGCCCCGGCATCCCGGTCGACCCGAACCGCACCCGCAACCTCCTCGTCGAGGAGGACCCGGCCGCAGTCTGAGCCCTCCGCTCAGTCCGGCCGACCGCGTCGGCGCGTTAGAAAAGGGCGGGCCCTGGAACCCAAGTGGTTCCGGGCCCGTCCTTTCTTCGTGCGGTCTTTCGCACGACTGTCGGTGGCCTGGACTACGGTGCAGGCACAGGACACGCATAGGGGTGGGAGCTAGATGAAGAGCACGACCGCGCGCCGGGCGACCCTTTCGATCGCGGTGGTGGCCGCGCTGACCGGAGTGGCCGCCTGCGGTTCCTCCGACTCCGGCAAGGACGGCGGCAAGGCGGCCGGCGGGGACACGATGAACGTCAGCCCCATCGCCGCACTGCGCTCCGCCGAGAAGTCCACGGACAAGGCCGACTCGGCCAAGGTGCGTTCCACCACCTCCGTCGGCGACCTGATGGCGATGTCCGCGAAGGGCGCGCTCACCTGGAGCGACGGCCTCAAGGGCAACCTCACCATCACGTACACCGGCGGCAAGATGGCCGAGATGATGAAGAAGGCCGGCACCCAGTCGATGGAGGCCCGGTACCTGCCGGACGCCTACTACGCGCACATGAGCGACACCTTCGCCAAGCAGGCCGGCGGCAAGCACTGGCTCAAGTACTCGTACGACGACCTGGCCAAGCTCGGCGGCGCCTCCGGCTCGTACATGAAGGACCAGATCCAGAACGCCACGCCCAACCAGTCGGTGCGGCTGCTGCTGGCCTCCGGTGACGTCAAGAAGGTCGGCGAGGAGAAGATATCCGGCGTCTCGACCACGCACTACTCGGGCACGGTGAACGTCGCCGACCTGGCCGGCAAGTCCGGCAACCTCAGCGCGGAGCAGCTGACGGCGCTGAAGAAGCAGCTCGACCAGGCGGGTGTCACCACGGACACCGTCGACATCTGGATCGACGACCACGACCTGCTGGTCAAGAAGACCGAGAAGGCGAACACGGCGAACGGCGCCATGACCAACACGACGTTCTACACGGACTACGGCGTGAAGGTCACCGCCGAGGCCCCGCCGGCCGGTGACACCGAGGACTTCGCGAAGCTGATGAAGTCCAGCGGCGCCGCGTCGGGCGGTACGGGCACCGGCACCGTCTCCTGAACCCCGCACCCACCCCGGTGACCCCGGGGAGGCCCGCAGCCCCGCCCGCCCGCGTCGCGTACACGGGCGGGCGGGGCTGTGACGGTCCGGCCCCCGGGGGACCGCCGCGATGCCCCCAGCGGCCCCCTGCCGGGGCTCCGGCGACAGTCCCGCCCTGCCCCGGGCGTCGTCGCGCGGCCACGCCCGCGGGTCGCTCCCCGGGCCCCGCACACGGCCCGGCGCGGGCCGATTTGCTCCGTGGCGGCACGGTCCCGTACTCTCTTGGAGAAGCCAAAGACCGCTGGTCGTTGCCACGCTCTCCAACGAGGGTGCGGTGGCCGAAGGATCCGCTGAAAAGTGGACGACCCGCGCAGGTGACTGTGGAAGAACTCCCGGAGTGCGCGTCCCGCGCGTGTACGGCCGGTCGAGTCCGCCCCGTGCGCCTGCGCCGGGGCGTTTCGTTTGCCCAGTCCTCCTTCGGGTCCGCGCGGTCCGAATCACCCGGAAGGAGGCCGAGGCTCTATGGCGAGGCCCGACAAGGCTGCCGCGGTTGCGGAGCTGACGGACAAGTTCCGCAGCTCCAACGCCGCCGTGCTGACCGAGTACCGCGGTCTCACCGTGGCGCAGCTCAAGACGCTGCGCCGGTCGCTCGGTGAGAACGCCCAGTACGCCGTGGTGAAGAACACGCTGACCAAGATTGCGGCCAACGAGGCCGGGATCACGCTGGACGACCAGCTCTTCGCTGGTCCGACGGCCGTCGCCTTCGTCACCGGTGACCCGGTGGAGTCGGCGAAGGGTCTCCGTGACTTCGCCAAGGACAACCCGAATCTCGTCATCAAGGGCGGCGTCCTTGATGGCAAGGCGATGTCCGCCGACGAGATCAAGAAGCTTGCGGACCTCGAGTCCCGCGAGGTTCTGCTCAGCAAGCTGGCCGGTGCCTTCAAGGGCAAGCAGTCCCAGACTGCTTCGCTCTTCCAGGCGCTGCCGTCGAAGCTCGTCCGCACCGTGGACGCGCTGCGCGCCAAGCAGGCCGAGCAGGGCGGTGCCGAGTAATTCGGCTCGCTTTCTGATCCCTGCCGCCTGACGCGGCCGGGGTCGCAGCGGGCCGACGTACGCCCGCCTTACCCAGTACATCCGGCACCTGCCGATCGAGTGGAAGGACCGCCATCATGGCGAAGCTCACCCAGGACGAGCTGCTTGCCCAGTTCGAGGAGATGACCCTCATCGAGCTCTCCGAGTTCGTGAAGGCCTTCGAGGAGAAGTTCGACGTCACCGCCGCCGCCGCGGTCGCCGTCGCCGGCCCGGCCGGCCCGGCCGCCGCCGCCCCGGCCGAGGAGGAGAAGGACGAGTTCGACGTCATCCTCACCGGTGCCGGCGAGAAGAAGATCCAGGTCATCAAGGTCGTGCGTGAGCTGACCTCGCTGGGTCTGAAGGAGGCCAAGGACCTCGTCGACGGCACCCCGAAGCCGGTCCTCGAGAAGGTCAACAAGGAAGCCGCCGAGAAGGCCGCCGAGTCCCTCAAGGGCGCCGGCGCCTCCGTCGAGGTCAAGTAACACCCCTCCGGGCCCCTCGGGCCCGGACACGCGTGGAACGCGGTCTCGTGGGGCGCCGGGAACCGGCGCCCCCGGGCTGTAACGCGAACGCATCGAAGAGCGATCATCCATCCGGGTGGTCGCTCTTCGGCGTATCCGGGGACCGACCGCGGTTGCCTTGCGCTCGCCACGGCGAGGGGTATGGTGATCTTCGTTGTGCCACCGGACGGGCCTGCTTCGGGCAGGGGGGCCTTGACGAACCGCACGCAGCGCGCAATTCTCAGGACGCGTCGTCACAAGGATCCGAATCCGAGGCATGGATCGACGACGAAGAGGGCAGTATCAACGTGCGTTGAGGGCAGCAGGCCAAGAGCGTTGAGAGAGGCGTTGAGCACAACGAGGGTCTTCGAAAACCCGCGCTGGACATCAGTGTGCCAAGTGGCTACACTGACCCTTTGCGCTGCCTGTTAGCTGCCCCCTGCCCGTCACCAGGGGTCTGCCCTCACTCGAGCACAGTCGACCGAAGCACCCTGACCCGGGGTTTCCACGCTGTGCATGGGTAGGGACCGGTACGCGCGTAGTGAGTCCGAGCCCTCGGAAGGACCCCCTCTTGGCCGCCTCGCGCAACGCCTCGACCGCGAATACGAACAACGGCGCCAGCACCGCCCCGCTGCGCATTTCCTTTGCAAAGATCAAGGAGCCTCTCGAGGTTCCGAACCTGCTCGCGCTGCAGACCGAGAGCTTTGACTGGCTGCTCGGCAACACCGCCTGGCAGAGTCGGGTCGAGGAGGCTCTGGAGAACGGTCAGGACGTCCCCACCAAGTCCGGTCTGGAGGAGATCTTCGAGGAGATCTCCCCGATCGAGGACTTCTCCGGGTCGATGTCCCTGACGTTCCGGGACCACCGCTTCGAGCCGCCGAAGAACTCCATCGACGAGTGCAAGGAGCGCGACTTCACGTACGCTGCCCCGCTCTTCGTCACCGCCGAGTTCACCAACAACGAGACCGGTGAGATCAAGTCCCAGACGGTCTTCATGGGCGACTTCCCGCTCATGACGAACAAGGGCACTTTCGTCATCAACGGCACCGAGCGCGTCGTGGTGTCGCAGCTGGTCCGTTCCCCCGGTGTCTACTTCGATTCCTCGATCGACAAGACGTCCGACAAGGACATCTTCTCCGCCAAGATCATCCCGTCCCGGGGTGCCTGGCTGGAGATGGAGATCGACAAGCGCGACATGGTCGGTGTCCGCATCGACCGCAAGCGCAAGCAGTCGGTCACCGTGCTGCTGAAGGCGCTCGGCTGGACGACCGAGCAGATCCTCGAGGAGTTCGGCGACTACGAGTCGATGCGCGCCACCCTGGAGAAGGACCACACCCAGGGCCAGGACGACGCGCTGCTCGACATCTACCGCAAGCTGCGTCCGGGCGAGCCCCCCACGCGCGAGGCCGCGCAGACGCTGCTGGAGAACCTCTACTTCAACCCGAAGCGCTACGACCTCGCCAAGGTCGGCCGCTACAAGGTCAACAAGAAGCTGGGCGCCGACGCTCCGCTGGACGCGGGCATCCTGACCGTCGAGGACATCATCTCGACGATCAAGTACCTGGTGCAGCTGCACGCCGGCGAGACCGAGACGGTCGGCGACAGCGGTGACTCGATCGTCGTCGAGACCGACGACATCGACCACTTCGGCAACCGCCGTCTGCGCAGCGTCGGCGAGCTCATCCAGAACCAGGTCCGCACGGGTCTGGCGCGTATGGAGCGTGTCGTCCGCGAGCGGATGACGACCCAGGACGTCGAGGCGATCACGCCGCAGACCCTGATCAACATCCGGCCGGTCGTCGCCTCCATCAAGGAGTTCTTCGGCACCAGCCAGCTCTCGCAGTTCATGGACCAGAACAACCCGCTGTCCGGGCTGACGCACAAGCGTCGTCTGTCCGCGCTCGGCCCGGGTGGTCTGTCCCGTGAGCGGGCCGGCTTCGAGGTCCGTGACGTGCACCCCTCGCACTACGGCCGCATGTGCCCGATCGAGACGCCCGAAGGCCCGAACATCGGTCTGATCGGCTCGCTCGCCTCCTACGGCCGGGTCAACGCGTTCGGTTTCGTCGAGACCCCGTACCGCAAGGTCATCGACGGCCAGGTCACCGACGAGGTCGACTACCTGACCGCCGACGAGGAGGACCGCTTCGTCATCGCGCAGGCCAACGCGCCGCTGACGGACGAGCTCCGCTTCGAGGAGAGCCGCGTCCTGGTCCGCCGCCGCGGCGGCGAGGTCGACTACGTCGGCCCCGAGGACGTGGACTACATGGACGTCTCGCCGCGCCAGATGGTGTCGGTCGCGACCGCCATGATCCCGTTCCTGGAGCACGACGACGCCAACCGCGCCCTCATGGGCGCGAACATGATGCGCCAGGCCGTTCCGCTCATCAAGTCCGAGGCGCCGCTCGTCGGCACCGGCATGGAGTACCGCTCCGCCGTCGACGCCGGCGACGTCGTCAAGGCCGAGAAGGCGGGTGTGGTCCAGGAGGTCTCCGCGGACTACATCACCACCGCCAACGACGACGGCACGTACATCACGTACCGCCTGCACAAGTTCGCCCGGTCCAACCAGGGCACCTCGGTGAACCAGAAGGTCGTCGTCAACGAGGGCGACCGGATCATCGAGGGCCAGGTCCTCGCCGACGGCCCGGCCACCGAGAACGGTGAGATGGCCCTCGGCAAGAACCTGCTCGTGGCGTTCATGCCGTGGGAGGGTCACAACTACGAGGACGCGATCATCCTGTCGCAGCGCCTCGTGCAGGACGACGTCCTCTCCTCGATCCACATCGAGGAGCACGAGGTCGACGCCCGTGACACCAAGCTCGGCCCCGAGGAGATCACCCGGGACATCCCGAACGTCTCCGAGGAGGTCCTCGCCGACCTCGACGAGCGCGGCATCATCCGCATCGGCGCCGAGGTCATCGCCGGCGACATCCTCGTCGGCAAGGTCACCCCGAAGGGCGAGACCGAGCTGACCCCCGAGGAGCGCCTGCTCCGCGCGATCTTCGGTGAGAAGGCCCGTGAGGTCCGCGACACCTCGCTGAAGGTGCCGCACGGTGAGACCGGCAAGGTCATCGGCGTGCGCGTCTTCGACCGCGAGGAGGGCGACGAGCTGCCGCCGGGCGTGAACCAGCTGGTCCGCGTCTACGTCGCGCAGAAGCGCAAGATCACCGACGGTGACAAGCTCGCCGGCCGCCACGGCAACAAGGGCGTCATCTCCAAGATCCTGCCGATCGAGGACATGCCGTTCCTGGAGGACGGCACCCCGGTCGACATCATCCTCAACCCGCTGGGTGTGCCGTCCCGGATGAACCCGGGACAGGTCCTGGAGATCCACCTCGGCTGGCTCGCCAGCCGCGGCTGGGACGTCTCCGGCCTCGCGGACGAGTGGGCCCAGCGCCTCCAGGTCATCGGTGCCGACCAGGTCGCCCCGCGCACCAACGTCGCGACCCCGGTCTTCGACGGTGCCCGCGAGGACGAGCTGGCGGGTCTGCTGCAGCACACCATCCCGAATCGCGACGGCGAGCGCATGGTGCTCCCGTCCGGCAAGGCGCGGCTGTTCGACGGCCGCTCCGGTGAGCCGTTCCCGGACCCGATCTCGGTCGGCTACATGTACATCCTGAAGCTGCACCACCTGGTCGACGACAAGCTGCACGCCCGCTCGACCGGTCCGTACTCGATGATCACCCAGCAGCCGCTGGGTGGTAAGGCCCAGTTCGGTGGCCAGCGGTTCGGCGAGATGGAGGTGTGGGCCCTCGAGGCCTACGGCGCCGCGTACGCCCTCCAGGAGCTGCTGACCATCAAGTCCGACGACGTCACCGGCCGCGTGAAGGTCTACGAGGCCATCGTCAAGGGCGAGAACATCCCCGAGCCCGGCATTCCCGAGTCCTTCAAGGTGCTCATCAAGGAAATGCAGTCCCTGTGCCTCAACGTGGAGGTGCTGTCCTCGGACGGCATGTCCATCGAGATGCGCGACACCGACGAGGACGTCTTCCGCGCTGCGGAGGAGCTCGGCATCGACCTGTCCCGGCGCGAGCCGAGCAGCGTCGAAGAGGTCTGACGGGAGTCCGGCGCGGGCCCTCATCCAGGAGGGCCCCCGCCGACCCCCAGGCCCCCGTTTCAGACCACAGACTTTCGACCCTGAGAGGGATTGACGCATAGTGCTCGACGTCAACTTCTTCGACGAGCTCCGGATCGGCCTGGCCACCGCTGACGACATCCGTCAGTGGAGCCACGGTGAGGTCAAGAAGCCCGAGACCATCAACTACCGCACCCTGAAGCCCGAGAAGGACGGACTCTTCTGCGAGAAGATCTTCGGTCCGACCCGGGACTGGGAGTGCTACTGCGGCAAGTACAAGCGCGTCCGCTTCAAGGGGATCATCTGCGAGCGCTGTGGCGTCGAGGTCACGCGCGCCAAGGTGCGCCGTGAGCGGATGGGCCACATCGAGCTGGCCGCGCCCGTCACCCACATCTGGTACTTCAAGGGCGTCCCGTCCCGCCTGGGCTACCTGCTGGACCTCGCCCCGAAGGACCTGGAGAAGGTCATCTACTTCGCGGCGTACATGATCACGTACGTCGACGAGGAGCGCCGCACCCGCGACCTGCCCTCCCTGGAGGCGCACGTCTCCGTCGAGCGCCAGCAGGTCGAGAACCGCCGCGACGCCGACCTCGAGGCCCGCGCCAAGAAGCTCGAGACCGACCTGGCCGAGCTGGAGGCCGAGGGCGCCAAGGCCGACGTGCGCCGCAAGGTGCGCGAGGGTGCCGAGCGCGAGATGAAGCAGCTGCGCGACCGCGCGCAGCGCGAGATCGACCGCCTCGACGAGGTGTGGAACCGGTTCAAGAACCTCAAGGTCCAGGACCTGGAGGGCGACGAGCTGCTCTACCGCGAGCTGCGCGACCGCTTCGGCACCTACTTCGACGGCTCGATGGGTGCCGCGGCGCTGCAGAAGCGCCTGGAGTCCTTCGACCTCGACGAGGAGGCCGAGCGCCTCCGCGAGATCATCCGCACCGGCAAGGGCCAGAAGAAGACCCGTGCCCTCAAGCGGCTGAAGGTCGTCTCCGCGTTCCTGCAGACGTCCAACAGCCCCAAGGGCATGGTCCTGGACTGCGTCCCGGTCATCCCGCCGGACCTGCGTCCGATGGTGCAGCTCGACGGTGGCCGCTTCGCGACCTCCGACCTGAACGACCTGTACCGCCGCGTCATCAACCGCAACAACCGCCTGAAGCGCCTGCTCGACCTCGGTGCCCCCGAGATCATCGTGAACAACGAGAAGCGGATGCTCCAGGAGGCGGTCGACGCCCTCTTCGACAACGGCCGCCGCGGCCGGCCGGTGACCGGCCCGGGCAACCGCCCGCTGAAGTCCCTCAGCGACATGCTGAAGGGCAAGCAGGGTCGTTTCCGGCAGAACCTGCTCGGCAAGCGAGTCGACTACTCGGCGCGTTCCGTCATCGTCGTCGGCCCGCAGCTCAAGCTGCACCAGTGCGGTCTGCCCAAGGCCATGGCGCTGGAGCTCTTCAAGCCGTTCGTGATGAAGCGCCTGGTCGACCTGAACCACGCGCAGAACATCAAGAGCGCCAAGCGCATGGTGGAGCGCGGCCGCACGGTCGTGTACGACGTCCTCGAAGAGGTCATCGCCGAGCACCCGGTCCTGCTGAACCGTGCTCCCACCCTGCACCGCCTCGGCATCCAGGCCTTCGAGCCGCAGCTCGTCGAGGGCAAGGCCATCCAGATCCACCCGCTCGTCTGCACCGCGTTCAACGCGGACTTCGACGGTGACCAGATGGCCGTGCACCTGCCGCTGTCCGCGGAGGCGCAGGCCGAGGCCCGCATCCTGATGCTGTCCTCGAACAACATCCTCAAGCCGGCCGACGGCCGCCCGGTGACGATGCCGACCCAGGACATGGTCCTCGGTCTGTTCTTCCTCACCACCGACGGCGAGCTGCGTGACACCAAGGGCGAGGGCCGCGCGTTCGGCTCCACGGCCGAGGCGATCATGGCGTTCGACGCCGGCGAGCTCGCGCTGCAGTCGCCGATCGACATCCGCTTCCCGGTGGGCACCATCCCGCCGCGCGGCTGGACCCCGCCGACGCGCGAGGAGGGCGAGCCCGAGTGGCAGCAGGGTGACTCGTTCCGCCTGCGCACCACCCTGGGCCGCGCGCTCTTCAACGAGCTGCTGCCCGAGGACTACCCGTTCGTCGACTACTCGGTGGGCAAGAAGCAGCTCTCCGAGATCGTCAACGACCTGGCCGAGCGCTACCCCAAGGTCATTGTGGCGGCGACGCTCGACAACCTGAAGGCGGCCGGCTTCTTCTGGGCGACCCGTTCCGGTGTCACCGTGGCCATCTCCGACGTCGTCGTCCCCGAGGCGAAGAAGGAGATCGTCCGCGGCTACGAGGCGCAGGACGAGAAGGTCCAGAAGCAGTACGAGCGCGGTCTGATCACCAAGGAAGAGCGCACGCAGGAACTCATCGCGATCTGGACCAAGGCGACCAACGAGGTCGCCGAGGCGATGAACGAGAACTTCCCCAAGACCAACCCCATCTTCATGATGGTCGACTCGGGTGCCCGAGGAAACATGATGCAGATGCGGCAGATCGCGGGTATGCGCGGTCTGGTGTCGAACGCGAAGAACGAGACCATCCCGCGTCCGATCAAGGCCTCGTTCCGTGAGGGCCTGTCCGTGCTGGAGTACTTCATCTCCACGCACGGTGCCCGTAAGGGTCTGGCGGACACCGCCCTGCGTACCGCCGACTCGGGTTACCTCACCCGTCGTCTGGTCGACGTCTCGCAGGACGTCATCATCCGCGAGGAGGACTGCGGCACCGAGCGCGGCCTCAAGCTGGCCATCGCCGAGCGTGGCGCCGACGGCGTCCTGCGCAAGGCGGACAACGCCGAGACGTCCGTGTACGCGCGCTGCCTCGCCGAGGACATCGTCGTGGACGGCAAGGTGCTCGCCCCGGCGGGCGTCGACCTCGGTGACGTCCTCATCGACCAGCTGGTCAAGGCCGGCGTCGAGGAGGTCAAGACCCGCTCGGTCCTGACCTGCGAGTCCGCCGTCGGCACCTGCGCGATGTGCTACGGCCGTTCGCTGGCCACCGGCAAGCTGGTCGACATCGGTGAGGCGGTCGGCATCATCGCCGCCCAGTCCATCGGTGAGCCCGGTACCCAGCTGACGATGCGTACCTTCCACACCGGTGGTGTGGCCGGTGACGACATCACCCAGGGTCTGCCCCGTGTCGTCGAGCTCTTCGAGGCCCGTACCCCGAAGGGTGTCGCCCCGATCTCCGAGGCCTCCGGCCGCGTGCGGATCGAGGAGACCGAGAAGACCAAGAAGCTCGTCGTCACCCCGGACGACGGCAGCGATGAGACGGCGTTCCCGATCTCGAAGCGCGCCAAGGTCCTGGTCCGCGAGGGCGAGCACGTGGAGGTGGGCCAGCAGCTCACCGTGGGTGCCACCAACCCGCACGACGTGCTGCGCATCCTGGGCCAGCGTGCCGTCCAGGTCCACCTGGTCGGCGAGGTCCAGAAGGTCTACAACTCGCAGGGTGTGTCGATCCACGACAAGCACATCGAGATCATCATCCGGCAGATGCTCCGCCGCGTGACGATCATCGAGTCCGGCGACGCCGAGCTGCTGCCCGGCGAGCTGGTCGAGCGCTCGAAGTTCGAGACCGAGAACCGTCGTGTGGTCCAGGAGGGCGGTCACCCGGCCTCCGGTCGTCCGCAGCTGATGGGTATCACCAAGGCCTCGCTGGCGACGGAGTCCTGGCTGTCGGCCGCCTCCTTCCAGGAGACGACCCGAGTCCTGACGGATGCGGCGATCAACGCCAAGTCCGACAGCCTCATCGGCCTCAAGGAGAACGTCATCATCGGTAAGCTCATCCCGGCCGGTACGGGTCTGTCCCGCTACCGCAACATCCGGGTCGAGCCGACCGAGGAGGCCAAGGCCGCGATGTACTCGGCCGTCGGCTACGACGACATCGACTACTCGCCGTTCGGCACGGGCTCCGGCCAGGCCGTTCCGCTGGAGGACTACGACTACGGTCCGTACAACCAGTAAGCGGGCAGTCCGAGGGGCGGTCACTCCGATGGGAGTGGCCGCCCTTCGGCGTTTCAGCGCCGGTTCTCCAGGTGCGCCCGCAGGCGGTGGAGGCGGGTGTGCACGTCAGGGTGGGAATCGAGCAGCCGGAGGTACGGGGTGGCGAGGGGCAGGAACACCAGCCCGTGGGTCGCCGTGGCCGCCGCGGCCACGGCGGCGCCCGGCAGGCCGGTCACCAGGACCGCCGCGCCACCGGACCGGCGCCCGCCCGTACGGCCAGCCGGCGCAGCACCCGCCAGGCGAACCGGCCGGGCAGTGTGTCGCTCGTCGTCCGGTCGGCCGGCAGCGCCTAAGGCGACGAGGTGGAGGCCCGCTCGGCCGCGTCGAGCGCCCGTGCGTACCGGCCGAGGAGGAGCGGAGGGTCGTGGGGTCCCTCGGCCTGCTCGCAGGCCCGGAGAAGGACGTGGAGGGCGCCGCCCGGGGGAATCCGGTCGTCGTCGAGGCGGCCTGCGGCGGGGGAGCCCGGCACGGGGTCCGGCAGGGCGTCGGCGAACTGGTGCCGCTCTCGGTCGGCTGGTCATCCCGCCCCCTGAGCCCTTCCCGACGCGACGAGCCAACCTACGTAGGGTGAAGGGGCGACGATCGGCCGGGCGGCACCGGCACGGATCGCCGGTGGGCGGGCCGCGAAGGGTACAGCGGTTCGGCCACCTGTGCACCCCGGAGCGCCCGGACCCCATTTGTTTTGACCACAGCGGATGAGGTAGGTACGCTCAGACCTTGTGCCTGGGGTGTGCCCTGGCTCCTGTGCGTGCCTGTTAACCGCATGGCGAGCCGCGATCGGCCACCGTGATTCGCGCCCTTCTCGCCTCGCGGCGAGAGTCTGGCGGATTCGACACACCCGACCGCGTGGGTCGGTGGCGTTCCAGGTTAGCTGTACCTATCGGCACACAGAAACCGGAGAAGTAGTGCCTACGATCCAGCAGCTGGTCCGTAAGGGCCGGCAGGACAAGGTCGAGAAGAACAAGACGCCCGCACTCGAGGGTTCCCCTCAGCGTCGTGGCGTCTGCACGCGTGTGTTCACGACCACCCCGAAGAAGCCGAACTCGGCCCTGCGTAAGGTCGCACGTGTGCGTCTCACCAGCGGCATCGAGGTCACGGCCTACATTCCGGGTGAGGGACACAACCTGCAGGAGCACAGCATCGTGCTCGTGCGCGGCGGCCGTGTGAAGGACCTGCCGGGTGTTCGCTACAAGATCATCCGTGGCTCCCTCGACACCCAGGGTGTCAAGAACCGCAAGCAGGCCCGTTCCCGCTACGGCGCCAAGAAGGAGAAGTAAGAATGCCTCGTAAGGGCCCCGCCCCGAAGCGCCCGGTCATCATCGACCCGGTCTACGGTTCTCCTCTGGTGACGTCGCTCATCAACAAGGTGCTGCTGAACGGCAAGCGCTCCACCGCCGAGCGCATCGTCTACGGTGCCATGGAGGGTCTGCGTGAGAAGACGGGCAACGACCCGGTCATCACGCTGAAGCGCGCGCTGGAGAACATCAAGCCGACCCTCGAGGTCAAGTCCCGCCGTGTCGGTGGTGCGACGTACCAGGTCCCGATCGAGGTCAAGCCCGGTCGTGCCAACACGCTCGCGCTGCGCTGGCTGGTCGGTTACTCCCGCGCCCGTCGCGAGAAGACCATGACCGAGCGTCTGCTCAACGAGCTTCTCGACGCCTCCAACGGCCTGGGTGCCGCTGTGAAGAAGCGCGAGGACACGCACAAGATGGCCGAGTCCAACAAGGCCTTCGCGCACTACCGCTGGTAGTCGCTACCCACATCGAGACCGAGAGAAGACTGAAGCCTTATGGCTACCACTTCACTTGACCTGGCCAAGGTCCGCAACATCGGGATCATGGCCCACATCGACGCGGGCAAGACGACCACCACCGAGCGGATCCTGTTCTACACCGGTGTGTCTTACAAGATCGGTGAGGTCCACGACGGCGCTGCCACCATGGACTGGATGGAGCAGGAGCAGGAGCGTGGCATCACGATCACCTCTGCTGCCACCACCTGTCACTGGCCGCTCGAAGATGTCGATCACACCATCAACATCATCGACACCCCGGGTCACGTCGACTTCACCGTCGAGGTGGAGCGCTCCCTGCGCGTGCTCGACGGTGCCGTGACGGTGTTCGACGGCGTCGCCGGTGTCGAGCCCCAGTCCGAGACGGTGTGGCGTCAGGCGGACCGCTACGGCGTGCCGCGCATCTGCTTCGTCAACAAGCTGGACCGCACCGGTGCCGAGTTCCACCGCTGCGTCGACATGATCGTCGACCGCCTGGGCGCGCAGCCGATCGTGATGCAGCTGCCGATCGGTGCCGAGGCGGACTTCAAGGGCGTCGTCGACCTGGTGACGATGAAGGCCTTCGTGTGGTCCGCCGAGGCCACCAAGGGCGAGATGTACGACATCGTCGACATCCCGGACACGCACACCGAGGCTGCCGAGGAGTACCGCGGCAAGCTCATCGAGGCCGTGGCCGAGAACGACGAAGAGATCATGGAGCTGTACCTGGAGGGCGAGGAGCCTTCCGTGGAGCAGCTGTACGCCGCGATCCGTCGTATCACCATCGCGTCCGGCAAGAGCGGCGGCACCACCGTCACTCCCGTGTTCTGCGGCACCGCCTTCAAGAACAAGGGTGTCCAGCCCCTGCTCGACGCGGTCGTGCGCTACCTGCCGTCGCCGGTCGACATCGAGGCCATCGAGGGCCACGACGTCAAGGACCCGGAGACGATCGTCAGGCGCAAGCCGTCCGACGAGGAGCCGCTGTCGGCGCTGGCGTTCAAGATCATGAGCGACCCGCACCTCGGCAAGCTCACCTTCGTCCGCGTGTACTCCGGCCGCCTGGAGTCCGGCACCGCCGTGCTGAACTCCGTCAAGGGCCGCAAGGAGCGCATCGGCAAGATCTACCGCATGCACGCCAACAAGCGTGAGGAGATCGAGTCGGTGGGCGCCGGCGACATCGTCGCCGTCATGGGCCTGAAGCAGACCACCACCGGTGAGACGCTCAGCGACGAGAAGAACCCGGTGATCCTGGAGTCCATGGACTTCCCGGCGCCGGTCATCGAGGTCGCGATCGAGCCCAAGTCCAAGGGTGACCAGGAGAAGCTGGGTGTCGCCATCCAGCGTCTCGCGGAGGAGGACCCCTCCTTCCAGGTGCACACCAACGAGGAGACCGGCCAGACCGTCATCGGCGGTATGGGCGAGCTTCACCTCGAGGTGCTGGTCGACCGGATGCGGCGCGAGTTCAAGGTCGAGGCCAACGTCGGCAAGCCGCAGGTGGCCTACCGCGAGACGATCCGCAAGGCCGTCGAGCGCGTCGACTACACGCACAAGAAGCAGACCGGTGGTACCGGTCAGTTCGCGAAGGTGCAGATCGGCATCGAGCCGATCGAGGGCGGCGACACGTCGTACGAGTTCGTGAACAAGGTGACCGGTGGTCGCATCCCGAAGGAGTACATCCCTTCGGTCGACGCCGGTGCGCAGGAGGCCATGCAGTTCGGCATCCTCGCCGGTTACGAGATGACCGGCGTGCGCGTCATCCTCCACGACGGCGCCTACCACGAGGTCGACTCCTCCGAGCTCGCCTTCAAGATCGCCGGCTCGCAGGCCTTCAAGGAGGCCGCGCGCAAGGCTTCGCCCGTGCTCCTGGAGCCGATGATGGCCGTCGAGGTCACCACGCCCGAGGACTACATGGGTGAAGTCATCGGCGACATCAACTCCCGCCGTGGCCAGATCCAGGCCATGGAGGAGCGGGCTGGTGCCCGCGTCGTGAAGGGCCTCGTGCCCCTGTCGGAGATGTTCGGCTACGTCGGCGACCTCCGCAGCAAGACGTCGGGTCGCGCAAGCTACTCGATGCAGTTCGACTCCTACGCCGAGGTTCCGCGGAACGTCGCCGAGGAGATCATCGCGAAGGCCAAGGGCGAGTAACGCACCGCGTTTCCACGCTTTAGGCTTGACTCCGGAGCCTCATGGGGCAAACAGCCGTAAACCCACTCGGATGTCTGCCCCCGGTTCCGGGCCTTAACAGCAAAGATCACCTGGCGCCGATGAAGTAAGGCGTACAGAACCACTCCACAGGAGGACCCCAGTGGCGAAGGCGAAGTTCGAGCGGACTAAGCCGCACGTCAACATCGGCACCATCGGTCACATCGACCACGGTAAGACGACCCTCACGGCCGCCATTACCAAGGTGCTGCACGACGCGTACCCGGACCTGAACGAGGCCACCCCGTTCGACAACATCGACAAGGCGCCCGAGGAGCGCCAGCGCGGTATCACCATCTCCATCGCGCACGTCGAGTACCAGACCGAGGCGCGTCACTACGCCCACGTCGACTGCCCGGGTCACGCGGACTACATCAAGAACATGATCACCGGTGCCGCGCAGATGGACGGCGCGATCCTGGTGGTCGCCGCCACCGACGGCCCGATGCCGCAGACCAAGGAGCACGTGCTCCTGGCCCGCCAGGTCGGCGTCCCGTACATCGTCGTCGCCCTGAACAAGGCCGACATGGTGGACGACGAGGAGATCCTGGAGCTCGTCGAGCTCGAGGTCCGTGAGCTCCTCTCCGAGTACGAGTTCCCGGGCGACGACGTCCCGGTCGTCAAGGTTTCCGCTCTGAAGGCCCTCGAGGGCGAGCAGGAGTGGGTGGACTCCGTCCTCAACCTGATGAAGGCCGTCGACGAGTCGATCCCGCAGCCGGAGCGCGACGTCGACAAGCCGTTCCTCATGCCGATCGAGGACGTCTTCACGATCACCGGTCGCGGTACGGTCGTCACCGGCCGTATCGAGCGTGGTGTCCTGAAGGTCAACGAGACCGTCGACATCATCGGCATCAAGACCGAGAAGACCACCACCACGGTCACCGGCATCGAGATGTTCCGCAAGCTGCTCGACGAGGGCCAGGCCGGTGAGAACGTCGGTCTGCTCCTCCGTGGCATCAAGCGCGAGGACGTCGAGCGCGGCCAGGTCATCATCAAGCCGGGCTCGGTCACCCCGCACACCGAGTTCGAGGCCCAGGCCTACATCCTGTCCAAGGACGAGGGTGGCCGCCACACGCCGTTCTTCAACAACTACCGGCCGCAGTTCTACTTCCGTACGACGGACGTGACCGGCGTCGTGACCCTCCCCGAGGGCACCGAGATGGTCATGCCGGGTGACAACACCGAGATGTCGGTGGCGCTCATCCAGCCCATCGCCATGGAGGAGGGCCTGAAGTTCGCCATCCGTGAGGGTGGCCGCACCGTGGGCGCCGGCCAGGTCACCAAGATCACGAAGTAAGTTCCGCTTGCTTCGAGGTCCTCTGACCTAGGAGAGGCCCGTACGACACTCCGTCGTACGGGCCTCTTCGGCGTTCCCGGGCCCCGGGGCGCGTCAACCCGGCACCGCGGAACACACCGTGACGGGAAGCGGCGCGCACCGGTTGAAGGTCTCGGCGGCCGGGGCGACGGCCGAGGCGGCGGTGAGGAGCGGTGATGGACGGTGTGACGGGCCCGTACGGGGCCTTCGGAGCGAGGAGCGGTCTGACGTCCGTGCCGGCCGTGAAACGCGCGGCGGCCAGGGCCCTGGAGGAGCACATCGAACCGGGCACCCGTACGGCCGGGGCGTGGGCCGGCGAGCAGACCGCCGCGGCGGTGCGGGCGCTCGGCGCGCGGGACGGCGACGGCTGGCTGGCCGCCGGGGCGCTGCACGCGGCCCACGAGGCCTGGACCGGCCAGGTCGCGAACCTGCTGGACCGGCTGGGCGCGGAGCGGGACGCGCTGCGCGCCGCGAACACGGTGCTGACCGGCGCCGACATCGCCGCAGGGAGCGCGCTGCGCGGGCTGTCCGCGCTGGACCGGTACTGAGGCCGGCCGGGCATGCCGACGTACCACGAGATCATGACCGCCGACCTGGGCGCGCTCGCCACCGCGGCCGAGCGCTGGGAGGGCATGGCGGGGGAGTTCGAGAAGCACGAGCGCTCCTACCGGAGGGACGTCCACGCCGTCTCGGCGGCCCCCGTCTCCTGGGCGGGCATGAGCGCGGAGGCGGCGCACGGGCGGTTCGCCGTGACGCTGCGGGAGTACGCGCACGCCCAGACCGAGGCGAGGGCGGTCGCCGCGCTGCTGCGGGACGCGCAGGACCGGTTCACCGAGTTGCGGGCCCGGCTGACGGCGGTGCGCCGGGAGGCACTGGAGGCGGGGCTGCGGGTGTCGGACGGCGGCCTCGTCTCGGCGGACCCCGGCGCGGCGGCCGGGGGGACCGGCGGGCGGGCGCCGCGCTCCTGGCAGGACCGCATCGACCGTGCCGTACGGGACGTCGGGGACGCCGACGCCGGGGTCAGGACCGCGCTGCGGGCGGCGGTCGCCGACACGGGCGGCCCGGCCGGGAGCCGCGGCTTCAACGGCCGCGCGGTGGGCGACGTCGAGGCGTACGAGGCGCTGGCGGCGGACCGCATCCTGGCGAGGCTGGCCCGGGGTGCGGCCTTGTCGGCGCGGGAGCGCGCGGAACTGGAGCGCCTGTTCCGGGACAACGCGGGGGACGAGGCGTTCGCCCGGACCCTGCTGACGGATCTGGGCGCGGCCGGCACCGTCCGGCTGGCCAACCGGCTCGGCGACCTGCTGCACGCCGGCGGACCGGACGGCGCGGGCCCGCGGTCCTGGTCGCGCATCGAGTCCGGGCTGGCCGACTCCCTGGCCACGGCCACCCGGGACACCGACTCGCAGTGGTACCGGAACTGGCGGGCCGACCTGCGGCACGCGGGCGCCGAACGGTACGCCACCCGGGTGCAGGGGGCGCGGCTGGACCGGGCGGTGGGCTACCAGTCGCTGGTGACGCTGATGCGGGCGGGGCACGGGTACGCGCCGGGCATGCTGGAGGACCTGACCGACGACCTGATCGCCACGGAGCGGAGCCGGCCGGGGATCTGGCGGCTGAAGGGCGACTACGCCGGCCGGCACGGGGGCTGGTTCGCCAACGACCCGGTGGACGGCGCGCTGGGCCTCATGAGCCGGGACCCGGCCACGGCGGCGCACTACCTCTCCGCGGACGCGCACATGAGGTACCTGATGGCGGAGCGGGACTGGAACGTCACGCTGCACGTGCACCAGACGCCCACGTCCACGGTGTACCCGGCGGGGCCCGACGCGGACGACCCGAGGCCAAGCCCCTCTTCGACAAGGCGATCAGCTTCATCCCGGTCGCCGCCGACGACGTCCAGGAGGGCTTCGACTACGTGACGGACAAATGGCTGGAGGACGAGGAGAAGCGGCGGGGGGAGGAGCGGGCGGAAGAGAACATCAAGCACTACCAGCGAAGGAACGGCCAGCTGATGGCTCTGTCGAATGAGTGGATCAGGACGCGTGCCCTGGGGGAGCAAGGGCGTTTCGCGTCCGGAGCGCAGATCAACGAAGCGGCGGAGAGTGGTGCCGCTCACACCTCCGGTCTCTCGGGACAGCGGTAGTGAGCGCACGCAGGTCGTTTGCGGCGGCGAGTGCCGTCGCCTCACTGCTGGCACTGACACTGGCGTGCGCCCACGACGCCGAGCCCGCACTGCCGGGCGCACTTTGCGGCACGTCCGTCGATCCCGACCTCACCCGGCAACTCATCCGTACGGGGCGCGACCTCCGTGAATACAACAGGGTCGACCGGCTGGACGCGGTGTCAGCGCCTTGCGTACTGCTGACGGACAACAGGCCGATCATGAACCTGCACTTCTGGTGGACGACTGGCCCTGTGGACTTCAAGTACATGGCGGAAGAGACCGGATCGGTGTCCCGCGTAACCGCTCCTCGGCCCATCGACTTCCAGTACAGAGCAGTCGTCGGCAGCGATGGCGCACTCGCCGAGGCCCCCTGCAAAACCAAGCGCGGCGGCTACTTCACCCTCACCCTCCAGTTGCCGCGGATCAAGCTCACGGATCAGTCGCACCGCAGGGACATCGAACGGTTCATGCGGGCCTACTTCCCCGCCACCGTCGGGACCCTGGGGTGTTCCTGAGGTGCGCGGCGCGGGGCTCGGCGGTTTGACCTACGTCACCTTCGGGGTAATCTCTTCGACTCGATTGGCGGACAGGGCGCACCGTATGGCAGACTGTCCGAGTTGCTCGGTCGAGTGTTGATGCTGCGCGCCTCCCGCCGGGAGGACCGGAAGCGAGTCCCACAGTACTCGTCGTCCTAACTGCCCTCGGGCAGCACTGGGGCGGACGTACGGGAATCTTCCGGGAAGTGTGAGCGCGGCACCGGCCAGGCACCCGGTGGGCCCGAGGTCCCCGGTCCGCGGTTTCCGGAAGGGCCGTGCGCATTCCTGCAGGGATGTCCGAACAAGGGACATCTGTGTCAGCGGGAGCGCGACACACCCGACCGCGTGGGTCGGAGGAGCAAGGGCAGCAGCAGGAATCCGCCGGGTTCCGGAGCGTTAGAAGAGACAGGACTACTGAGTAGCCATGGCGGGACAGAAGATCCGCATCCGGCTCAAGGCCTACGACCACGAGGTCATCGACTCCTCGGCGAAGAAGATCGTCGAGACGGTGACCCGCACTGGTGCGTCGGTCGCGGGCCCGGTGCCGCTGCCCACTGAGAAGAACGTGTACTGCGTCATCAAGTCGCCGCACAAGTACAAGGACTCGCGCGAGCACTTCGAGATGCGCACGCACAAGCGCCTGATCGACATCCTCGACCCGACCCCCAAGACCGTTGACTCTCTGATGCGACTCGACCTCCCGGCCGGTGTCGACATCGAGATCAAGCTCTGAGGCTGGTGGGCTGAGAATGGCTAAGCAGATCAAGGGCATCCTGGGCGAGAAGCTCGGCATGACGCAGGTGTGGGACGAGAACAACCGTGTTGTTCCGGTCACCGTCGTCAAGGCCGGCCCCAACGTCGTCACCCAGGTCCGTACGAACGATGTCGACGGCTACGAGTCCGTCCAGATCGCCTTCGGCGAGATCGACCCGCGCAAGGTGAACAAGCCCCTCAAGGGCCACTTCGCGAAGGCCGACGTCACCCCCCGCCGCCACCTCGTCGAGATCCGCACCGCGGACGCCTCCGAGTACACGCTGGGCCAGGAGATCTCCGCTGAGGTCTTCGAGGCGGGCGTCAAGGTGGACGTGACCGGCAAGAGCAAGGGCAAGGGCTTCGCCGGTGTCATGAAGCGTCACAACTTCAAGGGCCTCGGCGCCGGACACGGCACCCAGCGCAAGCACCGCTCGCCCGGTTCCATCGGTGGCTGCGCCACCCCGGGCCGCGTGTTCAAGGGCCTCCGCATGGCGGGTCGTATGGGCAACGAGCGGGTCACCACCCAGAACCTGACCGTCCACGCCGTTGACGCGGAGAAGGGTCTGCTGCTCATCAAGGGCGCGGTTCCCGGTCCGAACGGCGGCCTCGTCCTGGTCCGCACCGCGGCCAAGGGGGCCTGAGGTAACCGATGAGCACTGTTGACATCCTCTCGCCGGCGGGCGACAAGGCCGGTTCCGTCGAGCTCCCCGCGGAGATCTTCGACGCCAAGGTCAGCGTCCCGCTGATCCACCAGGTCGTCGTCGCGCAGCTGGCCGCTGCCCGTCAGGGCACGCACAAGACCAAGACCCGTGGCGAAGTCCGTGGTGGTGGCAAGAAGCCGTACCGCCAGAAGGGCACCGGTCGCGCCCGCCAAGGCTCGACCCGCGCGCCGCAGTTCGCCGGTGGTGGCGTCGTGCACGGCCCGCAGCCGCGTGACTACTCGCAGCGCACCCCGAAGAAGATGAAGGCCGCCGCCCTGCGCGGCGCCCTCACCGACCGGGCGCGCCACAACCGCATCCACGTCGTCTCCGGCGTGGTCGAGGGCGCGAACCCGTCCACGAAGGCCGCCAAGTCGCTGTTCGGCAAGATCTCGGAGCGCAAGAACCTGCTCCTGGTCGTCGACCGCGCCGACGAGGCCGCGTGGCTGTCCGCCCGCAACCTGCCCCAGGTCCACATCCTGGAGCCGGGCCAGCTGAACACGTACGACGTTCTCGTCTCGGACGACGTGGTCTTCACCCAGGCCGCTTTCGAGTCCTTCGTGTCTGGCCCCAAGGCCGCTGACACCGAAGGGAGCGAAGCCTGATGGCTACGCGTCACCCGAGCATTGCCTCGAAGGCCGCCAAGGCGGCCAAGGCCGCGCGCGTCGCCAAGGCGCGTCGCCACGCCACCGAGGGCAAGAACACCGTCGAGACCCCGCTGAGCAAGTCGTACACGGACCCCCGTGACGTCCTGCTGAAGCCGGTCGTCTCCGAGAAGAGCTACGCGCTCCTCGACGAGAACAAGTACACGTTCATCGTCGACCCGAACGCCAACAAGACCCAGATCAAGCAGGCCGTCCAGGCGGTCTTCTCGGTCAAGGTCACCGGGGTCAACACGATCAACCGCCAGGGCAAGCGCAAGCGCACGAAGACCGGTTTCGGTCAGCGTGCCGGCAGCAAGCGCGCGATCGTGACCCTCGCCGAGGGCGACCGTATCGACATCTTCGGCGGTCCGACCGCGTAAGCGGGTCGGATCGTCCGATATCGGACGAGGACTGAGAAATGGGAATCCGCAAGTACAAGCCGACTACGCCGGGCCGTCGTGGCGCCAGCGTCGCCGACTTCGTCGAGGTCACGCGGTCCACGCCGGAGAAGTCGCTGGTCCGTCCCCTGCACAGCAAGGGCGGCCGTAACAACGCCGGTCGTGTGACCGTTCGCCACCAGGGTGGCGGACACAAGCGCGCCTACCGCGTGATCGACTTCCGTCGTCACGACAAGGACGGCGTGCCGGCGAAGGTCGCGCACATCGAGTACGACCCCAACCGCACCGCGCGCATCGCGCTGCTGCACTACGCCGACGGCGAGAAGCGCTACATCCTCGCCCCGCGCAACCTGCAGCAGGGTGACCACGTCGAGAACGGTCCCGGGGCCGACATCAAGCCGGGCAACAACCTGGCCCTCCGCAACATCCCGGTCGGTACCACGATCCACGCGATCGAGCTCCGTCCCGGTGGCGGTGCCAAGTTCGCCCGCTCCGCCGGTGCCTCCGTGCAGCTGCTCGCGAAGGAGGGCGCCTACGCCCACCTGCGCATGCCGTCCGGTGAGATCCGCCTGGTCGACGTCCGCTGCCGCGCCACCGTCGGTGAGGTCGGCAACGCCGAGCAGAGCAACATCAACTGGGGCAAGGCGGGCCGCAAGCGGTGGCTGGGCGTTCGCCCGACCGTCCGTGGTGTCGTGATGAACCCGGTCGACCACCCGCACGGTGGTGGTGAGGGCCGGACCTCCGGTGGCCGCCACCCTGTGTCCCCGTGGGGCAAGAAGGAAGGCCGTACTCGTTCGCCCAAGAAGGCGTCGAACAAGTACATCGTCCGCCGCCGCAAGACGAACAAGAAGCGCTAAGGACGGGTTGAGATGCCTCGTAGCTTGAAGAAGGGGCCCTTCGTCGACGACCACCTGATCAAGAAGGTGGACACGCAGAACGAAGCCGGCACCAAGAACGTCATCAAGACCTGGTCCCGTCGCTCGATGATCGTCCCGGCCATGCTCGGTCACACGATCGCGGTGCACAACGGCAAGACCCACATCCCGGTGTTCGTCACCGAGTCGATGGTCGGCCACAAGCTCGGCGAGTTCTCGCCGACCCGCACCTTCCGGGGCCACGTCAAGGACGACCGGAAGTCGAAGCGCCGCTAGTAGCGGATCGCATTCAGACACGTAAGTAACTGAGAGGGACAACCATGGAAGCCAGGGCCCAGGCGCGGTACATCCGCGTTACGCCCATGAAGGCCCGCCGCGTGGTGGACCTTATCCGTGGCATGGATGCCACGGAGGCTCAGGCTGTTCTGCGATTCGCTCCGCAGGCAGCCTCCGTGCCGGTCGGCAAGGTGCTCGACAGCGCCATCGCCAACGCCGCGCACAACTACGACCACACCGACGCCGACAGCCTCTTCATTTCCGAGGCTTACGTCGACGAGGGCCCGACCCTGAAGCGGTTCCGGCCGCGTGCCCAGGGCCGTGCCTACCGGATCCGCAAGCGGACCAGCCACATCACCGTGGTCGTCAGCAGCAAGGAAGGAACCCGGTAATGGGCCAGAAGGTTAACCCGCATGGGTTCCGGCTCGGTGTCACGACCGACTTCAAGTCGCGTTGGTACGCCGACAAGCTGTACAAGGACTACGTCAAGGAAGACGTCGCCATCCGTCGGATGATGACGTCCGGCATGGAGCGCGCCGGCATCTCGAAGGTTGAGATCGAGCGCACCCGTGACCGCGTGCGGGTGGACATCCACACCGCTCGTCCGGGCATCGTCATCGGCCGCCGTGGCGCCGAGGCCGACCGCATCCGCGGCGACCTCGAGAAGCTCACGGGCAAGCAGGTCCAGCTGAACATCCTCGAGGTCAAGAACCCCGAGACCGACGCTCAGCTCGTGGCCCAGGCCGTTGCCGAGCAGCTCTCCTCCCGCGTCTCCTTCCGCCGTGCCATGCGCAAGAGCATGCAGTCGGCGATGAAGGCCGGCGCCAAGGGCATCAAGATCCAGTGCGGCGGCCGCCTCGGCGGCGCCGAGATGTCCCGCTCGGAGTTCTACCGCGAGGGCCGCGTGCCCCTGCACACGCTCCGTGCGAACGTGGACTACGGCTTCTTCGAGGCCAAGACGACCTTCGGCCGCATCGGCGTGAAGGTCTGGATCTACAAGGGCGACGTGAAGAACATCGCCGAGGTCCGCGCCGAGAACGCTGCGGCCCGTGCGGGTAACCGCCCGGCCCGTGGCGGTGCCGACCGCCCGGCCCGTGGTGGCCGTGGTGGCGAGCGGCGCGGTCGCAAGCCGCAGCAGGCTGCCGGCGCCGAGGCCCCCAAGGCCGAGGCTCCCGCGTCCGCTCCGGCTGAGAGCACCGGAACGGAGGCCTGACCGAAATGCTGATCCCCCGTAGGGTCAAGCACCGCAAGCAGCACCACCCGAAGCGCAACGGTATGTCCAAGGGTGGGACGCAGGTTGCGTTCGGCGAGTACGGCATCCAGGCGCTGACCCCGGCCTACGTGACGAACCGCCAGATCGAGGCGGCCCGTATCGCGATGACCCGCCACATCAAGCGTGGCGGCAAGGTCTGGATCAACATCTACCCGGACCGTCCGCTCACCAAGAAGCCGGCCGAGACCCGCATGGGTTCCGGTAAGGGTTCTCCGGAGTGGTGGATCGCCAACGTCAAGCCCGGACGTGTGATGTTCGAGCTGTCGTACCCCAACGAGAAGATCGCCCGTGAGGCGCTGACCCGTGCGGCCCACAAGCTGCCGATGAAGTGCCGGATCGTCAAGCGCGAGGCAGGTGAAGCGTGATGTCGGCCGGTACCAAGGCGTCCGAGCTGCGCGAGCTGGGCAACGAGGAGCTTCTGGGGAAGCTCCGCGAGGCCAAGGAAGAGCTGTTCAACCTCCGCTTCCAGGCGGCCACGGGACAGCTCGAGAACCACGGCCGTCTCAAGGCGGTCCGCAAGGACATCGCCCGGATCTACACCCTCATGCGTGAGCGTGAGCTCGGCATCGAGACGGTGGAGAACGCCTGATGAGCGAGAAGAACGTGACTGAGAACACCGAGGCGCGCGGTTTCCGCAAGACCCGTGAGGGTCTCGTCGTCAGCGACAAGATGGACAAGACCGTCGTCGTCGCCGTCGAGGACCGCGTGAAGCACGCGCTGTACGGCAAGGTCATCCGCCGTACCAACAAGCTCAAGGCGCACGACGAGCAGAACGCCGCGGGTGTCGGCGACCGCGTCCTCCTCATGGAGACCCGGCCGCTGTCCGCGTCGAAGCGCTGGCGCGTCGTCGAGATCCTCGAGAAGGCCAAGTAATTCCTGCGGGGCATTCCCCGCAGGTAAGTTCCGCCAGGCTCGGCAGGGGTCCTCTGTGTGAGGCCCCTGCCGGGAACCGGCAGACGATCAGGAGATAGACGTGATCCAGCAGGAGTCGCGACTGCGCGTCGCCGACAACACTGGTGCGAAGGAAATCCTTTGCATCCGTGTGCTCGGTGGCTCCGGTCGCCGCTACGCGGGCATCGGTGACGTCATCGTCGCCACCGTCAAGGACGCGATCCCCGGTGGCAACGTGAAGAAGGGTGACGTCGTCAAGGCGGTCATCGTTCGCACCGTCAAGGAGCGCCGTCGTCCGGACGGCTCGTACATCCGCTTCGACGAGAACGCCGCCGTCATTCTGAAGAACGACGGCGACCCTCGCGGCACCCGCATCTTCGGCCCGGTCGGCCGGGAGCTGCGCGAGAAGAAGTTCATGAAGATCATCTCGCTCGCGCCGGAGGTGCTGTAAGCATGAAGATCAAGAAGGGCGACCTGGTCCAGGTCATCACCGGTAAGGACAAGGGCAAGCAGGGCAAGGTCATCGCGGCCTACCCCCGCGAGGACCGCGTCCTGGTCGAGGGTGTCAACCGGGTCAAGAAGCACACCAAGGCCGGCCCGACCGCCAGCGGTTCGCAGGCCGGCGGCATCGTGACCACCGAGGCCCCCATCCACGTGTCCAACGTTCAGCTGGTCGTGGAGAAGGACGGTCAGAAGGTCGCCACGCGTGTCGGTTACCGCTTCGACGACGAAGGCAACAAGATCCGCGTTGCCAAGCGGACGGGTGAGGACATCTGATGGCTACCACCACCACTCCGCGTCTGAAGACGAAGTACCGCGAGGAGATCGCGGGCAAGCTGCGTGACGAGTTCAAGTACGAGAACGTCATGCAGGTTCCCGGCCTCGTCAAGATCGTGGTCAACATGGGTGTCGGCGACGCCGCCCGTGACTCGAAGCTGATCGATGGCGCGATCCGCGACCTGACCACCATCACCGGTCAGAAGCCGGCCGTCACCAAGGCCCGCAAGTCCATCGCGCAGTTCAAGCTGCGCGAGGGTCAGCCGATCGGTGCCCACGTCACGCTCCGTGGCGACCGCATGTGGGAGTTCCTGGACCGCACCCTGTCGCTCGCGCTGCCGCGCATCCGCGACTTCCGCGGCCTGTCCCCCAAGCAGTTCGACGGCCGTGGCAACTACACCTTCGGTCTCACGGAGCAGGTCATGTTCCACGAGATCGACCAGGACAAGATCGACCGTGTCCGGGGTATGGACATCACCGTGGTCACCACGGCGACCAACGACGCTGAGGGCCGTGCGCTCCTTCGTCACCTCGGCTTCCCGTTCAAGGAGGCGTGAGCGAGATGGCGAAGAAGGCTCTGATCGCTAAGGCTGCTCGCAAGCCCAAGTTCGGTGTGCGTGGCTACACCCGCTGCCAGCGCTGCGGCCGTCCGCACTCCGTGTACCGTAAGTTCGGCCTCTGCCGCGTGTGCCTTCGTGAGATGGCTCACCGTGGCGAGCTGCCGGGCGTGACCAAGAGCTCCTGGTAATCCCGGTAATTAGGGATTCCTGAAGCTCTCGGTAAGCATCTGGGTCGGCAGGGGCCCTTCTCCGCATGCCGTAGGCTTGCGGGGTTGGGCGCCTGCTGCGCCCGTACGACTTACTACGCCGTAGGTCCACCGCGCCGCACCCGTCCCGTCTCGGATCGGGGAGAGGGATGGCGCACCAGGAAACCCCGGCGAGAGAGGCCGAAGGCCAATTCATGACCATGACTGATCCGATCGCAGACATGCTTACGCGTCTGCGGAACGCGAACTCGGCATACCACGACTCCGTGACGATGCCGGCATCGAAGATCAAGTCGCACATCGCGGAGATCCTCCAGCAGGAGGGCTTCATCACGGGCTGGAAGGTCGAGGACGCCGAGGTCGGCAAGAACCTCGTTCTCGAGCTGAAGTTCGGCCCGAACCGTGAGCGCTCCATCGCGGGCATCAAGCGGATCTCCAAGCCCGGTCTCCGGGTGTACGCGAAGTCCACCAACCTGCCGAAGGTGCTGGGCGGCCTGGGCGTGGCGATCATCTCCACGTCGCACGGGCTCCTCACCGACAAGCAGGCCGGTAAGAAGGGCGTGGGTGGGGAAGTCCTCGCCTACGTCTGGTAGCGGAAGGGAACGGAGGAAACAGCTATGTCGCGTATTGGCAAGCTCCCCATCACGGTTCCCGCCGGCGTGGACGTCACCATCGACGGCCGTACGGTCTCGGTCAAGGGCCCCAAGGGCTCGCTGACCCACACCGTCGTGGCGCCGATCGACATCGCCAAGGGCGAGGACGGCACCCTGCAGGTGACCCGCCCCAACGACGAGCGTCAGAGCAAGGCCCTGCACGGCCTGTCCCGCACGCTGGTGGCGAACATGATCACCGGCGTGACCGAGGGTTACGTGAAGAAGCTCGAAATCAGCGGTGTCGGTTACCGCGTGACGGCCAAGGGCTCGAACCTCGAATTCGCGCTCGGCTACAGCCACCCGATCCTGATCGAGGCCCCCGAGGGCATCACCTTCAAGGTGGACAGCCCGACCCGCTTCCAGGTCGAGGGCATCGACAAGCAGAAGGTCGGCGAGGTTGCGGCCAACATCCGCAAGCTGCGCAAGCCCGACCCGTACAAGGCCAAGGGCGTCAAGTACGAGGGCGAAGTCATCCGCCGCAAGGTCGGAAAGGCGGGTAAGTAAGCCATGGCATACGGGCAGAAGATCCTCAAGGGCGACGCCTACAAGCGCGCCGCGATCAAGCGCCGTCACATCCGGATCCGCAAGCGGATCGCCGGTACGGCGGAGCGTCCCCGTCTGGTCGTGACCCGCTCCAACCGCCACATCGTGGCGCAGGTGATCGACGACCTCAAGGGCCACACCCTGGCGTCCGCGTCCACTCTGGACGCGTCCGTCCGCGGTGGCGAGGGCGACAAGTCCGCGCAGGCCAAGCAGGTCGGCGCCCTGGTCGCCGAGCGCGCCAAGGCCGCCGGTGTCGAGGCTGTCGTGTTCGACCGTGGTGGCAACCAGTACGCCGGGCGCATCGCCGCCCTGGCGGACGCCGCCCGCGAAGCCGGGCTCAAGTTCTGAGCCTGCCGTAGCTAGCGGAAACGAAGAGAGGTAATTCCAATGGCTGGACCCCAGCGCCGCGGTGGCGGTGCCGGTGGCGGCGAGCGGCGGGACCGGAAGGGCCGTGACGGCGGCGCTGCTGCCGCCGAGAAGACCGCGTACGTCGAGCGTGTCGTCGCGATCAACCGCGTCGCCAAGGTTGTGAAGGGTGGTCGTCGCTTCAGCTTCACCGCGCTGGTCGTGGTGGGCGACGGTGACGGCACCGTGGGTGTCGGTTACGGCAAGGCCAAGGAGGTGCCGGCCGCCATCGCCAAGGGTGTTGAGGAGGCCAAGAAGCACTTCTTCAAGGTCCCCCGTATCCAGGGCACCATCCCGCACCCCATCCAGGGTGAGAAGGCTGCCGGCGTCGTGCTGCTCAAGCCCGCGTCCCCCGGTACCGGTGTCATCGCCGGTGGTCCGGTGCGCGCCGTGCTCGAGTGCGCCGGTATCCACGACGTGCTGTCGAAGTCGCTCGGCTCCGACAACGCGATCAACATCGTGCACGCCACCGTGGCGGCCCTGAAGGGTCTGCAGCGTCCCGAGGAGATCGCGGCCCGCCGTGGTCTGCCGCTCGAGGACGTCGCTCCCGCGGCTCTGCTCCGTGCGCGTGCCGGGGCGGGTGCGTAATCATGGCGCAGCTCAAGATCACGCAGGTCAAGTCCTACATCGGCAGCAAGCAGAACCACCGTGACACCCTGCGTTCCCTTGGTCTCAAGGGCATCAACACGCAGGTCGTCAAGGAGGACCGCCCCGAGTTCCGCGGCATGGTGCACACCGTCCGCCACCTCGTGACGGTCGAGGAGGTCGACTGATCATGGCGGAGCAGAACCCGCTCAAGATCCACAACCTCCGTCCCGCCCCGGGCGCCAAGACCGCCAAGACCCGTGTGGGTCGTGGTGAGGCGTCGAAGGGTAAGACGGCCGGTCGTGGTACCAAGGGCACGAAGGCCCGTTACCAGGTTCCGGAGCGCTTCGAGGGTGGCCAGATGCCGCTCCACATGCGCCTCCCGAAGCTGAAGGGCTTCAGGAACCCGTTCAAGACCGAGTACCAGGTCGTGAACCTCGACAAGCTGGCCGCGCTCTACCCCGAGGGTGGCGAGGTCACGGTCGAGGGCCTGGTGGCCAAGGGTGCCGTTCGCAAGAACAGCCTGGTCAAGGTCCTCGGCCAGGGTGAGGTCTCCGTGGCGCTGCAGGTGACGGTCGACGCCGTCTCCGGCTCCGCCAAGGAGAAGATCACCGCCGCCGGCGGCACGGTCACCGAGCTCGTCTGACTCCTTCGGACGACGCGTCGATGACGTAGACGAACCCGACCGGGGATACCTCACAATGAGGTATCCCCGGTTGGTCGTTCCTAGGGGGGCGGTGTCGCCGGTAAGGTGGCCTGCACTGTTCTTTTCCGTATTCGTCGAACCTCAAGACCGTCACCCTTGACGCAGTTGCGCGGGGGTCGCAGGAGGCACCGTGCTCACCGCGTTCGCCCGGGCGTTCAAGACGCCCGACCTGCGCAAGAAGCTGCTCTTCACGCTGGGCATCATCGTGGTCTACCGGGTCGGTACCCACATCCCGATCCCCGGCGTCAACTATCAGGCCGTCCAGCGGTGCGTGACCGAGGCACAGGGAAACCAGGGCCTCTTCGGTCTCGTGAACATGTTCAGCGGCGGTGCGCTGCTGCAGATCACGGTCTTCGCGCTCGGCATCATGCCCTACATCACGGCCAGCATCATCCTTCAGCTGCTGACCGTGGTGATCCCGCGCCTGGAGGCCCTGAAGAAGGAGGGCCAGGCCGGTACGGCGAAGATCACGCAGTACACCCGTTACCTGACCGTGGCGCTCGCCATCCTCCAGGGGACCGGCCTGGTGGCCACCGCCCGCAGCGGCGCCCTGTTCAACGGCTGCTCGGTCGCCACGAGCATCGTTCCGGACCAGGCGATCTTCACGACCATCACCATGGTCATCACCATGACCGCGGGTACGGCCGTCGTGATGTGGCTCGGTGAGCTGATCACCGACCGGGGCATCGGCAACGGCATGTCGATCCTGATGTTCATCTCGATCGCCGCGACCTTCCCGTCCGCGCTGTGGGCCATCAAGAAGCAGGGCACCCTGGCCGGCGGCTGGATCGAGTTCGGCACGGTCATCCTGGTCGGCCTGGTCATGGTCGCGCTCGTCGTCTTCGTCGAGCAGGCCCAGCGCCGCATCCCGGTGCAGTACGCGAAGCGCATGATCGGCCGGCGGTCCTACGGTGGTACCTCCACCTACATCCCGCTCAAGGTGAACCAGGCGGGTGTGATTCCCGTCATCTTCGCGTCGTCGCTGCTCTACATCCCGGCGCTCGTGGCGCAGTTCTCGGGCGGCAACTCGGGCTGGAAGACCTGGGTCGAGCAGAACCTGACCAAGGGCGACCACCCGATTTACATCACTACGTACTTCTTGCTCATCGTTTTCTTCGCGTTCTTCTACGTCGCCATCTCCTTCAACCCCGAGGAAGTGGCCGACAACATGAAGAAGTATGGTGGCTTCATCCCGGGCATCCGGGCTGGCCGACCGACCGCTGAGTACCTGAGCTACGTGCTCAACCGGATCACCTGGCCGGGTTCGCTGTATCTGGGTCTGATCGCTCTCGTGCCGACAATGGCGTTGGTGGGCTTCGGGGCAAGCCAGAACTTCCCCTTCGGCGGGACCAGCATCCTCATCATCGTGGGTGTCGGCCTGGAGACGGTGAAGCAGATCGAGAGCCAGCTCCAGCAGCGCAATTACGAAGGGTTCCTCCGCTGATGCGTATCGTCCTCGTCGGGCCGCCGGGTGCCGGTAAGGGAACGCAGGCCGTCCGGCTCGCAGAGAAGCTGGTCGTTCCGCACATCTCCACGGGAGACCTGTTCCGCGCCAACATCAGCCGCCAGACGGAGCTGGGCAAGCTCGCGAAGTCCTACATGGACGCCGGCAACCTCGTCCCGGACGAGGTGACCATCGCGATGGCCAAGGACCGCATGGAGCAGGCGGACGCGGAGAACGGCTTCCTGCTGGACGGCTTCCCGCGGAACGTCTCGCAGGCGGAGGCGCTGGACCGGCTGCTGCAGGCCGAGGGCATCACGCTGGACGCCGTCCTGGACCTCGAAGTACCCGAGGACGAGGTCGTCAAGCGGATCGCCGGCCGGCGCATCTGCCGCAACGACTCCTCGCACGTCTTCCACGTGACGTACAGCGCGCCGAAGCAGGAGGGCGTCTGCGACGTCTGCGGCGGCGAGCTGTACCAGCGCGACGACGACTCCGAGGACACGGTCCGCAAGCGACTCGAGGTCTACCACACGCAGACCGAGCCGATCATCGACTACTACAAGGCGCAGGGACTGGTCGTCACGATCTCCTCCCTCGGCCCGGTGGACGAGATCACGCAGCGGGCGCTGGAAGCCCTCAAGCGCGAGAAGGCCGAGCAGTAGGTCCCGGTCCTTCCGGCCGCGGTGCCCCCGGGGTGCCGCGGCCGTACTGTTGTGCAGGTATCCCAGTCGACGTGAGTGACGGAGAGCGCAGGCCCCCATGGTGCAGATCAAGACCCCCGAGCAGATCGCGAAGATGCGGGCGGCGGGCCTGGTCGTAGCCGCCATCCACGCGGCCACGCGGGAGGCGGCCGTCCCGGGCGCCACCACCAAGGACCTGGACGGGGTGGCCCGCAAGGTCCTCGCCGAACACGGCGCGAAGTCGAACTTCCTGGGGTACGGCGGCTTCCCCGCCACCATCTGCACCTCCGTGAACGACGTCGTCGTCCACGGCATCCCCTCCGACGACGTCGTCCTCAAGGACGGCGACATCATCTCCATCGACTGCGGCGCGATCGTCGACGGCTGGCACGGCGACGCCGCCTACACGGCGTTCGTGGGCTCCGGGCACGCCCCGGAGCTGGTCGAGCTGTCCCGGGTGACCGAGGAGTCGATGTGGGCCGGCATCGCGGCCATGAAGCAGGGCAGCCGCCTGGTGGACGTCTCCCGGGCGATCGAGACGTACATCCGCCGCCAGCCGAAGCCGGGCGGCGGCCGGTACGGGATCATCGAGGACTACGGCGGCCACGGCATCGGGACCGAGATGCACATGGACCCGCACCTGCTGAACTACGTCGACCGGCGCCGCGGCAAGGGCCCCAAGCTGGTGCCCGGCTTCTGTCTCGCCATCGAGCCGATGGTCTCCCTCGGTACCCCGCGCACCGAGGTCCTGGAAGACGACTGGACGGTCATCACCACGGACGGCACCTGGTCCTCCCACTGGGAGCACTCGGTCGCGCTGACCGAACAGGGCCCCCTCGTCCTGACCGCCCCGGACGGCGGCCGGGCCAAGCTGGCGGAGTACGGCGTCACGGCCGCTCCCGACCCGTTGGCATAGGGATCACTCCCATGGGGCAGACTCTCCCGATTCGCGTTTCCGGGTGCGCCGACGTAGACTGACTCGTCGGCTCTCGTGCACCCGCATGTCCTCATGCGCTCGCCCCTGCTCCCTCGTGGCCAGGGTGAGAGTCGATCAAGGTAGTCGATTCGAAGGGCGAAGCGTGGCCAAGAAGCAAGGTGCCATCGAGATCGAGGGCACTGTCGTCGAGTCTCTGCCGAACGCCATGTTCAGGGTCGAGCTCCAGAACGGCCACCAGGTCCTGGCACACATCAGCGGCAAGATGCGTATGCACTACATCCGCATCCTCCCTGACGACCGGGTCGTGGTGGAGCTGTCTCCGTACGACCTGACGCGTGGCCGGATCGTCTACCGGTACAAGTAGATCTTGCCCTAGCCCCGGGCCCGCCCGGAGCGATGGCACTGACCCGGAGAACCTCACCCCATGAAGGTCAAGCCGAGCGTCAAGAAGATTTGCGACAAGTGCAGGGTGATCCGCCGTCACGGCCGGGTCATGGTCATCTGCGAGAACCCGCGCCACAAGCAGCGCCAGGGCTGACGCACGACCATCTCCCTCTGCACCTCTATCGCAGAGTTTCGCGCGACGCGAGCTGAATATGTTCATACGCAGAGCCCGAGCCCACCAGCTCGACACCCCCGGTTCGGAGGCCGGGGACCCGGTTCGTACCTAGTACGGCGGCCGGGGACCGGCTCTGTGGAAGACCTCCGAAGATTCACCAGGAGCCAGTGAATGGCACGCGTTTCCGGTGTCGACATCCCGCGCGAAAAGCGCGTGGAGATCGCCCTCACCTACGTGTTCGGCATCGGCCGGACGCTCTCGAAGGAGACGCTGGCTGCGACCGGCGTCGACCCGAACACCCGTGTTCGCGACCTGTCGGAAGAGCAGCTGGTCGCGATCCGCGAGTACGTCGACAGCAACATCAAGACCGAGGGTGACCTCCGTCGCGAGATCCAGGCCGACATCCGCCGCAAGGTCGAGATCGGCACCTACCAGGGTCTCCGTCACCGTCGCGGTCTGCCCGTCCGCGGTCAGCGCACCAGCACCAACGCCCGCACCCGCAAGGGCCCGCGTCGCGCCATCGCCGGCAAGAAGAAGCCGGGCAAGAAGTAGTCCGCAGCGGACATCTGTCCACGGTCTTCGCTGTAGGACCGACCACCTCCCGTAGGAGTTAGTAGATGCCCCCCAAGGGTCGTCAGGGCGCTGCCAAGAAGGTGCGCCGCAAGGAAAAGAAGAACGTCGCTCACGGCCACGCGCACATCAAGAGCACGTTCAACAACACGATCGTCTCGATCACGGACCCGTCCGGCAACGTGATCTCCTGGGCCTCCGCCGGCCACGTCGGCTTCAAGGGCTCCCGGAAGTCCACGCCGTTCGCCGCGCAGATGGCCGCCGAGTCGGCTGCCCGCCGCGCCCAGGAGCACGGCATGCGCAAGGTCGACGTGTTCGTCAAGGGCCCGGGCTCCGGTCGTGAGACCGCGATCCGCTCCCTGCAGGCCACGGGCCTCGAGGTCGGCTCCATCCAGGACGTCACCCCGACCCCGCACAACGGCTGCCGCCCGCCGAAGCGCCGCCGCGTCTGACGCACGGCTGCTTCGCCGAGCACGGGTTCCGGGCGGTACGGCTCCTTCGGGTCGTGCCGCCCGTACCCTTGCACTACCCGCACTTTCCACCGGTGCGGTTCCCGTCGGGCGTCAAATAGCGGGCGTCCACGAAAGAAGGATCTGATCCACACATGCTGATCGCTCAGCGTCCCTCGTTGACCGAAGAGGTCGTCGACGAGTTCCGCTCCCGGTTCGTGATCGAGCCGCTGGAGCCGGGCTTCGGCTACACCCTCGGCAACTCCCTCCGCCGTACCCTCCTCTCCTCGATCCCGGGCGCCGCTGTCACCAGCATCCGGATCGACGGCGTGCTGCACGAGTTCACCACCGTGCCGGGCGTCAAGGAGGACGTCACCGACCTGATCCTCAACATCAAGCAGCTGGTCGTCTCCTCGGAGCACGACGAGCCGGTCGTGATGTACCTGCGCAAGCAGGGCCCGGGTCTGGTCACCGCCGCCGACATCGCGCCCCCGGCCGGTGTCGAGGTGCACAACCCCGACCTGGTCCTCGCCACGCTCAACGGCAAGGGCAAGCTGGAGATGGAGCTGACCGTCGAGCGCGGCCGCGGCTACGTCTCCGCCGTGCAGAACAAGCAGGTGGGCCAGGAGATCGGCCGTATCCCGGTCGACTCCATCTACTCGCCGGTGCTCAAGGTCACGTACAAGGTCGAGGCGACCCGTGTCGAGCAGCGCACCGACTTCGACAAGCTGATCGTCGACGTCGAGACCAAGCAGGCGATGCGTCCGCGTGACGCCATGGCCTCCGCGGGCAAGACGCTGGTCGAGCTGTTCGGTCTCGCCCGCGAGCTGAACATCGACGCCGAGGGCATCGACATGGGCCCGTCCCCGACGGACGCCGCCCTGGCCGCCGACCTCGCGCTGCCGATCGAGGAGCTGGAGCTCACCGTCCGCTCCTACAACTGCCTCAAGCGCGAGGGCATCCACTCCGTGGGCGAGCTCGTCGCCCGCTCGGAGGCCGACCTCCTGGACATCCGCAACTTCGGTGCGAAGTCCATCGACGAGGTCAAGGCGAAGCTGGCCGGCATGGGCCTGGCCCTGAAGGACAGCCCGCCCGGATTCGACCCGACCGCCGCCGCGGACGCCTTCGGCGCCGACGACGACGCGGACGCGGGTTTCGTCGAGACCGAGCAGTACTGATCCGGTACTGAGCGTCTCACCTCCGGGGCCCCGCAAGGGCCCCGGATCTCCGACGGGCGACCGCCCGCTCGGATACTGACCCCGGTACCTGACACGGCCGGGGCAGACACACAGGAGAAGAACCATGCCGAAGCCCACCAAGGGTGCCCGTCTGGGCGGCAGCGCCGCGCACGAGAAGCTCCTCCTCGCGAACCTCGCGAAGAGCCTCTTCGAGCACGGCCGCATCACCACCACCGAGGCGAAGGCCCGCCGCCTGCGCCCGTACGCCGAGCGTCTGGTCACCAAGGCGAAGAAGGGCGACCTTCACAACCGCCGCCAGGTGCTCCAGGTCATCACGGACAAGAGCATCGTGCACACGCTCTTCACCGAGATCGGCCCGCGGTACGAGAACCGCCCCGGTGGCTACACCCGCATCACCAAGATCGGTAACCGCCGTGGCGACAACGCGCCCATGGCCGTCATCGAGCTGGTCGAGGCGCTGACGGTGCAGCAGAAGGCCGTCGGTGAGGCCGAGGCCGCCACCAAGCGCGCGGTCAAGGAGTCCGACGAGGCCAAGGCCGAGGAGACCAAGGTCGAGGAGACCGAGGCCACCGAGGCTCCGGCCGAGGAGTCGAAGGACGCCTGAGGCTCTGCCTGACGCGAAGCGGGTCCGCCCTGGGGGGCGGGCCCGCTTCCGCGTTCCCGCCCGGGCGCACCGCCCTGAGAGGATTCCTACGTGAGTGACGAAGTACAGCCCGGGTACGTGCGCATCCGCCTCGACCTGTCCTACGCCGGCACCGACTTCCACGGCTGGGCCAAGCAGGCCGGCGGCCGGCGGACCGTGCAGGGGGAGATCGAGGACGCGCTGCGCACCGTGACGCGGTCGCGGGAGACGTACGAGCTGACCGTGGCCGGGCGGACCGACGCCGGAGTGCACGCGCGCGGTCAGGTGGCCCACGTCGACCTGCCCGTCGAGCTGTGGGCGGAGCACCGGGAGAAGCTGCTCAAGCGGCTCGCCGGGCGGCTGCCGAAGGACGTGCGGGTGTGGCGGCTCACGGAGGCGCCGGCCGGCTTCAACGCGCGGTTCTCGGCCGTCTGGCGGCGCTACGCGTACCGGGTCACCGACGACCCGGGCGGGGTGGACCCGCTGCTGCGCGGCCATGTGCTCTGGCACGACTGGCCGCTCGACGTGGACGCCATGAACGAGGCCGCCCGCGCGCTGCTCGGGGAGCACGACTTCGCCGCCTACTGCAAGAAGCGCGAGGGCGCCACCACGATCCGTACGCTCCAGGAGCTGAGCCTGGTCAGGGGCGGGGACGGGATCATCACCGCCACCGTCCGCGCCGACGCCTTCTGCCACAACATGGTGCGGTCGCTGATCGGCGCGCTGCTGTTCGTCGGGGACGGGCACCGGGCGCCCCGGTGGCCCGGGCAGGTGCTGGCCGCGGGGGTCCGGGACTCCGCGGTGCACGTCGTACGGCCGCACGGGCTGACGCTGGAGGAGGTCGGCTACCCGGCCGACGAGCTGCTGGCGGCCCGGAACAAGGAGGCGCGGAACAAGCGCACGCTGCTGCGGGCGTCGGGCTGCGCGACCTGTTAGCCGCGCCCCCGCGCCGTCACCGGCCGGCCGCCGCCTGCGCCTCGGCCTGGCCGCGGCGGTAGATCTGGTTGACGGTGTACTGGGCCAGGTCGTCGCCGGCGCCGAAAACGGCGGTGTTCTTGGTGGTGACGTCCTTGCCGTCGGTGAAGCCGGCGACCGTGAAGTAGGCGTAGCGGCCGTAGGCGTTCCGCGTCGAGCGGCAGAAGGGTCCGTCGCAGAAGGGCTTGACGCCCTTGCCGGACAGGGAGCGCACGATGCTGCGGTCGTCGGTCTGGCCCCGGGCCCGGGTCGCCTGGGCGGCGGTGTCGAAGACGGCGACGCCGACGGTGACGGCGATGTCGCCCTTGGCGTAGGTGGCGCGCAGCAGGCGGGTGCAGCCGTTGTCGGTGAGGGCCTTGGGCAGGGTGCCGCCGGCGGCGGTGGCGCAGCTCTGGGTGTCGGCGGTCGGGCCCTTCTCGTACACCGCGCCGCCCATGGTCAGCCGGGTGTCCGGGAAGAGGGTGGCGGGGTTCAGCGGGGCGGTGTCCTTGCGGGCGCTGGAGACGAAGTCCCTGGGGTCCAGCGGCGGCGGGGCGCTGGTGGGCGCGAAGGACGGCGTCGCGGTGGCGGAGCCGGGCAGCGAGCCGCCCAGGCTGCCGGGGCCGGTCTGCGGATCGTCGCCGTTCGCCGAGACGACGGCCATCGCGACCGCGGTGCCTATCGCGAGCGTGGCGAGCGCGCCGCCGGCCGTGTACAGCAGCTTGCGGCGTTTGGTGCGCGTCTCGGAGGCCTCGGCGAGCGCGGCCCAGTCCGGGGTCCCGTCGTCGGTCGCGCCGCCCTGCGGCTGCTGGGAATTCGGTTTCCAGGGATCCCACTGAGACTGAGGTCCCCCCTGCCCGTCACTCATGGGGCGCATCTTAGACGGGGGGCGGAGCGCTCAGGGGCGCGTGCGGCGGCATGCCTCGTTTGTCCCGCGACATGAGGGGGAAGGGCATCGTTTTGACCCGTCCGGGCCCGTACAGGTAACCTGCTTCTTCGTTGTGTATTGGCTTGCTCATTCTCACGGGACGGGCCCTTACACCGGTCCACCGGGCCGATGACCAGCGACCAGCACGCGGTTTGCGTCAACCGTGGTGCGGTCAGGGCTGTCGTGATCGTTTCGGTGACCTGTTCAGGACCATTCACTCGAAGCGAAGGCTACGAACCGTGCGTACGTACAGCCCCAAGCCCGGCGATGTGACGCGCCAGTGGCACGTCATCGACGCTCAGGACGTCGTCCTGGGTCGTCTCGCCACGACCGCCGCGTCCCTCCTGCGGGGCAAGCACAAGCCGATCTACGCCCCCCACGTCGACACCGGTGACTTCGTCATCATCATCAACGCCGACAAGGTGCACCTGTCCGGCAACAAGCGGACGCAGAAGATGGCGTACCGCCACTCCGGCTACCCGGGTGGTCTGCGCTCCGTCCGCTACGACGAGCTGCTCGACAAGAACCCCGAGAAGGCCATCGAGAAGGCCGTCAAGGGCATGCTCCCCAAGAACACGCTGGGCCGTCAGATGCTCTCGAAGCTGAAGGTCTACAAGGGTGACGTACACCCGCACGCTGCGCAGCAGCCGGTGCCGTTCGAGATCACCCAGGTCGCGCAGTAAGTCCGGCCACCCCCTAAGACTGAACAGAATCTGAGGAGAATCGTGGCCGAGACCACTGCCGAGCAGCCGCTCGAAGAGCTTGACATCGACAGCTACACCACGGAGTCGGACGTCCCCGTCGAGGGCGAGTACACCTCCGAGTCGCTCGCGTCCCGCTTCGGTGAGCCCCAGCCGGCCGCCGGCCTGGGCCGCCGCAAGAACGCCATCGCCCGCGTCCGGATCGTCCCGGGCACCGGCAAGTGGAAGATCAACGGTCGCACCCTCGAGGACTACTTCCCGAACAAGGTGCACCAGCAGGAAGTCAACGAGCCGTTCAAGGTCCTGGAGCTCGAGGGCCGCTACGACGTCATCGCCCGCATCGCGGGTGGCGGTGTCTCCGGCCAGGCCGGTGCCCTCCGCCTCGGTGTCGCCCGTGCGCTGAACGAGGCCGACGTCGACAACAACCGCGGCCCGCTGAAGAAGGCCGGCTTCCTCAAGCGCGACGACCGTGCGGTCGAGCGCAAGAAGGCCGGTCTCAAGAAGGCCCGCAAGGCTCCGCAGTACAGCAAGCGCTAAGCTTCGCTGCCTGCTCGTACGAGAAACGGGCTCTGGCCCCTCCCGTACTCCGAACGCCCCGGCGGCACGCCACATGTGCCTCCGGGGCGTTCGTTTATCCCAGCCAAGGGCGTATAACGACACAAGACGCTCAACGGCTTGTGTGATCGGATGCCGGGGCGTCTGCCACCCGACGCGGCGCCGGCCCCGCATCCGACATCGATGCTTCCTCAGGAGGACAAGTGGGACGACTCTTCGGCACGGACGGCGTGCGCGGTGTCGCGAATGCGGATCTGACGGCCGAGATGGCGCTCAGCCTCTCCGTGGCCGCGGCGCACGTACTGGCCGAGGCGGGCACCTTTGAGGGTCACAAGCCGACCGCGGTGGTCGGGCGGGACCCGCGTGCCTCCGGGGAGTTCCTGGAGGCGGCGGTGGTGGCCGGCCTGGCGAGCGCGGGCGTGGACGTCCTGAGCGTCGGTGTGCTGCCGACGCCCGCGGTGGCACACCTGACCGGCGCGCTCGGCGCCGACCTCGGGGTGATGCTCTCCGCCAGCCACAACGCCATGCCGGACAACGGCATCAAGTTCTTCGCCCGCGGCGGCCAGAAGCTCGCCGACGAGCTGGAGGACAGGATCGAGGCGGTGTACGAGTCGCACCGGCACGGTGAGCCGTGGGAGCGGCCGACGGGCGCCGGCGTCGGCCGTGTGCGCCCGTACGACGAGGGCTTCGAGCAGTACGTCGCCCACCTGCTGTCGGTGCTGCCCAACCGGCTCGACGGCCTGAAGATCGTCCTGGACGAAGCGCACGGCGCGGCCTCGGGGGTCTCGCCGGAGGCGTTCACCCGGGCGGGCGCGCGGATCGTGACGATCGGCGCCGAGCCGGACGGCCTCAACATCAACGACGGCTGCGGCTCGACCCACCTCGACAAGCTGAAGGCCGCGGTCCTCGAGCACGGCGCGGACCTCGGCATCGCGCACGACGGCGACGCCGACCGGTGCCTGGCCGTGGACCACACCGGCGACGAGGTGGACGGCGACCAGATCCTCTCCGTCCTGGCGCTGGCGATGCGGGAGCGGTCCGCGCTGCGGTCGGACACGGTCGTCGCCACGGTGATGTCCAACCTCGGCTTCAAGCTGGCGATGGAGAAGGCCGGCATCCGGCTGGTGCAGACGGGCGTCGGCGACCGCTACGTGCTGGAGGAGATGAAGGAGCACGGCTACGCCCTCGGCGGCGAGCAGTCCGGGCACGTGATCATCCTCGACCACGCGACGACGGGTGACGGCACGCTGACCGGACTGCTGCTGGCGGCCCGGGTCGCCGAGACGGGACGGACGCTCCGGGAGCTGGCGTCCGTCATGGAACGGCTGCCGCAGGTGCTGGTCAACGTGCCGGACGTGGACAAGTCGCGGGTGCGGACGTCGGCGGACCTCGCGGCCGCGGTCGCCGAGGCGGAGCGGGAGCTGGGCGGGACCGGCCGGGTGCTGCTGCGCCCCTCGGGCACCGAGCCGCTGGTACGCGTGATGGTGGAGGCCGCCGACATCGAGCAGGCCCGCGCGGTGGCCGGGCGGCTGGCCGACGTGGTGAAGTCGGCGCTCGGATAGTGCGCTCGGGGGCGCGGGACCGGACCGGTCCCGCGCCCCTTTCGTGTCGCGCTACAGCTTGCGCAGCCGCAGCCGCTGCACCTTGTGGTCCGGGCCCTTGCGGACGATGAGGGTGGCCCGGCCGCGGGTCGGGGCGATGTTCTCCACCAGGTTGGGCCTGTTGATGGTGCGCCAGAGGGTGCGCGCGTAGTCCAGGGCCTCCTCCTCCGACACCTGGGTGTACTTGCGGAAGTACGAGTTGGGGTTCTGGAAGGCCGTGCGGCGCAGTTTCGTGAAGCGGTTGAGGTACCAGCGCTCGATGTCCTCGGCGCTCGCGTCGACGTACACGCTGAAGTCGAAGTAGTCGGCGAGACCGACCCGGGTGCGGCCGTCCTTGCCGGGCAGCGCGGGCTGGAGGACGTTCAGGCCCTCCACGATGAGGATGTCGGGGCGGCGGACGGTGAGTTGCCCGTCCGGCACGATGTCGTAGATGAGGTGGGAGTAGACCGGCGCGGACACCTCGCTCTTGCCGGCCTTGATGTCGGCGACGAAGCGGGTCAGGGCCCGGCGGTCGTAGGACTCGGGGAAGCCCTTGCGCGACATCAGGCCGCGCGCCTCCAGTTCCCGGGTGGGCAGCAGGAAGCCGTCCGTCGTCACCAGTTCGACGCGCGGGTGCTCCGGCCAGCGGGAGAGCAGCGCCTGGAGCAGCCGGGCCACGGTGGACTTGCCCACGGCGACGGAGCCGGCGACCCCTATGACGAACGGGGTGCCCGACTGGGAGCCCTGCTCCCCGAGGAAGGTGTTCAGCGCTCCCCTCAGACCGTCCGTGGCGCCGACGTAGAGGTTGAGGAGCCGGGAGAGCGGGAGGTAGATGTCCCGCACCTCGTCCAGGTCGATGACATCGCCGAGACCGCGGAGCTTCTCCACCTCCTCGGCGGTGAGCGGCAGCGGCGTCTTGTCGCGCAGCGCGCTCCACTCGGCGCGGGTGAGATCGACGTAGGGAGTCGCCTCCGGCCTGTGCCGGTGGGCGCTCCGGGGCATCGAGGGGACCTGTGAGATCACAGTCCATTGTTAACGGAGTCTGAACGGGGCGGCGGGGTGGGGTGCGTCACGTGGGGCCGGGGCCCGGGACATGCCGCCGGCGGACCGCATCGCCGCCCGCCCCTGGGTTCGCACGTCGGTTGGGCTGGTCAGTCGATGCGGTTGCCCGTGCACCGGGGGGCCTGAGGGGTGCAGGATCTCGTCACCCGTGGGCGAGCCAGGGTGCGAGGAGGTCCGAGAACTCCTCGTCGGAGATGTGGATGCGCCCGAAGCCGAACCTTTCCCATGCCTGAGCCCGTTGCAGGACGGGCAGCGGGATGTCGAAAGCGAGCCGGAACGCGGTGATGAAGGAGATCACACTGAATCCCGGACCGAGCAGTTCCCTGGCGAGCAGCGCGAGTTCCATCGCATTCATTCCACCGGCGTGAGCGGCTTTCAGTTCGTCGACAGGGATGTGCAGCTCATTCATCGCGTACCGGTTTCCGATCCTTCGCGTGACGGCGCCGGGGCGGGACGCGGTCCTCCGCACCACCCCGACGCGTGTCCTGTTCCTGTGGACGCAGGGGACAGCCGACCTAACGGAAGGTCGCCCCCACATTCGTGTAGTGCCCGGGCATGCCCCTCAGCTCGGTTATCTCCACGTTCGAGTAACCGGCTCGCGAGGCCATCTTGCCCGTGAACGTCTTCAGGGCCGCCTCTTCGAGTGTCGCACCGGCCCGCACCGCCTCGTTGAACGAGTCCAGATTGTCGCTGAGCAGACCACCGTCCTGCCAGTATCCCTTCACGCCCTTCACCGCGTCACCGAAATGCGCGAGTGCGGCGTTGAACATCGCGCCACCTCTCGGCTCCTCGCCCTTGATGGCTACGATGGCGTATCCGACGAGGCCGTCTTTGTCGATGTCGGCGACGATCCCCGCCCCGTTGTCGTAGTTCTCCGAGTAGACGGGGCAGCTGACGTTGTGGACCAGGACCGGAGTCCGGCCCGCGAGCACGTAGAAGGTGTGGAGGTCGGCGATGCTCAGGTCCCACACCTGCTGTGGTGCGCCCACGGGGCTGGTGCCGGCCACCCGGTCCACGGATCCGCTCGGAGTCCGGAGCGGATCCGCCGGGTGCAGGTCGGAGGCGTGGACCCAGCCACGGCCCGGCACGTACATCCGGTGCCCCGGCGTGGTCACCATCCGTCCGCCGTCGGCGAGGGTGATCCGCAGCAGCCGGTCCGCCGGGTGGGAGTACGTCGCCGTGACCTGTTCGGGGCCGGTCGTACCGGCGTCCGGATCGGTGGCGAGCAGTCGGTCGCCGACCTTGACCGCGTCGATGGGCTTGGTCGAGCCATCGGCCAGCAGAACGGGTGTCGCGGCGGGGAAGCTGTCCTTCAGGCAGAGTCCACGCAGCTTCTGGGAGAGCGTCTTGAAGATTCCGGCGACGGCGTCTTCCGGCAGGTTGAGAGCGCGCAGCGCCCTCCACGCGTCCGTGAACTCGATCCCGGTCCGGGCGGCGGCGTCCGCTGCCTTCACCGCGTCGGCGATGGGCCGGAGGATCTTGCCCGCGAACAGGGAGAGGACGTCCAGGGACGCCCAGCCGCATCCGGTCCAGCTTCCGCTCTCGCCGCCGGGGGCGAACTTCTGCGCGCACTTGATCCAACTGCCGAAGAGGATGTCGATCGGGTCGATGCTCTCCTGCCACTCGGCCATCGTGATGTTGTGCGTGACCTTCTCGTACAGCACATCGGTCGTGACTGTCATGAGGTACTGCGTCGCGCCCGAGGGGCACATCAGCTTCTGCGGGTCGATGCCCTCGGCACTGCACAGATAGAGGTCGACGACGGCTTTGTACGGAAGCTTCGCCGTGATGGTGCAGTCGCCCTTGTAGGCGAGTTTGCTGATCCAGTTGTCGCAGGCGCTCGTCTTGTCCACGATCTGCGGATCGCCGACCCGCTCGATGTGGTCGATGACGTAGAACATGTTGCCGATCGAGCCGCCGTTCCCGTCGGGGACGGTACCGGCGTCGATCTGTTCGGCCTTGGATGCCTTCTCCGCCCGGTCGGCGGCTTCCTCTGCCTCCTTGGCGTACTTGTCGGCGTCCTTGGCGGCCTGTTCGGCCTCGGTCGCGGCGGTGTCGGCGCGGTCGGCCGCGGCGCGGGCGTCCTTGGCGTCCTGTTCGGCCCGGGCGGCGGCGGAGCGGGCGGCTTCGGCGTCGAGTGCGGCGGTGTCGGCGGAGTCGCGGGCGTCCTTGGCGTAGCCCTCGGCGTTGCCGGCTGCCTTGTCGGCGGCTGCCGCGTCGGCGGCGGCCTGCTGGTCGTAGTCGATGGTGCGGGCCAGTGACGCCTGGGCGGCCGCGGCGGCCTTGGTGGCGTCGGCGGCGTAGCCGAGGGCCTCCTTGGCGTAGGTGCGGGCGTCGGCGGCGTACTTGGCGGCGTTGGCCGCGTGCGTGTACGCCTCCTTGGCGTCGCCCTTGGCCTGGTCGGCGAGGTTCTTCGCGGCGTCGGCCTCGGCGGCGGCGTTCTTGGCGTGCGCGTCGGCGACGGCCTGCTGCTGCTCGGCGATCGTCCTGGAGGACTGGCCGGTCAGGACGACCAGGCCGGCGGCGGAGTCGGTGTCGACGTAGGCGGAGCCGAGCTGGACGGCGTCGTTGCTGGGTGCGGCGACCTGCTGGGCCGCCTTGCCGGCGTCCACGGCCGCCTGGGCGGTGACGTGCGCGTACCCGGCGGCCTTCGCCGCCGCGGCCAGCGCGACACCCGCCTCCTTGCCGGCCGCGTCGGCCTGGGTCTTGGCGTCCTTGGCGTGCTGCTGGGCCTCGTCGGCCAGCTTCACCGCCATCTTCGCCTCGGAGGAGGCGTGCTGGGCGGCCGCGATCGCGTCGGCGGCTGCGCTGGTGGCGGTTCTGACGGCCGCGTCGGCCTTGAGCTTGGCCGCCTGCGCGGCGTCGGCATCGGAGCGGGCGCGCTTGGCGGCAGCCTCGGCGCGGGTGGCCGCGGCGTCCGCGTCGGCGGCCGCCCGGGTGGCGGCGTCGGCCTCGGTGCGGGCCCGGCCCGCCGCCGCCTCGGCGGTACCGGCCGCGGTGTCCGCCTCGTCCGCCGCGGCACGCGCCGCGTCGGCCGCGTCGCCTGCCTCCAGCTTGTCGGCGTAGGCCTCCTTCGCCGCGGCCTTGGCGCGTGCGGCCTCGGCCTTCTGCTCGGCGTCCCACGCGTCGTCGCGCATCTCCTTGGCGTGGTCCTTGGCCGCCACGGCGTCGTCGCGCTTGCTCTCGGCGGTCTTCTCGGCGGCCTCGGCCTTGTCCTTGGCCGTCTTCGCGTTCGATGCCTCGGACTCGGCGTTGTGGCGGTGCTGGGCGGCCTCGGCCTGCTTGGCGGCGGCGTTCGCCTTCTCCGCCTTGGCCGTCTTCTCCTCGGCCTCCGCCGAAAGCCGCCTGGCGTGCGCGTCGGCGGCGGCCGCCTTCGCGTCCGCCTCGGCCTTCACCGCGACCGCGAGCTTGGCCTCCGCGGTCTCCTTGTCCTTCCTGGCGTTGTCCCGGTGCACCTTCGCCGCGTCGGCCGCGGCCTTGGCCTGCGACTCGGCCGCCTCGGCGGCCTTCTTGCGGAACTCCGCCTTCGACTGCGCCGCCTGCGCGAGCGCACGCTGCGCGATCGTCGCGCTGTCCCCGGCCGCCGCGCGCGTCGCCGCCTCGGCGGTCTCACCGGCCTTCTCCAGCGCCGCCAGCGCGGCCGCCGCACCCTGCGTGACCTGGTCCTTCTGCAGACCCACCAGCAGACCACGACCCCGCGGAGCACCCGCCGCATCGGCGATCCCGTACGCCGCCTGCAACGCCGTGTTCGAGGTGGTCGCGGCCTTCTGCCCGGCGGCGAGCTGCGCCTTCAGGACCGCGAGCTGGCTCTTCGAAGCCGCCTGGGCGGCCGCGAGATTGGCCTTGGCCTTGGTGAACTGGGCCGCGCTCGGGTAGCCGAGCTGGCCGTCGCCGGTGTGCGCCTCGGGGACGATCCGGAAGGACTGCGCGCTGGAGCCGTTGCACGTCGACAGCACGGCGTCCTTGCTGTTGTCGAACGTCGGCAGGTGCAGGCACTTGCCGGACGCCGCGTTCACCAGCGGGCCGGCGCTGCGCACGTCGAACTTCCACTGCTGCGCCTTGGCGCTGCCGCAGTCCCGGATCTGGATCTTCGTACCGTCGGTGCCGGCCCCGTTCAGGACCTCCAGGCACTTGTTCGAGTTGGGGTTGCGCAGGGTGTAGCCGCCCGAGTAGGAGGCCCAGAGCTGCCACTTCTGCGCGGCACCGCCGTTGCAGGTGTAGATCTGGACCGGGGTGCCGTTGGCCGTGGCCCCGCCCTGGACGTCGAGGCACTTGCCGGTGGCGCCCGGCACCTGGATGACCAGCGGGGCGTCCCCGATGTACCCCAGGCCGCCCGGGGACCAGTAGTCCTGCCAGCGGGTGAGGTGGTCGGCGACCCAGGACTGCCCCAGCATCTCCGAGAGCGCCTTGGCGCCCTTGGCCAGGGCGTCGGTGGCGTCCTTGCTCGCGCCGAGGATCTGGTTGCGCTGCGCGGCCTGGGAGGCGATCTCCTGCTGCCACTCGCCGGCCGCGGTCGCCGTGACGTCGTCCAGCACCCGGTCCGGGTCCAGCGGGTCACGCCAGGCGCACGAGGCGAACCGGGTCTTCAGGTCCTCGACCGCGATGCGGTACTCCGAGGTCCCCGGCTGCGGCGCCGTGCGCGGGAAGCCGCCCGAGGAGAGGAAGATACGGGCGTCGTCGGCGCTCATGTTGTCGTTGTCGAAGCCGTGCATCCACTCGAACGCGTCGTGCTCGTCGAGCGCCCGGTTCCAGTCCGGCGCGTGCGGGTCCGGGTCCGGTCCGTACAGCGGGGTGCCGAGGGCGTCGACGGCCGCGACGGTCTTGGCGTCGGCCTTCGGGGTGGAGTCCTCGTAGAAGTCGCTGTCGTTCTTCCAGAACCGGGAGGTGACCCAGGTGGTCAGACCCGTCTGCTCGTAGAAGGTCTGCTTGCCGTCGCCCGGCGATCCGGGCGGCCAGTGGAAGTCGGCGTCGGTGAAGCCGACCGGCGTGTTCAGGCCCGACAGGGGCTTCTGCCACCCGTCCCGGGCGGCGGCGAGGTCGTCGAGCTGCTTGCCGGCGGCGTCGCGGTCGCTCTTGTAGGCGACGGCCAGCGGTGTCTGCTCCCAGTGGTTGCGGTCGGCGAGGACGTGCAGCTTGTCCGCGCTCTGGTTCAGGCCGTCCTGGGCGGTCGCGGCCATCGACACACCGCCCAGCCGCAGCACCTCGCCCATCAGGCACTGGTCCTGGCGCAGTTGCTCGGCGGCCGTGTCCTCGTACCACGGGTCCGAGTCGCTCACCGGCTCGGCGTTCAGCCGGACCGAACCGGGCTGGACGGCCAGGCCGGCCAGCACGGAGAGCGCGGCCACCGAGGTGACGGTGGTGACGAGTTTTCGTGGGGTTCGGGTTCCGCGCACGCGGAACCAGGGTCTGGAATGCAAGAGCATCCCTTTCTCGGTCGGTGACGTGCCGGCCCGGGGGCGGCGGGGCGCGGGAAGGAGCCGGTGTCCTGCGGACGGCTCAGAAGAACGCCCGGGCCGCGGCGTCGACGGCTGCGGACGGCCGGCATGGCGGCCTGACGATGTGACTCTCCCCGTGCCCGACGCCTTTCCCCCGGTCGCCGGGTGGCGCGCGTGGTGACGCAGTGGTCTGCCTGCGTCCGCGCGCGGCGACAATTTAGGCATGTACACGCCGTGTCGAACAAGGGTCCGCCCCTGTGACGAGGGTGACTGGCGTGAAATCTCGCGCCCCGCGCCGTCGGCACGGAACCGGTCGGCGCCGCCCACCTTCCGCGCGCGGTCGTGGACTTGCCGTGTGCTTCCCGTGTGCGGGAAAAGGGGGAGGTGGCCGGTAGAAGTTGGCCGATTCTCGCCCTCTTTCGATCGCCGGGGCGCCGGGCGCGGAGACCCTTGGTATCCCCGTGGCGATTTCCGATTTCCGATTTCGGGCACGCGGCGCCCGTTTCCGTCGGCTGACGGACCGTAGGCTGCGCCCCATGTGCGGAATCGTGGGATACGTAGGGTCACAGTCGGCGCTCGACGTGGTCATGGCCGGGCTGAAGCGGCTGGAGTACCGGGGGTACGACTCGGCGGGTGTCGCCGTGCTGGCCGACGGCGGACTGGCCGCCGCGAAGAAGGCCGGGAAACTCGTCAACCTGGAGAAGGAACTGGTCGGCCGGCCGCTGCCGACGGGCTCGACCGGCATCGGCCACACCCGCTGGGCCACGCACGGCGGTCCCACGGACGGCAACGCGCACCCGCACCTGGACAACGCGGGCCGGGTCGCGGTGGTCCACAACGGCATCATCGAGAACTTCGCGGTGCTGCGCGCGGAACTGGCCGAGCGGGGGCACGAGCTGACCTCCGAGACCGATACCGAGGTGGTCGCTCACCTGCTGGCCGAGGAGTTCTCGTCCGCCGCGGACCTCGCCGAGGCGATGCGGCTGGTCTGCCGCCGGCTGGAGGGCGCGTTCACCCTGGTCGCGGTGCACGCCGACGCGCCGGGCATGGTGGTCGGCGCCCGCCGCAACTCGCCGCTGGTGGTGGGGGTCGGCGAGGGCGAGGCGTTCCTGGCCTCCGACGTCGCCGCGTTCATCGCCCACACCCGCTCCGCGATCGAGCTGGGCCAGGACCAGGTGGTGGAGCTGCGCCGCGACGGCGTCACGGTGACGGGCTTCGACGGCACCCCGGCCGAGGTCCACTCGTACCACGTGGACTGGGACGCCTCGGCCGCCGAGAAGGGCGGCTACGACTACTTCATGCTCAAGGAGATCGCCGAGCAGCCCAGGGCGGTCGCCGACACCCTGCTCGGCCGCATCGACCCGTCCGGCTCGCTGACGCTGGACGAGGTGCGGATCAGCCCCTCGGAGCTGCGGGAGACCGAGAAGGTCGTCATCGTCGCGTGCGGTACGGCCTTCCACGCCGGCCTGATCGCGAAGTACGCCATCGAGCACTGGACGCGCATCCCGTGCGAGGTGGAGCTGGCGAGCGAGTTCCGCTACCGGGACCCGATCCTGAACGGCCGCTCCCTGGTCATCGCCATCTCCCAGTCCGGCGAGACCATGGACACCCTGATGGCGCTGCGGCACGCCCGCGAGCAGGGCTCCAGGGTGCTGGCGATCTGCAACACCAACGGCTCGACGATCCCGCGCGAGTCCGACGCGGTGCTCTACACGCACGCGGGCCCCGAGGTCGCCGTCGCCTCGACCAAGGCGTTCCTCACCCAGTTGGTCGCCTGCTACCTGGTCGCCCTGTACCTGGGCCAGGTGCGGGGCACCAAGTGGGGCGACGAGATCCAGGCCGTCATCAAGGACCTGTCCCGGATCTCGGAGGACGTCGACCGGGTCCTGGAGACCATGGAGCCCGTACGGGCGCTGGCGCGCACGCTGGCGTCGAAGGACACGGTGCTCTTCCTCGGCCGGCACGTGGGCTACCCGGTGGCCCTGGAGGGCGCGCTCAAGCTGAAGGAACTGGCCTACATGCACGCCGAGGGCTTCGCCGCGGGCGAGCTGAAGCACGGCCCGATCGCGCTGATCGAGGAGGACCTGCCGGTGGTGGTGGTCGCGCCGTCGCCGCGCGGCCGCTCCGTCCTGCACGACAAGATCGTGTCGAACATCCAGGAGATCCGCGCCCGGGGCGCGCGCACGATCGTCATCGCCGAGGAGGGCGACGAGGCGGTCGTCCCCTACGCCGACCACCTGATCCGGATCCCGGCCACGCCGACGCTGCTCCAGCCGCTGGTGGCCACGGTCCCGTTGCAGGTCTTCGCGTGCGAGCTGGCGACGGCCCGGGGCAACGAGGTGGACCAGCCGCGGAACCTGGCGAAGTCGGTGACGGTGGAGTAGGGCGGCCGCGGAGGGCGGAGCGGCGGGGAGGACGACGGGGGCGCGGCGGCGGGGAAAAGGGGGCGAACGGCCGCGTGCCGCTCGCCCCCCGCCGTCCGTCAGCCGGTCAGCGGGTCACCAGTTGATGCAGGTCTTGGGGACCCAGCCGGTCTTCTTGTCGCCGCCGTAGTACCACAGGTTGCTCTTCTTGCCGCAGGCCTTGTACGAACCGCCCTTGTAGGCCTTGCCGTCGTTGCAGACGGCGCCCTTCTTGCCCTTGCCCCAGATGCCGACGGCCGTGGCGGACGTCTTCGCCGAGGTACGGACGTTGACCGTCTCCTTGGCCTTGACGTTGACGATCGCCTTGCTGCAGTCCCTCGGCAGGGAGGCCGCGGACGCGGTTCCGGCGGTGGCGACGGTACCGGTGAGGGCCGTGCCGATCAGGGCCGCGGTGCTGAGCGCGGTACCCAGAGACTTCAACTTCAAAGCTGTTTCCTCCCGTTGTGTGCGAGGACGCCCGTCCCGGGACGGAGCGCCGATCGCGAGGAAGACTACTGGGGGCGGCCGGCCGGCCCGCCCCGGGGTGGCGCTCAGTGGACCGAGAAGCCGCCGTCCACGTGCAGGGACTGGCCCGTGACGTAGGCGGAGGCGCCACTCGCCAGGAACACCGCCGCGCCCGCGAAGTCCTCGGCGAGGCCGTTGCGGCCGGTCATCGTGCGCGCCGCCAGCGCCGCCACCCGCTCGGGATCGTCGGACAGCCTGGCGTTGAGCGGGGTCATGACGAAGCCGGGCACCAGGGTGTTGCAGGTGACGCCGTGCGGGGACCACGCCTCGGCCTGCGAGCGGGCCAGCGACTCCAGCGCCCCCTTGGAGACGCCGTAGGCACCGCTCTGCACGAACGCGCGGTGCGCCTGCTGGGAGGTGATGTGGATGATCCGGCCGAAGCCCCGCTCGGCCATGCCGGGACCGAACCGCTGCCCGAGCAGGAAGGGCGCCTCCAGGTTCACCGCCATGGTGGTGTCCCAGACGTCCTCGCCCAGCTCGCCCATCGGCGGCCTGAGGTTGATCCCGGCCGAGTTGACGAGGATGTCGGGCTCGCCGAAGACGGCGACGGCCTCCTCGGCCGCCGTCCGCACCCCCTCACGGCTGCTCAGGTCCGCGCTCACCCAGGCCACCCGGCAGCCCTCGGCCGTCAGCTCCCCGGCCGCCGCGGCCAGTTCGTCCTCGCGCCGCGCCACGATCACGACCCGCGCCCCGGCCCGGGCCAGCGCCCCGGCGACGGCCCGGCCGATGCCGGAACTCCCCCCGGTGACCAGGGCGGTCCGGTCGTCCAGCGAGAAGAGGCCGTGGAGGTAGGCACGCGATGACGTCATGCCGGAAGCGTAGGCGACGTGGTGTCACCGGCAGCCGGGCGCCGGAGTCGTAGGGTGCTCGGCATGAGCATCATCGGGGTGGGCATCGATGTCGCCGAGATCGACCGGTTCCGGGCGTCCCTGGAGCGGACGCCGGGGCTGGCCGACCGCCTGTTCGTGGAGCGGGAGCTGCTGCTGCCCAGCGGGGAGCGGCGCGGGTACGCCTCGCTGGCGGCCCGGTTCGCCGCGAAGGAGGCGCTGGCGAAGGCGCTGGGAGCACCGCCGGGGCTCCAGTGGACCGACGCCGAGGTGTACGTGGAGGACACCGGGCAGCCGCGGCTGCGGGTGAACGGGACCGTGGCCGCGCGGGCCGCGGAACTCGGCGTGCGGACCTGGCACGTGTCGCTCAGCCACGACGCGGGCGTGGCCTCCGCCGTGGTGATCGCCGAAGGCTGACCCGGCGGTCGTCCGGGTGTGGACCGTGGGGTCGGCGGGGCAGACTCGGTGCCATGCGTACTGCGTACAGCGTGGAGACGGTAAGGGCGGCCGAACGGGCGCTGATGGCGCGGCTGCCGGAGGGCGCGCTGATGCAGCGGGCCGCCGCCGGACTGGCCGCCGCCTGCGCCGACCTGCTCGGGCGGGTGTACGGCAGCCGGGTGGTGCTGCTCGTCGGCAGCGGCGACAACGGCGGGGACGCCCTGTACGCCGGGGCCCGGCTGGCCCGGCGGGGCGCCGGGGTGACGGCCGTGCCGCTGGTCCCCGGACGGGCGCATGCCGGAGGGCTCGACGCGCTGCGCCGGGCCGGCGGCGCGGTCGCCGCCGTGGACGGCGCGCCGGAGCTGATCGCGCGGGCCGACCTGGTGGTGGACGGGATCGTCGGGATCGGCGGCACGGGCGGGCTGCGGCCGGACGCCGAGCGGCTCGCCGGCCTGGTGGCGCGCTCCGGTGCCGCCGTCGTCGCGGTCGACCTGCCCAGCGGGGTGGACGCGGACACCGGGGAGGTGCGGGGGGCCGCGCTGCGGGCGGACCTGACCGTCACCTTCGGCGCGTACAAGCCCGGACTGCTGGTGGACCCCGCGCACGAGTACGCCGGGGTGGTGCGGTTCGTCGACATCGGACTGGAACCGCCGGCCGCCGACGCCGAGCTGGAGGCCCTGCAACACGCCGACGTGGCCGCGCTGTTGCCGGCGCCGGCCGCGGAGAGCGACAAGTACCGGCGGGGCGTCGTCGGGATCGCCGCGGGCTCGGCGCGGTACCCGGGGGCGGCCGTGCTGGCGGTCTCCGGGGCGCTGCGCGGCGGGGCCGGGGCCGTGCGGTACGTCGGACCGGCCGGGGAAGCGGTCCTCGCGCGCTTCCCGGAGACCCTGGTCTCCGACAGCGGGCGCGCCGGGGCCGGGCGGGTGCAGGCGTGGGTGGTCGGCCCGGGGGCCGGGGACGACGCGGCGACGGTGGCCGAGGTGCTGGCGGCTCAGGTGCCGGTGCTGCTGGACGCGGACGGGCTCCGGCTGGCCGACCGGGACGCGGTGCGGCGGCGTACGGCGCCGACGCTGATGACCCCGCACGCGGGCGAGGCCGCCGCGCTGCTGGGGGTGCGGCGCGAGGAGGTCGAGGGCGCCCGGCTGGCCGCGGTGCGGGAACTGGCGGCGGTGTACCGGGCGACGGTGCTGCTGAAGGGGTCGACGACGCTGGTCGCCGACTCCGGGGGCGGCGCGGTACGGGTGAACGCCACGGGCACGCCGTGGCTGGCCACGGCGGGCAGCGGCGACGTGCTGTCCGGGCTGGCGGGCTCCCTGCTGGCGGCGGGCCTGCGCGCGGTGGACGCGGGAAGCGTCGCCGCGTACCTGCACGGCCTGGCCGGCCGCTTCGCCGCCGACGGCGCCCCCGCGGGCGCCCATGACGTGGCCGCACACATCCCGACGGCCTGGCGAAGCATCCACGCCTGACCACCCTGGCCCCCGGGTCGGGCGGGTCGCGCGTCCGCACGGGGGCGGGGAACCGCGGGCCCGGACGGCGGTCGTGACGGGCTCGGTCGGCGCCGGGGCGGTGGCGGAGGGCCCCTGCGCAGGGACGCGGGCAACCGCGCGCCGGGCATGGAGAGTCCTGCGGGTCCTGCGGCCGGGTGGCCACCGCGGCGGAGCCGGTCCGGTATCGGAGGTGGCGCGCCCGTACAGGGGCGCGGGGAACTGCGCGCCCGGGCACGGGCGGGCCTGCGGACGGGTGGCGGCCGTGGTGGGCCCGGTCGGTGCCGCGGGCGGCGAGGGAGGTGCAACTGCGCGGTCGGTCGGGGGCCTGTGGTCGGCCACCGGTCCGGACTCGCCTGGCGGGTCCGGTCGTTCCCGAGTGGGCCGGAGACGCCGCCTGCGCAGGGACATGGGCAACTGTGCGATCTGTGTCAGGGCCAGTCCCGCGGACGGGGGGCGGCCGTGGTGGGGCCGGTCGGTGCCGCGGGCGGCGAGGGAGGTGCAACTGCGCGGTCGGTCGGGGGCCTGTGGTCGGCCACCGGTCCGGACTCGCGTGGCGGGTCCGGTCGTTCCCGAGTGGGCCAGGGACGCCGCCTGCGCAGGGACATGGGCAACTGTGCGGTCTGTGTCAGGGCCAGTCCCGCGGACGGCGGCGCTCGTGGCTGTGGCGGAGCCGGTCCGGTATCGGGGGAGGCGCGCCCGTACAGGGGCGCGGGGAACTGCGCGCCCGGCCGAAGGCGGGCCCGCGGACGGGGGCGGCCGTGGTGGGGCCGGTTCGGGGCCGGAGGGAGGTGCGCCTCCCCGGGGGCGCGGGGAACCGCGCGGTCGGGTGAGGCGGTTCCGTCGGCGGGGCCGGGTGGTTCGGGCTTCCGGGGTGGTGGGGGGTTCCGCACCGGAAGCCGGAGGCGCTCCGTGGGCTCTGAGAGACTGGGGGCGCCATGAGTGAGACAGCAGCTGTGCCGACCGCCGCCCTGCGCGCCCGCGCCGAGATCGACCTGGGTGCCCTGCGCGCCAACGTTCGGGCCCTGCGCGCCCGCGCGGCGGAGGGCGCCGCCGTGATGGCCGTCGTCAAGTCCGACGCGTACGGCCACGGCGCGGTGCCGTGCGCCCGCGCCGCCCTGGAGGCGGGCGCGACCTGGCTCGGCACGGCCACGCCCGAGGAGGCGCTCGCCCTGCGCGCGGCCGGGCTGACCGGCCCCGTCCTGTGCTGGCTGTGGGTGCCCGGCGGGCCCTGGCGGCAGGCGATCGAGGCCGGCGTGGACGTGTCGCTCAGCGGCATGTGGGCCCTGCGCGAGGTCACCGCCGCCGCCCGCGCGGCCGGCCGGACCGCGCGCGTGCAGCTCAAGGCCGACACCGGGCTCGGCCGCAACGGCTGCCAGCCCGAGGACTGGCCCGCACTGGTCGCCGAGGCCCTGCGCGCCGAGGCCGAGGGGCTGGTGCGGATCACCGGGCTGTGGTCGCACTTCGCCTGTGCCGACGAGCCCGGGCACCCGTCCATCGCCGCGCAGCTCGACCGGTTCCGGGAGATGACGGCGTACGCCGACGAGCGGGGCGTACGGCCCGAGGTGCGGCACATCGCCAACTCGCCGGCCGCCCTCACCCTCCCGGAGACCCACTTCGACCTGGTCCGCACCGGCATCGCCCTGTACGGCGTCTCGCCCAGCCCGGAACTCGGCGCCCCGGCGGACTTCGGACTGCGCCCGGTGATGACGCTCAGCGCCTCGCTGGCCCTCGTCAAGCACGTCCCGGCCGGTCACGGCGTCAGCTACGGCCACCACTACGTCACCCCCGGCCGGACCACCCTCGGCCTGGTGCCGGTCGGCTACGCGGACGGCATCCCGCGGCACGCCTCGGGCACCGGCCCGGTGCTGGTCGACGGCAAGTGGCGGACGGTCGCCGGGCGGGTCGCCATGGACCAGTTCGTGGTGGACCTGGGCGGCGACGAGCCCCCCGTGGGCACCGAGGCGGTGCTGTTCGGACCCGGCGACCGGGGGGAGCCCACCGCCGAGGACTGGGCGCAGGCGTGCGGCACGATCGCCTACGAGATCGTCACGCGCATCGGAACCCGCGTCCCGCGCGTCTATGTGAACGCGTCCAGGTGAGCGGGCAGGAAGCCGGGTAACCCGGACGGGGCGCCGCCCCGTGCCACCCGCGCCACCGGTCGCACCACGGCCCGGCGGCACCATCCGTTTCAACCATCCAGGCGAACTGCAGTACGGCGAAGAGGAGCGGTACGTGAGCGAGAGCAGCGCGGAGGTCGTGGCGGACGTCGCCGCGGCGGCCGTCGCCTCCGCCGCGGGGGCGACGGCCGGGAGCTGGCGCAGGGCGACCGGCATCGCCGGCGCCGCGATAGGCGTGCTCGCCGCGGGCGCGGCGGCCGGGGTGGCCGTCGAGCGGATGACCGTCGGCCGCGGGATGCGCAGGAAGGCGCGGCTGGCGCTGGACTCGGCGGGCCCCTACGGCACCCTGCGCGGCACCCCCGGCAAGGCGTACGCCGACGACGGCACCGAGCTGTACTACGAGGTCGACGAGGTGGAGCCCGACCCGGGGCCGAACGTCTCGCCCCGCAGGCGCCGCCTCTTCGGCCGCAAGGCGCCCGCCCCGGTCACCGTCGTCTTCTGCCACGGCTACTGCCTCAACCAGGACTCCTGGCACTTCCAGCGGGCGGCCCTGCGCGGGGTGGTGCGGACCGTGCACTGGGACCAGCGCAGCCACGGCCGGTCCGGGCGGGGCGTGGCCCAGACCCGGGACGGGGAGCCCGTCACGATCGACCAGCTCGGCCAGGACCTGAAGGCCGTGCTGGACGCCGCCGTGCCCGAGGGGCCGGTGGTGCTCGTCGGCCACTCCATGGGCGGGATGACCGTGATGGCCCTGGCCGCCCGGTACCCCGAACTGATCCGGGACCGGGTCGTCGCCACCGCCCTCGTCGGGACGTCGTCCGGGCGGCTCGGCGAGGTCAACTTCGGGCTCCCGGTGGCCGGCGTCAACGCGGTGCGCCGGATCCTCCCCGGGGTGCTGAAGGCGCTCGGGCAGCAGGCGGAGCTGGTGGAGAAGGGGCGCCGGGCCACCGCCGACCTGTTCGCCGGGATCATCAAGCGGTACTCGTTCGCGGGGCGGGACGTCGACCCGGCGGTGGAGCGGTTCGCGGAGCGGATGATCGAGTCCACGCCCATCGACGTGGTCGCCGAGTTCTACCCGGCCTTCACCGACCACGACAAGACCGGGGCGCTCGCCTGCTTCCGGGACATGCCCGTGCTGGTGCTGGCCGGCGTGCGGGACCTGGTCACGCCCAGCGAGCACAGCGAGGCCATCGCCGACCTGCTGCCCGACGCCGAACTGGTGCTGGTGCCGGACGCCGGGCACCTGGTGATGCTGGAGCACCCGGAGGTGGTCACCGACCGCCTCGCCGACCTGCTGACCCGCGCGGGCGCGGTGCCCGCAGGGGCTACCGTAAGTGGCTATGGAACGACCAGCAGCGCCGGCGGCGCACCAGGCCGCTGAGATCCGGCTGACGATCACCTCGCCCGAGCAGATGCGGGAGCTGGGCCGCCGGCTCGCGAAGCTGCTGCGCGCGGGCGACCTGGTCATGCTCAGCGGGGAGCTCGGCGCGGGCAAGACCACCCTGACCCGCGGGCTCGGCGAGGGGCTCGGCGTGCGCGGCGCGGTCACCTCGCCGACCTTCGTGATCGCGCGGGTGCACCCGTCCCTCGGCGACGGCCCGCCCCTCGTCCACGTCGACGCCTACCGGCTCGGCGGAGGCCTGGACGAGATGGAGGACCTCGACCTCGACGTCTCGCTCACCGACTCGGTAATCGTCGTGGAGTGGGGCGAGGGCAAGGTCGAGGAACTGACCGAGGAGCGGCTCCAGGTCGTCATCCACCGTGCCGTCGGGGACACCACCGACGAGGTGCGGCACGTGACCCTGACCGGCCAGGGGGAGCGGTGGGCCGACGCCGGTCTGGAGACGCTGACCGGCTGAGACGCCGTACCGACAAGCCGTCGGCAACCTATTGCGCGGGACGTCCCGGCCGTGGTGACATGGTGGTCAGCCCGTGGTTAGGTCTGCCTAACCACGACCGCCCCCGAACCCAGGAGGCGTCCATGATCCCGACGACCCCGGTACGCGCCCCCCAGCCGCCCCGGCCCGCCGTGCCCGCCGGAGTGCCGATGCGCGACCTGCTGGCCTCGTGCGCCGCGGCGGACGCGGTCTCCCGGCCGCCGCGGGCCCCGGAGCCCGGCCGGCGCGAGCCGGCGGCGGAGCCTCCCCGGGCGGCCTGAGCGTTCACGGGTGGCCGCGGGCGGTCCTCAGCGGATCACGACCACCGGCACGCCGATCGTCGCGAACTGCCACAGCGCGTCGCCGTCCCCCCGGCCCTCGCGGATGCCGCCCGTCCTCACGTCGGGGTCGGCCATCGCCTCCGAGCCGTCGCCGACCGCCGCGCTGAAGCCGATCACCACGTCGTCGACGCTGGTGAACCGCACCACGTGCTCGATGGGCAGCCCGTCGGTGCCGGTGGCCGTGTTCGAGCGGGACATGACCCAGTAGGTGCCCGGCGGCGGGTCGACGCTGCCCGGGCGCACCGGGAAGGTGCGCCGCACCTGGTTCCCGGGGGCGACCAGCCAGACCCGGTCGTCGTCCACCGAGTACACCACGCGTTCACCCGATCCGGAGTTGCCCGGCAGGGCCGTCGGGTTCCGCCGGTCCCGGGGCGCCTTCCGCGTGGCCGCCGCGGACGCGCTCGCCTCCGGACCGCCGCGCAGGGCCGCCGGGACGGTCGCCTCGGCCTGGTAGGCGAGGAATCCGACCGCGGCCAGCGCCGCCGCGGTGAGGCCGGCCACGATGCCCGAGCTGGTCCCTGCCACCTGCGCCCACCTCTGTTTCGCACCGTATGTCGTACTTCTGCAGACCGTAGCAGCCGGTGACCCTCCGTACGGGTCGGCCGTGCGCGAGCCGCGGGCGCCGTAGGCTGTTCGCGTGCTCTTGCTCGCTCTGGATACCGCCACACCCGCCGTCACCGTCGCGCTGCACGACGGCACGGACGTCATCGCCTCCTCCGGCCAGGTGGACGCGCGCCGGCACGGGGAGCTGCTGCTGCCGGCCGTCGACCGGGTCCTCGCCGAGGCGGGGCTGAGGCTGGGGGCCGTCACCGGGATCGTCGTCGGCACCGGGCCCGGCCCCTACACCGGCCTGCGCGTCGGCCTGATGACCGCCGACACCTTCGGCCTCGCGCTCGGCGTCCCGGTGCACGGCCTGTGCACGCTGGACGCCCTGGCGTACGCCGCCGACATCGAGAAGGGCCCCTTCGTCGTGGCGACCGACGCCCGGCGCAAGGAGGTCTACTGGGCCACGTACGCCGACTCCCGGACCCGGCTGACGGATCCGGCCGTCGACCGCCCGGCCGACATCGCCGAGCGGGTCGCCGGACTGCCGGCGGTCGGCGCGGGCGCGCTGCTCTACCCGGACACGTTCCCGGCCGCCCACGAGCCCGAGCACGTGTCGGCCGCCGCCCTCGCCTCGCTCGCGGCGGAGCGGCTGGCCGCCGGCGGGGAGCTGCCCGAGCCCCGGCCGCTCTACCTGCGCCGCCCGGACGCCCAGGTCCCCAAGAACTACAAGGTGGTCACCCCCAAGTGACAGAGCCGGCACCCCCCCGACTGCGCGAGATGCGCTGGTGGGACATCGACGCGGTCCTGGGACTGGAGAAGGACCTGTTCCCCGAGGACGCCTGGTCCCGGGGCATGTTCTGGTCCGAACTGGCCCACGCCCGGGGCGCCGACGCCACCCGCCGCTACCTCGTGGCCGAGTCCGGCGGCCGCGTCGTCGGCTACGCCGGCCTCGTCGCCTCCGGTGACCAGGCCGACGTCCAGACCATCGCCGTCGCCCGCGACCACCAGGGCACCGGCCTCGGCGCCCGGCTGCTGACCGAGCTGCTGCGCGCGGCGACCGCGTTCGAGGCCCACGAGGTGATGCTCGAATGCCGGGTCGACAACGTGCGCGCCCAGAAGCTCTACGAGCGCTTCGGCTTCGTCCCCATCGGCTTCCGGCGCGGCTACTACCAGCCCGGCAACGTGGACGCCCTGGTGATGCGCCTGACCCCAGGCCCCGACAGCGGCCCCGCGGCCCCCGGCAGCGGCCCCGCCGCGGGTTCACCCCCAGTACAAGGAACCGACACCCATGACTGACGAACCCCTCGTCCTCGGCATCGAGACCTCCTGCGACGAGACCGGCGTCGGCATCGTCCGCGGCACCACCCTGCTGGCGGACGCCATCGCCTCCAGCGTCGACGAGCACGCCCGCTTCGGCGGTGTCGTGCCGGAGGTCGCCTCCCGGGCGCACCTGGAGGCGATGGTCCCCACCATCGACCGCGCGCTGAAGGAGGCGGGGATCAGCGCCCGCGACCTGGACGGCATCGCGGTCACCGCGGGCCCCGGCCTCGCGGGCGCCCTCCTCGTCGGCGTCTCCGCGGCCAAGGCGTACGCCTACGCCCTCGGCAAGCCCCTGTACGGCGTCAACCACCTCGCCTCCCACATCTGCGTGGACCAGCTGGAGCACGGTCCGCTGCCCGAGCCGACGATGGCCCTGCTGGTGTCGGGCGGCCACTCCTCGCTGCTGCTGTCCGCGGACATCACCTCCGACGTCCGGCCGATGGGCGCGACCATCGACGACGCGGCCGGCGAGGCCTTCGACAAGATCGCCCGCGTGCTGAACCTGGGCTTCCCGGGCGGCCCCGTCATCGACCGGTACGCCAGGGAGGGCGACCCGGCGGCGATCGCCTTCCCGCGCGGTCTGACCGGCCCGCGCGACCCGGCGTACGACTTCTCGTTCTCCGGGCTGAAGACCGCCGTGGCCCGCTGGATCGAGGCCAGGCGCGCGGCCGGTGAGGAGGTCCCGGTCCGGGACGTGGCCGCATCCTTCCAGGAGGCCGTGGTCGACGTGCTGACCCGCAAGGCCGTCCGCGCCTGCAAGGACGAGGGCGTGGACCACCTGATGATCGGCGGCGGGGTGGCGGCCAACTCCCGGCTGCGCGCCCTCGCCCAGGAACGCTGCGAGGCGGCCGGCATCCGGCTGCGCGTGCCGCGTCCCAAGCTGTGCACGGACAACGGCGCCATGGTGGCCGCGCTGGGCGCCGAGATGGTGGCCCGCAACCGGTCCGCCTCCGACTGGGACCTGTCGGCCGACTCCTCCCTGCCGGTGACCGACCCGCACGTCCCGGGCCACGACCACGTGCACGAGGTCAGCAAGGAGAACCTGTACTCGTGACGGTCGCCCTGATGTGGGAGGCCCGGGCGGCCGGGGGCCGGGGCGGGGAGCTGCTCGCCTGGGCGCGGGAGCAGCGGCTCGCCGCGGAGCCGCTGCGGCGCGAGACCTTCCGCGCGCCGCAGGACCGGGTCCTGGTCATCACGTGGTGGGACGCGCCGTACGACGCCGAGCTGCCCGAACTGCCGGAGCCGGAGCCGGGGCTGGTGACCAGGGCCGTGCACCGGTGGCGGTTCGAGGCGGTGGCGGACGGCGATCGCGGTCCGTCCGGCGGGAGTTGAGGAATCCCCGCCGATCGCGCTATGATCATCACACAGCGAACGGCCGGAACACCGGCCCGGACGCAGTGCGTTGGTGGTCCAAGGAAAGACGCCCCGCTTCCTGCGGGGAAATGCAGGTGCAAGGCCTGCCCGGCGCTCCATACGACACCCCGTTCCCGGACTTCCGGGGACGGGGTGTCGGCGTTGCGGGGAGCGGTCCCGGACGGGGCTCCCCGGACATGGCTCCCGGAAAAACATTCCGGAGATTCCTCCGCGGACGTGTCGATCCGCGTGCCCCCCGTTCGACGCAGGGGTGAGCGGCGGGAACGGACCCGCCGCCCGGCCGAAGGAGACACCATGCCCCGCTACCTGTCGCTCGTGCGCATCGACGAGTCCACCGCGCCCGCCGAGGGCCCCAGCGAGGACCTGATGCGGCGGATGGGCGAGCTGATCGAGGAGATCACCAAGGCGGGCGTCATGCTCGACACCGCCGGCCTGACCCCGACCGCCCAGGGCACGCGGGTGCGCTGGGAGGGCGGGCGGATCTCGGTCACCGACGGGCCGTTCACCGAGTCCAAGGAGGTCGTCGGCGGCTACGCGCTCATGCAGTGCAAGGACAAGGCCGAGGCCCTGGAGTGGACCAAGCGGTTCCTCCGGGTCCACGAGGAGTTCTGGACCGTCACCTGCGAGGTGCGGGAGATCGCGGAGGGCTGATTCCTGGCCACGGGCCGCCCGGGGGGTGTTGCATGGTGGCCCGTGGAAGCACAGACCACCGCGGCACACGCGATCGAGACCGTCTTCCGGCTGGAGTCCCCGAGGGTCGTCGCCGGCGTCGCCCGCCTCGTCCGGGACGTCGGCATCGCCGAGGAACTGGCCCAGGACGCCCTGGTCGCCGCCCTGGAGCGGTGGCCCCGGGACGGGGTCCCCGACAACCCCGGTGCCTGGCTCATGGCCACCGCCCGGCACCGGGCCGTCGACCTCGTCCGGCGCCGCGAGACCTACGCCCGCAAACTGGCCGAGGTGGGCCGGGACCTGGCGGACGCACCCCCGCCGCCGGAACCGGCCGCCCCGGACGACATCGACGACGACCTGCTCCGGCTGGTCTTCACCACCTGCCACCCGGTGCTGTCCCCGGCGGCCCGCACCGCGCTCACCCTGCGGCTGCTCGGCGGCCTGACCACGGCCGAGATCGCCCGGGCCTGCCTCGTCCCCGAGCCGACGGTCGCCCAGCGCATCGTCCGCGCCAAGCGCACCCTCGCCACGAGGAACGTCGCCTTCGAGGTGCCGTACGGGCCCGACCGCGCGGCACGCCTCGGCTCCGTCCTGGACGTCATCTACCTGATCTTCAACGAGGGGTACGCGGCCACCGCCGGCGACGACTGGCTGCGCCCCGGGCTGTGCGAGGACGCGCTGCGGCTGGCCCGCGTGCTGTCCACGCTGATGCCGGAGGAGCCGGAGGTGCACGGCCTGACCGCGCTGCTGGAGTTCCAGGCGTCCCGCACCGCCGCGCGCACCGGCCCGGACGGCGCGCCGGTGCTGCTGGAGCACCAGAACCGCCGCCGCTGGAACCGCATGCTCATCGCGCGCGGGGTCCGGGCCCTGGAGCGCGCCGGGGCCGCGGCGGCCGGCCCCCCGGGCCCGTACGTCCTCCAGGCGGCCATCGCCGCCTGCCACGCGCGCGCGTACGCCTACGAGGAGACCGACTGGCGTGCCATCGCCACCCTGTACGGCCTGCTCGCCGCCCGCGCGCCCTCCCCGGTGGTCGAGCTGAACCGCGCGGTCGCCGTGGGGATGGCCGACGGCCCGGCCGCGGGCCTGGCGCTCGTGGACGCGCTGGCCGCGGTCCCCGCGCTGCGCGGCTACCACCTGCTGCCCAGCGTCCGCGGCGACCTGCTGGCCCGGCTCGGGCGCACCGCCGAGGCCCGCGAGGAGTTCGTCCGCGCGGCGGGGCTGGCCCACAACGGCAGGGAGCGGGAACTGCTGCTCAGCCGGGCGGGACGCCCGGGGTCCGCGCCCGCACCGGGGCCCCGATCAGCATCGTCGGCGCCCCGGCCACCCGGGTGAGGAACACCGTGGCCGCGTTAGGGCCCTGCGGCTTGACCTTGCGGCGCAGTTCCTCCGGCTCGACCGCCGAGCCGCGCTTCTTCACGGTCAGCGTGCCGACCTCGCGCTCCCGCAGCAGGGCCTTCAGCCTCTTGAGGTTGAACGGCAGCCGGTCGGTGATCTCGTAGGCGGTGGCGTACGGGGTGGGCCGCGGCTCGTCGGCGGTGACGTACGCGATGGTCGGGTCGACGAGACCGCCGCCGACCTCCTCGGCCACCTCCGCGACCAGGTGCGCGCGGATGACGGCGCCGTCCGGCTCGTACAGGTAGCGCCCGACCGGCCGCACCGCGGGATCGGGCAGGCCGCGGCCGAGCAGGGTCCGCGGGCCCGGCAGCAGGGTGGCCCGGACGGCGCCCGGCGCGCCGGTGCCGAACCACAGCACCGCCTCCTTCACGTCCCCGCCGTCGGAGATCCACTCCGCCTCGGCCGCGGCCGGGACGATCTCGTGGGGGATGCCCGGGGCGATCTTCAGGGCTGCGCGGGGCGCCCGGGCGGCGGCCTCGACGGCCCAGGACAGCGGCGGCGAGTACGCCTCCGGGTCGAACACCCGGCCGCGCCCGCCCCGGCGCGCCGGGTCCACGAACACCGCGTCGTACCCGGCGGTGTCCACCTCCGTGACGTCGGCCTCGCGCACCTCGATCAGGCCGGACAGCCCCAGCGCCGCGGCGTTCGCGCGCGCGGCCGCCGCGGCGGACGGGTCCCGGTCCACGGCCAGCACCCGGATCCCGGCCCGGGCCAGCGCGACGGCGTCCCCGCCGATGCCGCAGCACAGGTCGGCGACGGAGGCCACCCCCAGCTCCGCGAGCCGGCGGGCCCGGTACGCCGCCACACTGGCCCGCGTCGACTGCTCGACCCCGTTCGGGGTGAAGAACATCCGCCCGGCGTCCTCGGCGCCGAACTTGGCCACCGCCCGCTGCCGCAGCCGGGCCTGGCCGAGCGCGGCCGAGACCAGTTCGGCCGGGTGGTCGCGGCGCAGCCGGGTGGCCACGGCCAGCTCCCGCGCGGGCTCGGTGTCCCGCACCTCGTCGAGGAGGGCGCGGCCTTCGGGGGTGAGGAGCAGAGCGAGGTCGTTCACCGGGTCATTGTGGGCCAGTCGGTGGATGGTGCGCCTCCGGCGGCGGTGTCGGCCCCCGGCGCGGCCCGGCGCCTGCGAGGATCCGGCACCATGCGAGCAGTAGTACAAAATGACAAAAAGTGGACACGCTTCCGGCGGCTGGCCCTGGGCGGCGGAGCCGCCGCGCTCGCCACCGCCGCCCTGCTCTCCGGCTGCGCCGGCGCCGGCTCCGGGCACTCCGCACCCGCCGGGCGCGAACCCGCGCAGGCCATGGGGCCCGAGGCCCGCCAGGCCGCCGAACGCGCACGCCAGGCCGCCGAACGCGCACGCCAGGCCGCCGCCGCCCGGCGCTGGGGGCTGGGGCAGGTTCCGCTGGCGCCCCCGCCGCCGCCCGCGAAGAAGCCGAGGATCACCGCCCGCGACGGGTTCGAGGTGGACCACCAGCAGGACTGGAACCTGCCCCCGGTCTTCACCACCGTGCCCACCGACCGGAAGATCGTCTTCCTGACCATCGACGACGGCGCCGAGAAGGACCCCCGGTTCCTCGACATGATGCGGGAGCTGAACGTCCCGTACACCGCCTTCCTCAGCGACTACCTGGTGAAGGACGACTACGCGTACTTCCGCAGGATGCGCGACCACGGCAACACGCTGAACAACCACACCCTGCACCACCCCTACCTGCCGGGCCTGTCCTACGAGGAGCAGCGGGCCGAGATCTGCGGCATGCAGGACGTCATGCGCAAGCAGTACGGCAGGGCGCCCGAGGTCTTCCGCCCGCCCTACGGCAACTACAACCAGGACACCCTGGTCGCCGCCAAGTCCTGCGGCATCAAGTACGCGCCGATCTGGAACGAGGAGGTCTTCGTCGACCACTGGGAGTTCCGCGAGGACGACCAGCGGCTGCGCCCCGGCGACATCGTCCTCACCCACTTCCGCGGCCGCGACGAGTGGGACGGCACGATGGTGGACGACATGCGCCGCTTCCTGGACAAGGTCACGCGCGAGGGCTACGCCGTGGCCCGCCTGGAGGACTACCTGTGAGGCGCGGGCGGGGTCCGGCCGCGGTCCTCGCCGCGGCGCTGCTCCTCACGGGCTGCGCCCAGTCCGTCGACCCCATCGAACGCCTCGGCAGGAAGGCCGCCGAAGGGGTGGGTCCGCACCGCCCCGCCGCCGACCGCGGCTACCTGCGCTGGGGGCTGGCCCGGCCGCTCGCCCACGTCCCGGCGCCCCCGGCCCGGCCGTCCGGCCGGCCGGGGGCGCACCGGACGCCCCCGGTGGTCGACCACGTCCCCACCCGCGACCCGGTCGTCTTCCTCACCTACGACGACGGCGCCGAGCGCGACCCCCGCTTCGCCGACATGGTCCGCGAACTCCGGCTGCCCGTCACCCTGTTCCTGACCGGCACCGGCACCGGCACCGACACCGGCACCGGCCGCCGCCGCCTCGCCCGCCTGCGCGCGCTCGGCGCCGGCCTCCAGAACCGCACCGCCGGCCACCGGGCCCCGGCCGGACTGCCCTACGCCGAGCAGCGCGCCGGGATCTGCGGCCAGCAGGACCGCCTGCGCACCCGGCTCGGCGTCCGCCCGCACCTCCTCCGCCCGCCCCACGGCTCCTACGACACCACCACCCTGCGCGCCGCGGCCGACTGCGGCATCACCGCGCTCGTCCTGTGGCGCGCCGCCCTCACCCCGGCGGGCCTGGTCTGCGTCCACGGCCCCCGGCGGCTCGGCCCCGGCGACATCGTCCTGGTGGGACCCGGCGGGCCGGCGGACCTCTCCCTGCGGGAGCGCACGGTGCGGGTCCTCCGCAAGGCGCAGGAGGACGGGCTGACGGTGGGGCGCCTGGAGGACTACGTGTAGCGGGCTCCGAGCCGGGAACAGGGGTGCGGCAGCAGGCCGCCGGGGTGCCCGCCCGCGGCCGTCCCCGGCCGACGCGCCGCACGGCAATTGGCACTCCGCTTGACCGAGTGCTAATCACGGTCATAGTCTCGGCTCTGGCACTCAGCAGGTGAGAGTGCCAACAAAGCGACGGGCAGGTCCGGCACCCGCGACGACGGATCGACCTGGTCGCCACCTCAGACAGTTAACCCCGCGAGATCTCCGAAGGGGGAGGTCGGATCGTGACGACCGCCAGCTCCAAGGTTGCCATCAAGCCGCTCGAGGACCGCATCGTGGTCCAGCCGCTGGACGCCGAGCAGACCACGGCCTCTGGCCTGGTCATTCCGGACACCGCGAAGGAGAAGCCCCAGGAGGGCGCCGTCCTCGCCGTGGGCCCGGGCCGGTTCGAGAACGGCGAGCGTCTGCCGCTCGACGTCAAGGTCGGCGACGTCGTCCTGTACAGCAAGTACGGCGGCACCGAGGTGAAGTACAACGGCGACGAGTACCTCGTCCTCTCGGCTCGCGACGTGCTCGCGATCATCGAGAAGTAAGTCACCTCAAGCGACTCTCTGCTTGAAGCTGCGCCCCTGGCCCCCGCGATCGATATGAAGCCGGGCGCCCGGGGCGCGGCGTTTTTCACCCACAGATTCCCGAGAGGGCTCCCGCTGCCATGGCGAAGATCCTGAAGTTCGACGAGGACGCCCGTCGCGCCCTTGAGCGCGGCGTCAACAAGCTTGCCGACACCGTCAAGGTGACCATCGGCCCCAAGGGCCGCAACGTCGTCATCGACAAGAAGTTCGGCGCCCCCACCATCACCAACGACGGTGTCACGATCGCCCGTGAGGTGGAGATCGAGGACCCGTACGAGAACCTCGGCGCGCAGCTCGTCAAGGAGGTGGCGACCAAGACCAACGACATCGCGGGTGACGGCACCACCACCGCCACGGTCCTCGCCCAGGCGCTGGTCCGCGAGGGTCTGCGCAACGTCGCCGCCGGCGCCTCCCCGGCCGCCCTGAAGAAGGGCATCGACGCCGCCGTCAAGGCCGTCTCGGAGGAGCTCCTCGCCTCGGCCCGCCCGATCGACGAGAAGTCCGACATCGCCGCCGTCGCCGCGCTGTCCGCCCAGGACCAGCAGGTCGGCGAGCTGATCGCCGAGGCCATGGACAAGGTCGGCAAGGACGGTGTCATCACCGTCGAGGAGTCCAACACCTTCGGTCTGGAGCTGGACTTCACCGAGGGCATGGCCTTCGACAAGGGCTACCTCTCGCCGTACTTCGTGACGGACCAGGAGCGTATGGAGGCCGTCCTCGACGACCCGTACATCCTGATCAACCAGGGCAAGATCTCCGCCATCACGGAGCTGCTGCCGCTGCTGGAGAAGGTCATCCAGGCCGGTGCCTCGAAGCCGCTGCTGATCATCGCCGAGGACCTCGAGGGCGAGGCCCTGTCGACCCTGGTCGTCAACAAGATCCGCGGCACCTTCAACGCCGTCGCGGTGAAGGCCCCGGGCTTCGGCGACCGCCGCAAGGCGATGCTCCAGGACATGGCCGTCCTCACCGGCGCCACCGTCATCTCCGAGGAGGTCGGCCTCAAGCTCGACCAGGTCGGCGTCGACGTGCTCGGCACCGCCCGCCGCGTCACCGTCACCAAGGACGACACCACGATCGTCGAGGGTGGCGGCAAGCAGGAGGACCTGACCGGCCGCGTCGCCCAGATCAAGGCCGAGATCGAGAACACCGACTCCGACTGGGACCGCGAGAAGCTCCAGGAGCGCCTCGCGAAGCTGGCCGGCGGCGTGTGCGTGATCAAGGTCGGCGCCGCCACCGAGGTGGAGCTGAAGGAGAAGAAGCACCGTCTGGAGGACGCCATCTCCGCGACCCGCGCCGCGGTCGAGGAGGGCATCGTCTCCGGTGGTGGCTCCGCCCTGGTGCACGCCTCCAAGGTCCTGGAGGGCAACCTCGACAAGACCGGCGACGAGGCCACCGGTGTCTCCGTGGTCCGCAACGCCGTGGTCGAGCCGCTGCGCTGGATCGGCGAGAACGCCGGCCAGGAGGGCTACGTGATCGTGTCCAAGGTCAAGGACCTGGACAAGGGTCAGGGCTACAACGCCGCCACCGGCGAGTACGGCGACCTGGTCAAGGCCGGCGTCATCGACCCGGTCAAGGTCACCCGCTCCGCCCTGGAGAACGCCGCCTCCATCGCCTCCCTGCTGCTCACGACCGAGACCCTGGTCGTCGAGAAGAAGGAAGAGGAGGAGCCGGCCGCCGCCGGTCACGGCCACGGCCACGCCCACTGAGGCGACCGCCCGTGAGTGAAGGCCCGGCACCCCGTCGAGGGGGCCGGGCCTTCGCCCTGTCCGCCCGGCCTACCGCTCCCACTCGTCCAGCGCCCCGAGCTGCTCCAGCAGCCCGAGCTGGTCGTGCTGCCACCACAGTTCGGCGATCCGGCCGCTCGCTCCGAAGCGGAACAGGGTCATCCCGGTCCTGGCGACCCGCCTGCCGGTGGGGGCGATCCCCAGGAAGTCGCCCCGGTGCGTGGCGCGCCAGTTCCAGCGCGCGCAGGCCCGCCCGCCCTGGGCGAGGACGTCCTCGACCGTGAACCGGAAGTCGAAGGCCGCCCGCCACATCCGGAACTCGGCGCGGACGTGGTCCAGCCCGATGGTGTCCTGCGGGTTCATCGGATCGCGGCTGTGCACGTCCTCGTCCAGCAGGTCGTTCAGCGGGGGCAGCTCGTCCGGGGCGCACAGCGCCTCGAAGAACCTCCGCACGACGTGCTCGGACAGGTTCTCGTCCCGGACGACGTCCAGGTCGGTGAACGTCGGCAGCTCGTCGCACAGCGCGACCAGCCCCCGGTAGACCCGGTCGGTCTCCGGGAGGTTCGAGTTCCGCATCGCCTCCTCGTACGAGGGGAACTCCACCATCTCGACGACGTGCGAGGCGTCCGAGCGGTCCGTGCCGACCAGCGCGTGCGTCGCCGCCCGCTTCCCCCCGGCCTGCCGGACCCAGTCGTCCAGGAGCCGGTTCATCTCGTCCAGCCGGCTCGTCCTGCACTCGATGAGCTGTACGAAGGTCATGGCGCCCGCCTCAGGCTCAGGCCCCCCTGGCCCGGAAACCGTCCCGCCCATTCTCCCACCGGGACCGCGGCGTCACCCGCCGGCTACTGCGGCCCGTACTTGCGCCCCGTACGGGAACTGATCCCGCCCAGCAGCCCCCGCGGCGTCACCTTCACCAGACCCATCAGCGCCTTGTAGCGCGGGTCCGGGATGGACACCGTCCTGCCGCGCGCGAGGTCGGTCAGGGCCGCGGCGACCAGCTTGTCGGCGTCCAGCCACATCCAGCCGGGGATGTTGTCCGTGCCCATCCCGGCCCGCTCGTGGAACTCGGTGCGCACGAAGCCCGGGCAGAGCGCCATCAGCCGCACCCCGGTGCCGGCCAGGTCCTTCGCCGCGCCCTGGGTGAACTGCACGACCCAGGCCTTGGACGCGCCGTACGTGCCGCGCGGGAGGAAGGCGGCCACCGAGGCGACGTTCACCACCCCGCCCCGGCCGCGCCCGCGCATCGCCTCCGCCGCCGCCGACGTCAGCCGGAGCACCGCCTCGCAGTGCACCTTCAGCATCCGGAGCTCGTCGGCCATCGACACGTCCAGATAGCGGCCCTTGTTGCCGAAGCCGGCGTTGTTGACCAGCAGGTCGACCGGCTTCCGCCGGTCGCCGAGCCGGTCGGCCACCGCCTCGATCCCCTTGTCCTGCGCCAGGTCCGCGGTCAGCACCTCGACCTCGATGCCGTGCCGGTCGTGCAGTTCGGTCGCCTGGTCGCGCAGCCGCCCGGTGTCCCGGGCGACCAGGACGAGGTCGTGCCCGTCCGCCGCCAGCCGCCGCGCGAACGCGGCGCCGATGCCCGCGGTCGATCCCGTAATCAGAGCCGTTGTCATGGCCCAAGGGTAGTGACCCGGGCCGATGATCCCGGTGGTCCGAGCGCCCGTGCGCCGTCCCGGACCGACGCCGGCTCAGACCCCGTGCGCGGCGGCGTACTTGCGGGCCTTCGCCAGCGCCTCCGGGTGCAGCGCGGCGCCCGCGGCGAGCAGCCGGGGCAGCAGGTCCCGCTCGGTGGTGGTCGCGCGGAACTCCATGGCCGCCGTCACCCCGTGCTCCGGCCGGTGCACGATCTCCACCGGGTCGCCCGCCCGTATCTCGCCCGGTTCGATCACCCGGAGGTAGGCACCCGTCGCGCCCTTCCGGGTGAAGCTCTTGACCCAGCCGCGCTCGCCCAGATGGCCCTGGAACGTACGGCACGGGATGCGCCCCGAGGTCACCTCCAGAACCACCTCGCGGCCGATCCGCCAGCGCTCGCCGATCAGCGCGTCCGAGACGAGGAGCCCGTCCGTCGTGAGGTTCTCCCCGAAGCAGCCGTTGGCCAGCGGCCGGCCCAGCTCGCGCTCCCAGGCGTCGAGGTCCTCGCGCGCGTAGGCGTACACCGCCTGGTCGTCACCGCCGTGGTGGCGCAGGTCGCACACGGTGTCACCGGTCAGGCCGCTGCCGCCGGTGCCCTTGGGGCCGGGGGCCGCCACCCGCACCGGGCCGTCGACGGGCCGCTTGTCGATGCCCGTCACACCCTGCGGCTGGTCCGTGTACGGCACCGTCCGCGCGCGGCCCAGATTGACCGAGAGAAGCCTCATGGCAGCACGGTACGGGAGCGATCCCAAAGGAGCGAGCGAATATCGGGCCGCCGGTCCAAGCTGGGCTTATGCTCGAAGGGTGATCGAGGCACGTCATCTCCGCGTCCTGCGCGCCGTGGCCACCACCGGTTCCTTCTCGGCGGCCGGGCGCGAACTGGGCTGCACCCAGCCCGCCGTCAGCCAGCAGATGAAGGCCCTGGAGGCCTCCGTCGGCACCCCGCTGCTGGTCCGCAACGGGCGCGAGATGCGCCTCACCCAGGCCGGCGAGGCCCTGGTCCGGCACGCCTCCGGCATCCTCGCCGGGCTCACCGCGGCCGAGGAGGAGGTCGCCGCCATCGCCGGCCTGCGCGCGGGCCGGGTCCGGCTGGTCTCCTTCCCCAGCGGCAGCTCCACCCTGGTCCCGACCGCCCTGGCCGCCCTGCGCGCCGCCCACCCCGGCACCCGCGTCTCGCTGGAGGAGGCCGAGCCGCCGCGCTCCGTCGAGCTGCTGCGCGAGGGCGACTGCGACCTGGCCCTGGCCTTCCGCTACGAGGGCGCGGCGGTCGCCGAGGACTGGGACGACCTCGTCGTGCGCCCCCTGCTGACGGACCGGCTGGTGGCCCTCGTCCCCGAGCGGCACCGCCTCGCGCGCGCGGAGTCCGTCGCCATCGGCGAGCTGGCCCGCGAGCCGTGGATCGCGGGCTGCCCGCGCTGCCGCGGCCAGTTGATCGAGGTCTGCGAGGGGGCCGGGTTCACCCCGCGCATCGACTTCGCCACCGACGACTACCCGGCCGTGGTCGGCCTGGTCGGCGCGGGCCTCGGGGTGGCGGTGCTGCCCCAGCTCGCCGTGGAGCCGGTCCGGCCGCGGGGCGCCCGCACGGTCCGGCTGGAGCCGGCGGTGCGGCGCGAGATCGTCGCCCTCACCCTGCCCGACCTGGCACAGGTGCCGGCCGTGTCCGCGACGCTGGAGCAGCTCGCCCGGGCGGCCGGGCGCGCCTGACGGGCGGGCGGCGGGTGCCGTACGCGGCGCGGGCCGGCGGGGCCGGCCGGCCCGGCGGGTACGGCGGGTTCGGCGTGTGGGGCAGGGGCGGCGGCAGAGTCTTGGGCACGCGCGCGCGTGCCCAAGTGGGGATGGATGTGCGCACCCGGTGGGCTGTGGGTGCTGAAACGTTCCTTCAGTGATTCGGAGCGGTGTCCCCGCCGGTGGTCGAGGCCGCCACCAGGCGGTTGCGCGCGCGCCCCATCAACTCCTCACGCTCGTCCTCGGTCAGGCCGCCCCAGACGCCGTACGGCTCGCGCACCGCAAGCGCGTGCGCCGCGCACTCCGCACGGACCGGGCACCTCATGCAGACCTCCTTGGCCGAGTTCTCGCGAGCGCTCCGAGCCGCCCCGCGCTCGCCCTCCGGGTGGAAGAAGAGCGAGCTGTCCACCCCGCGGCAGGCAGCCAGCAGCTGCCAGTCCCACAGGTCCGCGTTCGGTCCGGGAAGGCGGGAGAAATCTGCCATTACGTGACCCCTTGTCGCCGTTCTGGGCGGATACGGTGCCAACGACCGTACATCTCCGGTCTAAGGAGATGAAAATATGACTCATTGCGAATCTAGCCCCGGACACTACGAAACGGGAAGAAAAGGGGCCGAATGGGGCATAGGTTGTGATGAAAAGTTGAGAGTCCGTCGGGCATGTCTGCACCGTGTCGACGCCCTCACGTAGAGTGCCGAAGACGGCACGCGGCCCCGTAACTCTTTCGAGTGACCGTCGTTGAGAGTGCGGAGGCGGTTGAGAAAACAAGCGCTCGGGCAGGCGTCCGAGACGGTCGACCGCACAGGTGACGATTCCGTACCAGCCTGGAGGCTCAAGGTGACGCGCATCAGCTGCGGAGGGCGGTCATGACATCCGTCCTCGTCTGCGACGACTCCCCGCTTGCCCGAGAAGCGCTCCGCCGCGCGGTCGCGACCGTGCCCGGTGTCGAGCGTGTGACGACGGCGGCCAACGGCGAGGAAGTCCTCCGCCGCTGGGGCGCCGACCGCTCCGACCTCATTCTGATGGACGTGCGCATGCCCGGCCTGGGCGGCGTCGAGACCGTGCGCCGGCTGCTGTCCGCGGACCCGGGGGCGCGCATCATCATGCTCACCGTCGCCGAGGACCTCGACGGCGTGGCCCTCGCGGTCGCCGCCGGCGCGCGCGGCTACCTGCACAAGGACGCCTCGCGCGCGGAACTGCGCGCCACGGTGACGCAGGCCCTCGCCGACCCGACCTGGCGGCTCGCCCCGCGCCGGCTGCGCTCGGCGGAGATGGGTGCCGCGCCCACGCTCACCGCGCGTGAGATCCAGGTCCTGGAGGGCATGAGCCACGGCCGCTCGAACGCCGAGATCGGCCGTGAGCTGTTCCTCTCCGAGGACACGGTCAAGACCCACGCACGGCGCCTGTTCAAGAAGCTGGGCGCCTCGGACCGGGCACACGCGGTGGCCCTCGGCTTCCGCTGGGGACTGGTCCGGTAACCGGTGCCAGGCGCTGCGGGCCGCCCGACGCCGGGCGGCACCCGGCCCGGCTCCCGTTCCCCCCGCCGTCCGTGCTCCTCCGCGCGCCCCTCGCGCACGGTTCCCGCCCGAACGACGACCGCACGGGGACGCGGCGCCGGACGCGCCGCGTGGCGGTCCGGCGCGGTGACTCACGGTGTCCGGCGCGTACCCGCCCGGCGCGGGCTGCCGGGCACCGCGCGGTACGCCGGCCGGTCTCCCGCGCGGGCACCCGCCCCCGTCGGCGGCGCCCGGACGGAGGTGCCGGACGGCACCGCACCGCACCGCACCAGATGCCACGGTCTCCGTCCTGAACAGGGCTTTCCGTGACCAGGGTGCGAGCGGCCGACCGGGCGTGCTCCCCGCGGGTGCCCGGCGGACACGTCCGCACGGGTGTCGGGCGGCGCGCGGGTTCCGGCGCGCCGCGGACGGCCGGGCGGACCGGGCCCGGCGCGGAACGGCGGCCCCCCGCGGCGAGCGCGCGCGCCCGGCGCACGAAACGCCTCGACGGGGCACCACCGCACACCGGCGCACCACCGCCGTCGGCCCCCCGGAGGGGGCCGGGCGAGGCGGCCCGCCGGACGCGCGCTGCTCGTTTCGGCGCGGATGCCGCATCCTTGAGATGTGGAGTCTCTCGGGGACGAGTCGGTCGAGCGGAAGGGGAGGGCGCAGGGGATGAGTGCCGGCGCACCTGCTCATAACGCTTCGGTGCACAACCACGAACACGATGCGACGGACCGGACGGCCGCAAGGCACCATGGACCGATGCGCGACGACGATGCGGCCACGGCCCACGGGGCGATCGGCCCGCTCGTGCACCGTGCCGTCGACGGCGACGAGCAGGCCACGCACGATCTGCTCGCGCACGTCCACCCGCTGGCGCTGCGCTACTGCCGCACCCGGCTGTCCCGGCTCCCGGGCGACGCGCGGCACTTCGTGGAGGACCTCGCCCAGGAGGTCTGCGTGGCGGTGCTGCTCGCCCTGCCCCGCTACCGCGACACCGGCCGCCCCTTCGAGGCGTTCGTCTTCGCCATCGCCTCCCACAAGGTCGCCGACCTCCAGCGCGCCGCCATGCGCCACCCGGGGTCGACCGCGGTGCCGTCGGACGAGATGCCCGAGCGGCCCGACGACTCCCTCGGCCCCGAGGAGCGCGCCCTGCTCAGCAGCGACGCGGAGTGGGCCAAGAAGCTGCTGGCCAACCTCCCCGAGAACCAGCGCGAGCTGCTCCTGCTGCGCATCGCGGTGGGCTTGACCGCGGAGGAGACCGGACAGATGTTGGGTATGTCACCCGGAGCGGTCCGCGTGGCCCAGCACCGGGCGCTGAGCCGCCTCCGGGCGCTCGCCGAACAGTAACCACCGTGCGCGGGGCCCCACAGCTCCCGCGCCGCACGGGTGTGCCACGGATTCCGTACGAACATACGAAGCCTGAAGTGACCGCCTACCGTGGAATTTGCTAGCGACGCTTCCCGTTAGCATGGACATCCGCACCGATCAAGGCCATTTGGGGAAGGTGTCATGACTGCCAACGTCGACGGAGTGCCCGGAAAATTCGCGACACTCGGGCTGACCTACGACGACGTGCTGCTGCTGCCGGGCGCGTCGGACATGGCGCCCGACCAGATCGACACCGCCTCGTACGTCTCCAGGAACGTGCGGGTCAACATCCCGCTGCTGTCCGCCGCCATGGACAAGGTGACCGAGTCCCGCATGGCGATCGCGATGGCCCGCCAGGGCGGTGTCGGCGTCCTGCACCGCAACCTGTCCATCGAGGACCAGGCCAACCAGGTCGACCTGGTGAAGCGCTCCGAGTCCGGCATGGTCACCGACCCCATCACCATCCACCCGGAGGCCACGCTCGCCGATGCCGACGCGCTGTGCGCGAAGTTCCGGATCAGCGGCGTCCCGGTGACCGACGCGGACAAGCGCCTCCTCGGCATCGTCACCAACCGCGACATGGCCTTCGAGAGCGACCGCAGCCGGCGCGTGCACGAGGTCATGACCCCGATGCCGCTGGTCACCGGCCGGGTCGGCATCTCCGGCCCCGAGGCCATGGAGCTGCTGCGCAAGCACAAGATCGAGAAGCTGCCGCTGGTCGACGACGAGGGCGTCCTCAAGGGCCTGATCACCGTCAAGGACTTCGTCAAGGCGGAGCAGTACCCGAACGCCGCCAAGGACGCCGAGGGCCGTCTCCTGGTCGGCGCCGCCGTCGGCGTGGCCGGTGACGCCTTCGAGCGCGCCCAGGCGCTGATCGAGAACGGTGTCGACTTCATCGTCGTGGACACCGCCCACGGTCACTCCCGCCTGGTCGGCGACATGATCGCCAAGATCAAGTCGAACTCCTCCGGCGTCGACGTCATCGGCGGCAACATCGCCACCCGGGACGGCGCCAAGGCCCTGGTCGACGCGGGTGCCGACGGCATCAAGGTCGGCGTCGGCCCCGGCTCCATCTGCACCACCCGCGTCGTCGCCGGCGTCGGCGTCCCGCAGGTCACCGCGATCTACGAGGCCGCGCTCGCCGCCAGGGAGGCTGGTGTCCCGGTGATCGGCGACGGCGGTCTGCAGTACTCCGGCGACATCGCCAAGGCCCTGGTCGCGGGCGCCGACACGGTGATGCTCGGCTCGCTGCTGGCCGGCTGCGAGGAGTCCCCGGGCGAGCTGCTGTTCATCAACGGCAAGCAGTTCAAGTCGTACCGCGGCATGGGCTCGCTCGGCGCCATGCAGACCCGCGGCGACCGCAGGTCGTTCTCCAAGGACCGCTACTTCCAGGAGGGCGTCGCCTCCGACGAGCAGCTGATCCCCGAGGGCATCGAGGGCCAGGTGCCCTACCGCGGCCCGCTGTCCTCCGTCGTCCACCAGCTCGTCGGCGGCCTGCGCCAGTCGATGTTCTACGTCGGCGGCAGGACCGTTCCCGACCTCCAGGAGAACGGCCGGTTCGTGCGCATCACCTCGGCGGGTCTGAAGGAGAGCCACCCGCACGACATCCAGATGACGGTCGAGGCGCCGAACTACAGCAGCAAGAGGTGACGCACGCGCGCGCGTGAGGTCGTGCCAGGGCGGTCCCGGAGCATCCGGGGCCGCCCTCGCCGCACCCGTCGGCGATACTGGAAGGCGCTGCAACGCATAGGGAAAGGCCACCAACGTGACTGAGATCGAGATCGGGCGCGGCAAGCGCGGCCGCCGGGCGTACGCCTTCGACGACATCGCCGTCGTCCCCAGCCGCCGTACGCGGGACCCGAAGGAGGTCTCGATCGCCTGGCAGATCGACGCCTACCGCTTCGAGCTGCCGTTCCTGGCCGCGCCCATGGACTCCGTGGTCTCCCCGGCCACCGCGATCCGCATCGGCGAGCTGGGCGGCCTCGGCGTGCTCAACCTCGAGGGACTGTGGACCCGGTACGAGGACCCGCAGCCGCTGCTCGACGAGATCGCCGAGCTGCCGGCCGAGCAGGCGACCCGCCGCCTCCAGGAGGTCTACGCGGCCCCGATCAAGGAGGAGCTGATCGGCGCCCGCATCAAGGAGGTGCGTGACGCCGGCGTGGTCACCGCCGCCGCGCTCTCCCCGCAGCGCACCGCCCAGTTCTCCAAGGCGGTCGTGGACGCGGGCGTGGACATCTTCGTCATCCGCGGTACGACGGTCTCGGCGGAGCACGTGTCGTCCTCGCACGAGCCGCTGAACCTGAAGCAGTTCATCTACGAACTGGACGTCCCGGTGATCGTCGGCGGCTGCGCCACCTACACCGCCGCGCTGCACCTGATGCGCACGGGCGCGGCCGGTGTCCTGGTCGGCTTCGGCGGCGGCGCCGCGCACACCACGCGCAACGTCCTCGGCATCCAGGTGCCGATGGCCACGGCCGTCGCCGACGTGGCCGCGGCCCGCCGTGACTACATGGACGAGTCCGGCGGCCGGTACGTGCACGTGATCGCGGACGGCGGCGTCGGCTGGTCCGGCGACCTGCCGAAGGCGATCGCCTGCGGCGCCGACTCCGTGATGATGGGCTCCCCGCTGGCCCGGGGCACGGACGCGCCCGGCAAGGGCCACCACTGGGGCATGGAGGCGGTCAACGAGGAGCTTCCGCGCGGCCAGAAGGTCGACCTCGGCACGGTCGGCACGATCGAGGAGATCCTCACGGGTCCGTCCCGCATCCCGGACGGTTCCATGAACTTCTTCGGCGCCCTGCGCCGCGCCATGGCCACCACCGGCTACAGCGAGCTGAAGGAGTTCCAGCGGGTCGAGGTGACGGTGGCGGACAGCCAGCACCGCCGGTAACCGCGCACGCGCTCCCCGCGGCGTCCGAGGGGCCGGTCATCCCGAACGGGTGACCGGCCCCTCCGCGTGCCCGGGGCCGCGGACGGCCCGGGGCGCGTGGTGCGGAGGGGGCGCGTGGTTGCGTTCGAGGCGAATCCGGCCGGCGGGCGACCGGATCCGTCTGTGGACGGTCAAGTGCCGGAGGAGGTGGATCTTGCGGATCTTCGGATGGTGAGCGGCCGCCCCCACGCAAACTAGGGGCGGACACTCCGTGAACCATCCGGGAGCCTGCCGCAGTACCCGCTGCGGTGGGCTCCACCTGTGTCCGTAAGGTACTCGCGCGGCGGCCCCGGTGCCAGCGGTCCCGGGGGCCCGGCCCGTCCGCGCGCCCCCGCTCACAACCTGTGCGCCGCCCCCGTGGGCGTGGCCCCGCGCGTGTCCAGCAGCAGTTGCGCCTTCACCGACAGGCCTTGCAGGTCGTACGTGCGGTGCGGCTGGAGGAGGACCGTGAGGTCGGCGTCGGCCGCCGCCTCGTACAGGGAGTCCGCGCGCGGGACCGGGCGGTCCAGGACGTTCCAGGACGGCACGTACGGGTCGTGGTAGCTCACCGAGGCGCCGAACTCCATGAGCCGGACGGCGATCTCGTGGGCGGGCGTGCCCTGGAGGTCGGCGAGGTCGGGCTTGTAGGTGACACCGAGGAGCAGGATGCGGGCCCCGCGCGCGGACTTGCCGTGTTCGTTCAGGAGCGTGGCGGCCCGCTGCACGACGTACCGGGGCATCCGGCTGTTGACCTGCTGGGCAAGCTCGACCATGCGCAGGGTGCGGGTCGCGTGCCCCGTCAGGTCCTGGGCGACCCCGTGCCCGCCGACGCCCGGACCGGGACGGAACGTCTGGAAGCCGAACGGCCTGGTCTCCGCGCACCGGATGACGTCCCACAGGTCCACGCCCAGCTCGTGGCAGAGGACGGCCATCTCGTTGACGAGCGCGATGTTGACGTGCCGGAAGTTGGTCTCCAGCAACTGCACGGTCTCCGCCTCGCGCAGGCCACGCGCGCGTACCACCTTGTCGGTGAGCCGGCCGTAGAACGCCGCGGCGGACTCGGTGCAGGCGGGGGTGAGGCCGCCGATGACCTTCGGGGTGCCGGCGGGCGGGTGGTCGCGGTGGCCGGGGGCGACCCGGCTGGGGGAGTACGCCAGGTGGAAGTCGCGGCCGGCGCGCAGGCCGGAGCCCTCCTCCAGCAGCGGGCGCAGGAACTCCTCCGTCGTGCCCGGCAGCACGGGGGACTCCAGGATGACCGTGGTGTGCGGGCGGAGCCGTTCCGCCAGGGCGCGGGCCGCCGCCTCGACCTGGCCGAGGTCGAGCCCGCCGTCGGCGCCGCGCGGGGTGGGCGCGCAGATCACCGCGGTGCGGACGCGGCCGAGCTGGGCGGGGTCGGTGCCGGGCCGGAAACCGGCCGCGTGCATCCGGCGCAGTTCGGCGGGGCTGAGCGGCCCCGCCTCGGGTCCGGTGGCGAAGCCGACGGTGGAGATCCCGGCGGCGACGGCGGCCTGGGCGAGCGGTGAGCCGTAGGGGCCGAGTCCGATGACGGCGAGGTCTGCGGGCATGCGTGGGCCGTCCTTCCCAGTAGCCGAAGCGGGACAGGTGCGCAACCGCTGTGGACAGCATGAGCGAGTGCACTGTCAGACTAGGTACACATATGACCGTTCTGTGTGATTGTGTTTGTGTGTCTTGCGGGTTGTGTGGGAGTTGTCCACAGCTGGGGAGCCCGTGGTGGCCGGGGCCGGGCAACCCGGTCAGAATCTGGGCATGAGGAGGGGATGAACCGGGCTTCGTCCACCGGGCGCGGCCGACGCGAGCGAGTCTGCGACAGCGGGAGGCAGCGGTGAGGACAGCGACTCTGGGGCCGGTCCAGCGCGCCGAGGCTTTGGCGGCCATGGCGGAGGGCGAATTGGACGTGCTGGTGGTCGGCGGCGGAGTGGTCGGGGCCGGCACCGCGCTCGACGCCGTCACCCGCGGGCTGTCCACCGGACTGGTCGAGGCCCGCGACTGGGCGTCCGGCACCTCCAGCCGGTCCAGCAAGCTCATACACGGCGGCCTGCGCTACCTGGAGATGCTCGACTTCGCCCTCGTCCGCGAGGCGCTCAAGGAACGCGGCCTGCTGCTCGAACGCCTCGCCCCGCACCTGGTCAAACCGGTGCCGTTCCTGTACCCGCTGGAGCACAGGGGCTGGGAGCGGCTGTACGCCGGCTCGGGCGTCGCGCTGTACGACGCGATGTCCATGGCCCGCGGACACGGCCGGGGCCTGCCCGCGCACCGCCACCTGACCCGCCGCCAGGCCCTGCGCGTGGCCCCCTGCTTGAAGAAGGACGCCCTGGTCGGCGCCCTCCAGTACTACGACGCCCAGGTGGACGACGCCCGCTTCGTGACCACGCTGGTGCGCACGGCGGCCTCCTACGGCGCGAAGGCGGCCAACCGCGCGCGCGTGACCGGGTTCCTGCGCGAGGGCGAGCGTGTCGTCGGGGCCCGGGTGCGGGACGTGGAGGGCGGCGGGGAGTACGAGATCCGCGCCAAGCAGGTCGTCAACGCCACCGGCGTGTGGACCGACGACACGCAGGCGATGGTCGGCGAGCGCGGCCGGTTCCACGTCCGCGCCTCCAAGGGCATCCACCTGGTCGTGCCCAAGGACCGCATCCACTCCACCACCGGCTTGATCCTGCGCACCGAGAAGTCCGTCCTGTTCGTCATCCCCTGGGGCCGGCACTGGATCATCGGCACCACCGACACCGACTGGGACCTGGACAAGGCGCACCCGGCCGCGTCCAGCGCCGACATCGACTACCTGCTGGAACACGTCAACTCGGTGCTGTCCGTGCCGCTCGCCCGCGACGACGTCCAGGGCGTGTACGCCGGCCTGCGCCCGCTGCTGGCCGGCGAGTCCGACGCCACCAGCAAGCTGTCCCGCGAGCACACGGTCGCCCACCCGGCGCCCGGACTGGTGGTCGTGGCGGGCGGCAAGTACACCACGTACCGGGTGATGGCCGAGGACGCCGTCGACGAGGCCGTGCACGGCCTGGACGCGCGCGTCGCCGACTGCGTGACGGAGGAGACCCCGCTGCTGGGCGCGGAGGGCTACCAGGCGCTGTGGAACGCGCGGGCGCGGATCGCCGCGCGCACCGGACTGCACGTGGTCCGTGTGGAGCACCTGCTGAACCGGTACGGCTCGCTGGCCCAGGAGGTCCTGGACCTCGTCACCGCCGACCCCGCGCTCGGCGCGCCGCTGCACGCCGCCGACGACTACCTGCGCGCCGAGGTGGTGTACGCCGCCTCGCACGAGGGCGCCCGGCACCTGGACGACGTCCTCACCCGCCGCACCCGCATCTCCATCGAGACCTTCGACCGGGGCACCCGCAGCGCCCGGGAGGCGGCCGAGCTGATGGCCCCGGTCCTCGGCTGGGACGAGGGGCGGATCGAGCGGGAGGTGGAGCACTACGAGAAGCGGGTGGAGGCCGAGCGCGAGTCCCAGCTCCAGCCGGACGACCAGACGGCCGACGCGGCCCGGCTGGGCGCCCCGGACATCGTCCCGCTGTAGCACCCGGGTCCGGCGCTCCGGGCCCGCCGCTCCCGCGTCCCGGGACGCCCGGCCCCGGGACCCGGTCCGGACCGCACCCGGAAGGGCGCTCCCCGTCCCCGGTGTCCCGGGCCGCCGGTGGGGACAGGACCGCTCGAAGCGCCGGAATGGCGGTTCCTCCCCCCTTACGCCCCGTCATCCCGACAAACGGAACACCGCCTTCAGGCGACGCCGCGGGGCGGCGGGGGCGGGTACCCGGCAGGGCCCCCCTGGGCGCCGGGCACTTGCCGGGTGAGAGACAATGGAGGCTCTGTCAGGGCGGGTTGTATGAGGGGACGCATGTCGGAGGCGGAGCGGGCGGGGACATCTCGTCAGGAGACTCGTCAGGACAAGAACGAGCGGCGTCTCCTCGCGGGCCGGTACCGGCTGGGAGACGTACTGGGCCGGGGCGGCATGGGCACGGTCTGGCGCGCCGAGGACGAGACCCTCGGCCGGACGGTCGCGGTCAAGGAGCTGCGGTTCCCGTCGAACATCGACGAGGAGGAGAAGCGGCGCCTGATCACGCGCACCCTGCGCGAGGCCAAGGCGATCGCCCGGATCCGCAACAACAGCGCGGTGACGGTCTTCGACGTCGTCGACGAGGACGACCGGCCCTGGATCGTCATGGAGCTGGTCGAGGGCAAGTCCCTGGCCGAGGTCATCCGCGAGGACGGCCTGCTGGGGCCGAGGCGCGCCGCCGAGGTGGGCCTGGCGGTCCTCGACGTGCTGCGCTCCGCGCACCGGGAGGGCATCCTGCACCGGGACGTGAAGCCGTCCAACGTGCTCATCTCCGAGGACGGCCGGGTCGTCCTCACCGACTTCGGCATCGCGCAGGTCGAGGGCGACCCGTCCATCACCTCCACCGGCATGCTCGTCGGCGCCCCGTCCTACATCTCCCCGGAGCGGGCCCGCGGCCACAAGCCGGGCCCGGCGGCCGACCTCTGGTCGCTCGGCGGCCTGCTGTACGCCGCGGTCGAGGGCACGCCGCCCTACGACAAGGGCTCGGCGATCGCCACGCTCACCGCGGTGATGACCGAGCCCCTGGACGAGCCCAGGCACGCGGGACCGCTGCGGGACGTCATCTACGGCCTGCTGACCAAGGACCCGGCCAAGCGGCTCGACGACGCCGGGGCCCGCGCCCTGCTCGCCGCCGTCGTCAACGCGCCCGACGTGCGGCCGCTGGACGCCACGCAGGTGGTGCCGCTGCCGGCGCAGCCCGGCGCCCCGGCGGGCCGCCGGGGCGAGCGGCCCGGCGAGAAGCCGCGCGGCGCGCTGCGCCCGGCGCGCAAGGCGACCGGGCCGGCGGCCCCGGGCGCGGCGGCGCGCGGCGGCGGGAGCGACCCGGCCGGACGCGGCCCCGGCACGGCTGCCGCGGCGGGCGCCGGGCGGCCGGGAGGACCGGTGCCCGGTGCCGTCGGCGCGCCGAACTCCGGTGCGGGCCGGACGAACTCGGGCTGGCCCGTGGTGCCGCCGCCGGACCTGGACCTGCCGCCCCGGCAGGCGCCCAGGGCGCCGCTGACCGACGTGGTGCCCAGGCGCACGCTCGTGGTCATCGCCGTGCTGGTCGTGCTCGCGGTGATCGGGACCGTACTGGCCCTCACCCTGAACGGTGACGGCGAGGACGGCGCCGGCGGGGCCAAGGGCGCGGTCACCGCCACCACGACCGCCGAGCGGAACACCAGGACGGACGGCGGCGCGGACAACGGCCCCCGTACGGACGACGCCGTCCCGCCGTCCCCCGGCCCCGGGTCGGCGTCGGCGTCGGCGTCGGACACCGCACCGGACACCGGCGCGAGCCGGTCCGCCGACCGCTCCGCCGACGCCGGCGCGAAGGGCGGCGGGAGCGCGCCCGCCGTGAAGACGCACAAGAGCGGCCAGGGCTACTCGATCGGGCTGCCCGCGGGGTGGTCGTTCCGGACCGCCGCGGACGCCGGCGACCGCTACACCGGCCCCGACGGGCAGAAGCTGCTCGTCGCCTGGACCGGCACGCCCAAGGACGACCCGGTGGCGGACTGGCGCAACCAGGAGCGGTACATGGTGCGCGAGCAGTACCACCGGATCCGCATCGAGAAGGTGGGCTACCGCGGCTGGAACACCGCCGACTGGGAGTTCACCTACACCGAGGACGGCACCGCCTACCGGACGATCGACCGGGGCTTCGTGGTCGGCGGCCACCTCGGCTACGCGCTGATGTACACCGCGAAGGCCGCCGACTGGCACGGCGGCCCGCGCAAGGACACCTGGAAGACGTTGACCAAGTCCTTCACGCCGAAGTCGTAGGCGCCGCGCACCGGTTTGGTGCGTGAGAATCCGTCATCCGCTTCTTGCGGGTTGCCTGCGGCACGTATCGTGAAGGATCGCGGACCGTACGCAGCCGCATGCGTGTGCGAGACGGACCGCGAGGCGAACGGATGCGACCAACCGGGCGGCCGGGGGAGGCAAAGTGGACGACTACGCGGGTCGGGTGCTCGCCGACCGCTACCGCCTGCCGCTGCCGCCGTCCGAGGAGTACGAACTCACCGAGACCCGCGCCTTCGACACCTACAGCGGTCAGGAAGTGCTGATCCGCCAGGTGCCGTTGCCGGAGGTCGTCGAGGCCGAGGTGCTCGACGCCGAGGGACTGCCCGAGGGCTTCACCGCGCGTGAGCGCACCACCCGCCGGGCGCCGGAGGCCAGGGGCGCCACCCGGCAGCCCGCCGATCCGGCGGTGCGGCGCGCCGTCGAGGCCGCCCAGGCGGCGGCCCGCATACCCGACCACCCGCGCCTGGACCAGGTCTTCGACGTCTTCGCCGAGGGCGGGTCCCTGTGGATCGTCAGCGAGATGGTGGCGGCGCGCCCGCTGGCCGCCCTGCTCACCGGGAAGCCGCTGTCGCCGTACCGGGCGGCCGAGGTCGCCGCCGACGTGCTCATGGCGCTCCGGGTGCTGCACGCCCACGGCTGGGTGCACCGCAACATCACCGTCCGCACCGTCCTGGTCTGCGACGACGGCCGTGTGATGCTGACCGGTCTGGCGGCCGGCGCGGCGGAGGAGGCGCTGTGCGGGTACGACCCGGTGCCGGCTCCCGAGGGGGCGCCCGGCACCGGTCCGGCCGCACCCGGTGACGGCGGCCCCCCGCACCATGCTCCCGGCTCCGCACCCGGCACCCCCGACGGGCCCGGCGTCCGTGCGGGCGGCGCCCCGGCGGCGGCCGCCGGGACCGACCCCGAGGCCGCGCGGCGGGCCGCCATCCAGGCGCGGTCGGCGGGCGGACCGGCCCCGGGCGGCGGCGCCGCGCCGGGCGTGCCGCAGCCGGCCCTGGAGCCCGGTGCCGACATCCGGGCCGCCCGGGCGGGGGCCATCGCCGCGTACCGGGCGGGTGCCCGCGCCGCCGCCCGGGTGCACGAGGCCCAGGGCGACACGCGCCCCGCGCTGCCCGGTGCCCGCCCGCCCGCCGAGAGCGGGACCGGCACCCCCGGCACCGACGCCGCGGTACGGCCGCCGTACCCCGCGGAGCCGGGCGGCGCGGTGCCGCCCGGCCGGACCGTCGACCCCTACGGGGTGGGCGGCGCCCCCTGGCACGGCGCCGCACCGCGCCCCGGACCCGGCGGCACCGCCCCGGCCCCGGGCGCCGGCGCCGGACGTCCCGGACAGGTGCCGGTCCAGGGGTACGGCCGCGGCCCGGCAGGCGCCGGGAACCGGCCGGACCCCGCCCCCGCCCGTGCCGGACTCGCCCCCGCCCCGGTCCCCGCGCAGCCGGCCGACCGCTGGGACGAGCCGGGACCCGGGTCCCGGGGACCCGGCACCGCCCTCGCCGCCGAGCGGGCGCGGCAGGTGCGGATGACCGTGGTGGGCCCGGTGACCGAGCGGTGGGCACCGGAACAGGCCGGCTCCGTGCACGAGAACTGGCAGCTCGCCGCGCCGATCGGCCCCGCCACCGACCTGTGGGCACTCGGTGCGCTGCTCTTCCGGGCCGTGCAGGGCCATGCCCCCTACCCGGAGGACTCGACGGCCGAGCTGGTGCAGCTGGTGTGCGCCGAGCCGCCCGCCTTCGCCGAGGAGTGCGGCCCGCTGCGCCCGGTCGTGGAGTCGCTGCTGCGCCAGGACCCGCTGGACCGGCCGGACGTCGAGGAGCTGAGCGGCTGGCTGCGTTCCCTGGTGCGGTCCGCGCCCGAGCCGGACGCCGGCGTCCACGTCGTCCCGGTGCCGCCCGCCGACCCGGCCCGGCTGCCGATCGTCCGGCGCCGCGGCGAGCTGGTGCGCCGCCGCCGCGCCCGGCTGCCCGCCGCCCATCCGGCCGGCCGGCACAAGCGGGCCCGGGAGCGGGCGGAGGCCCGCTCGCCCCGCAGCCTCGGCCGGAGCCTGCTCCTGCTGGTCCTCGCCCTGCTGGCCGGCGCGATCGCGTACGCGATGCTCTTCATGCCGAAGCAGGACGGCGGCGACACCGCGGGCGCGGACCGCACCGGCAACGCCGGGCAGCCGAGTCCCGTGCCCTCGCACACCCGGCAGCCGTCGTCCGGGCAGAGCGCACCGGAGGGCGACGCCTCCGCGTCCACGCCCGCGACCGAGACGCAGACCGGCGGGGACCCGGCCGTCCCCGACGGGTTCACCCTGCGCAAGGACCCGGTCGGCTTCCAGGTCGCCGTCGCCGACGGCTGGCAGCACACCCCGAAGAACGGCAGCGGCCAAGTCGTCTACGCACACGGCAACTTCGAGATGATCGTCGTACCGGGCCGGGACGGCGCGTCCGCGTTCGGCGGCGACCCGATGGTCTACCAGCGGGACAAGGAGCGCGAACTGCAGCCGTACCGCGACTCCAGCTGGGCCACGGCGACCGGGCTGCGGACCACCGAGGTGGGCGGACGGACCATGGCCGAGGGGCAGTTCACCTGGACCGACGGACAGGGCAGGGACCTGTTCGTACGGAACATGGCGTTGCTGCTGAACGGCCGCTACCACATCGTCCAGGTGCGGGGGCCGGAGGCCGAGCGGGACGAGGTGACGCGGCTGTACGAGCAGGCCACCGCGACCTATCGCTACACCGGTTGAGCACGTGTATCCATGTGCGGGGCACGGCGGTCCGGTTCCCCCTCTCGCGCGGAAATGACCATCGTCACAGTGCGCTCTACTTCGCACCCCGCTGGTTCCCCGCGTGCGGGCCGGTCCCTAGTCTGGCCCTGTCAAAAGCATTGCGGGGCAACGTGAATCAGATGCAGGGCCTGCTCGTAGCAGGCCGCTACCGGCTCGCCGACTCCATCGGCAGCGGCGGCATGGGCCGGGTGTGGCGCGCCCACGACGAGGTGCTCCACCGGCAGGTCGCCATCAAGGAGTTGACCGCCGCGCTCTACGTGTCCGACAGCGACCAGGCCGTGCTGCTCGCCCGCACCCGTGCCGAGGCGCGGGCCGCCGCGCGCATCAACCACTCGGCCGTGGTCACCATCCACGACGTCCTCGAACACGACGGCCGCCCGTGGATCGTGATGGAGCTGGTGGAGGGCAACTCCCTGGCCGACGCGGTCAAGGAGCGCGGCCGGATCGAGCCCCAGGAGGCCGCGCGGATCGGCCTGTGGGTGCTGCGCGCGCTGTGCGCCGCGCACTCCGCCGGTGTGCTGCACCGGGACGTCAAGCCCGGCAACGTGCTGCTCGGCACGGACCGCCGGGTGCTGCTCACCGACTTCGGCATCGCCCAGATCGAGGGCGACACCACCATCACCCGCACCGGGGAGGTCGTCGGCTCCGTCGACTACCTGGCACCGGAGCGGGTGCGCGGCCACGACCCGGGCCCGTCCTCCGACCTGTGGGCCCTCGGCGCCACGCTGTACACGGCGGTGGAGGGGCGCTCCCCGTTCCGGCGCACCTCGCCGCTGAGCACCATGCAGGCGATCGTCGAGGAGGACGTGGCGGATCCGCGCCACGCCGGTCCGCTCGGACCGGTCATCGCCGCCCTGCTGGACAAGGACCCGGCCCGGCGGCCGGCCCCGGAAGAGGCCGAGCGGATGCTCGCCGACGTGGCGGAGGGCAGTCGGCCGGGCACCACGCGGGTGTTCGTGCCGGCCCGGATGCCCGATGCGCCCCCGGGCGGGCCGGGCGACCCGGGCCACGGCTCCGCCGGCCACCCGGCCGCCGGTCCCTTCCACGGAAGCCCGTCCGCCGGTCGCGTGCCCGGGACCCCCGGCGCCGGTCCCTTCCCCGGGGCGCCGGGCGGCGCGGGCCGGCCCGCGACCGGCCCGACGTCCGTGACACCCGTGTCCCCCGTGTTCCCGCCCCCGGCCGGTACGGCACCGGCCCGGCCGCGGCGCCGGCTGCGCACGTTCGCGCTCGTCGTCGTCACCGCCGCCGTGCTCGGCGCCGGCGCGGCGGCGGCCTTCCAGCTCTGGGGCGACATGGAGCGGACCGACGGGCGGGGCGGGACCGTCACCCCGGTCGTCACGTCGCCCTCCGCCAGCGCCGGCGGCAGTGCCGAACCGGGCCAGGACGGGACGATCCCCTCCTCCTGGCGGCGCTACGATGACGAGTGGGGTTTCAGCGTCTACCTGCCGGAGGGCTGGTCGCGCGAGGTGGTCGGCGTCTCCGGCGACCTCAGGCAGGTCGACTACACGCCCGACGGCGGCGAGCACTTCGTCCGCATCGCCATCGACACCTCACCGGACTTCAAGGACGCCAGGTCGCACCAGCTCGACCTGGACGACCAGATCAGCCGCCGGCTGGTCGACTACCGGCGGGTGCGGCTGGAGAACAACCTCTACCGCGACATCGACGGCTCCGTCTGGGAGTACACCTGGACCGCACAGCCCAAGGACACCCCCTTCCCGGGGCCGCGGCGCGCCGTCGAGGAGATGTACATCTCCCGGGACGGCGTCGAGTACGTCATCTACATGTCCTCGCCCGCGGCCGACTGGGCGACGACGAGCGCGCAGTTCAAGTCGGTGCTCCAGGGCTGGCAGCAGTAGCGCCGGCACCGCGCGCCGGTCCCGTGCGCCCGCGCGGGCGGATGGCACCGGCGCACCCGGGGACCCCGGCCGCGGCCGGAAGCCGCCGGTGGGCGGGCCGGATGTGCCCGGGCGGCGCCCGGTTTCCGGGGAGGCGGACGCCCGCTGCGGCATGATGGGCGCATGGGGACCGAGGGAGCCGGCTTCCGGCTGATCGCGGGCCGTTACCGCCTGGAGGAACGCGTCGGGCGCGGCGGCATGGGCGTCGTGTGGCGGGCCAGCGACCAGGTACTGGGCCGTCAGGTGGCGGTCAAGGAACTCCTGCCGGACGACTCGCTCCCGGACGACGACATGCGGCGCCGCCGCGACCGTACGTTCCGGGAGGCCCGCGCGGTCTGCCAGCTTCGGCACCCGCACATCATCGTCGTGCACGACGTGATCGAACAGGACGAGCGGCCGTACCTGGTCATGGAGTTGGTCGACGGCGGCTCGCTCGCCGACCGGATCTCCCGGCACGGGCCCGTCGACGCCGGCGAGGCCGCGCGGATCGGCATCGCCCTGCTGAGCGCGCTGCACACCGCGCACGAGGCGGGCGTCCTGCACCGGGACATCAAGCCCGCGAACGTCCTGCTGGAGGACGGCACCGACCGGGTCGTCCTCACCGACTTCGGCATCGCCCAGGTCGAGGGCGCCACCACGCTCACCGAGACCGGCTCCTTCGTCGGCTCGCCCGAGTACACCGCGCCGGAGCGGATGTCCGGGCTGCGCACCGGCCCGGAGTCCGACCTGTGGTCCCTGGGCGCGCTGCTGTGCACGGCGCTGAGCGGCGAGTCGCCGTTCCGGCGCGACTCGCTCGGCGGCATCCTGCACGCCGTCGTCAGCGACGACATCCGCCCGCCGGCGCAGGCCGACCCGCTGCTCCCCGTCGTCCGCGGCCTGCTGGAGCGCGATCCCGACCGGCGGCTGGGCGCGGTGGACGCCGAGCGGATGCTGCGGACGTACCTGGAGACCGGCCGGACCCCGCCCGCGCCCGCCGGACCGGGCGCGGCGGGACCGCACGGCACCGGACTCATCCACCTGCTCGGGGGAGGCCGTACGCCGAAGACCCCGGAGCCGTACCCGCCGGCCCTGCCGGACCTGCCGCACGGCGGGCCGCTCCCCGTCGCGACACAACTGCTCGCGACCCGGTCGTCCCCGCGGGGGTTACTGGTGGCGGCGCTGCTCGTCGCCGCGCTGGCCGGGGCGGGCGTGTCCGCCGCGGCGCTGCTGCTGCACGGGCGCGGGGACGGCGGTGGGGGAGCCCCGGGCGGCACGGCGACGAGCCCGGCGCCCGGGACGCGCACCGGCCCCACGGGCACGCCGTCACCCGCACCGTCCACGACCCCTCCCGGCACGCCGTCGCCGTCCACGTCGACTTCCGGCACGTCCGTCCCCCGGCCCTCCCTCCCGCCCGGCCCCGGTGTCCGCACCGCGCCCTCCGGCTACCGCACCGCGCGGGACCCGGCCGGCTTCTCCCTCGCCGTACCCGAGGACTTCACCCGCAGCCCGCAGGACGAGCGCGTCTTCTACCTCTCGCCGGGACAGACCTTCCGCCTGGGCGTCAGGGTCTTCGAGACGCAGCCGGACGGCCCGCGGGGCGTGCTGGACCGGGCCGCCGCCGACGGCCCCGCCAGCAACCCCGGTTACCACGACGGCCGCGTCACCCCGGCCACGCGCGCCGGGCACCGCGCCGCGCTCTGGGAGTTCACCTGGAACGGCTTCAGCCCGGCGGAGGGACCCCGGCACACCTACGACCTGTGCTGGGAGGAGGACGGCCGGCTGTACGACGTCTGGGTGTCGGCGCCGGTCGGCAAGGTCCGGGAGGCGCGGGAGTACTTCGACGTGGCGGTCGACACGTTCTCGGTCACGCGCCGGTGACCGGTTCACCCGCCCCGCCGCCGTGGACAGGGGAGCGGGAGCGCGGGCGGAGGGCGCCGTACCGCCCGGGCGCCCGCTTCGACAACGGCGCGGTGCGCACGGTACTCATGTGACATGACCGAAGACGGCGAACACCCGCCCGGCGCACGGCTGATCGGCGGTCGGTACCGGCTTGCCGGACGTCTGGGCTCCGGCCCGACCGGGACGGTCTGGCGGGCCCGGGACGAACAGGCGCGGCGGCCGGTCGCGGTCAAGGAGCCGCTGCTGCCCGGCGATCCGGCCGAGGACGAGGAGAGCCGCCGCGCCGCGCACCGGCTCCGCCACGAGGCCCGCGCCGTCACCCGGGTGCGCCACCCCTCGGCCGTGACGGTGTACGACGTCGTCACCGAGGACGGTGTCCCCTGGATCGTCATGGAACTGGTGGCGGGCGAGTCCCTGCGCGAGGTGCTGCGGCGCGGTCCGCTCCCGCCCGCCGAGGCCGCGCGCATCGGGCTCGCCGTGCTCGGCGCGCTGCGCGCCGGCCACGCCGTCGGCATCGTGCACCGGGACGTGAAACCGGCCAACGTCCTGCTGGAGTCCGGCACCGGACGCGTCGTCCTCACCGACTTCGGCATCGGGGACGGGCACGCGGAGGACGCGCCCGCCGGTTTCGTCGCCCCCGAGCGGGCGGCGGGCCCCGGCGCGGGCCCGGCCTCCGACCTGTGGTCCCTCGGCGCGCTGCTGCGCGCCGCGGTGGGGGAGGGGGCGGGCGCGCTGGGCCCGCTGCTGGACCGGCTGTGCGCCGACGATCCGGCGGACCGGCCCGGTCCGCAGGAGGTCGCCGCCGTCCTCGGCGACCAGCTCCCCCGCACCGCCGTACCGCGGGCGCGGCCGGAGGCGGAGGCGGCCGAGCCGGCCGACGAGCCCGAGCCGACCGAGCCGGCTGACGAGCCCGAGCCGGCCGAGGCGCCCGGCGAGGCCGGGGGGACGGAGGCGCGGACGGTGCCGGGCACCCGGCGCCGCTCTCCCCTCGACGCCCTGCGCCCGCTGCTCGCGAAGAAACCCGGAGCCGAGTGATCGTCTCCCGTCGACGCCCTGATCAGCGCATTTCCTGCCAGTGATCACTGGCAGCGTGTGAGTACCCGGTGAATCCCGTTACCGACGGGTACACAAAGTGTGCGCCGCGGCATACCCTGCGCCTCATGACGGACTCGCAGGCCCCGCACACCGCCGGTACCAACCCGCTCGCGCCCGCACCCGCGGGCGTCCGCACCGCGGCCGACGTGGTCACCCCGGAGCTGGTCGCCCAGCTCACCAAGGGTGTCGTCGGCTCCGGCCGCACCGCCAACCACACCCCCCTCACCGGCGAGAAGCTGGCCGATCTGCCCGAGTCCACCCCGGAGGACGTCCGCGAGGCGTTCGGGGCCGCCCGCGCCGCCCAGGCCGTGTGGGAGCGGACCCCGGTACGGCAGCGGGCCGCCGTGCTGCTCCGCTTCCACGACCTGGTCCTGGAGCGGCAGGCCGAGGTCCTCGACCTGATCCAGCTGGAGACCGGCAAGGCCCGCCTGCACGCGCACGAGGAGGTGCAGGCCGTCGCCGTCGCGGCCCGCCACTACGGCCGCCGGGCCGCCGCCTACCTGCGGCCCAAGCGGCACGCGGGCGCCGTGCCGGCCCTGACCAAGGTCACCGAACTGCGCCACCCGCGCGGGGTCGTGGGCCAGATCGCCCCCTGGAACTACCCGCTGGAGCTGTCCGTCGGCGACGCCCTGCCCGCCTTCGCCGCGGGCAACGCCGTGGTGATGAAGCCGGACACGGAGACCTGCCTGACCGCGCTGTGGGCGCGGGACCTGCTGATCGAGGCCGGTCTGCCCGAGGGGGTCTTCCAGGTCGTCCTCGGCGAGGGCCCGGTCGTCGGCCCGGAGCTGGTCAGGCACGCCGACTACGTCTCCTTCACCGGCTCCACCCGCACCGGCCGCGAGGTCGCCACCGGTGCCGCCGCCCGCCTGGTCGGCGTCTCCCTCGAACTCGGCGGCAAGAACGCCATGCTGGTCCTCGACGACGCCGACATCGAGAAGGCGGGGGCCGGCGCCGTCCGCGCCTGCTTCTCCTCCGCCGGGCAGCTGTGCATCTCCATCGAGCGGCTGTACGTCCACGAGTCCGTCGCCGACGCCTTCCTCGACCGCTTCGCCGCCCGCACCCGGGCCATGCGGCTCGGCAACTCCCTAGCCTACGGCGCCGACATGGGCTCGCTGGCCGGCGAGCGCCAGCTCAAGACCGTGGAGCGGCACGTCCAGGAGGCGGTCGCCAAGGGCGCGAAGGTGCTCGCGGGCGGTGTCGCCCGCCCGGACATCGGCCCGTACTTCTTCGAGCCGACCGTCCTCGACGGCGTCGAGGACTCCATGGCGGTGTGCGGGGAGGAGACCTTCGGCCCGGTCGTCTCGGTCTACCGCTTCGCCGACGAGGAGGAGGCCGTGGAGCGCGCCAACGCCACCCCGTACGGCCTGAACGCCTCCGTGTGGACGAAGGACGCCCGCCGGGGCCGCGACATCGCCTCGCGCCTGCGCACCGGCACGGTCAACGTCAACGAGGGCTACGCGCCCGCCTACGGCAGCGCGCAGTCCCCGATGGGCGGCATGAAGGACTCGGGGCTCGGCCGCCGGCACGGCTCCGAGGGCATCCTCAAGTACACCGAGGCCCAGACCGTCGCCCAGCAGCGGCTGCTGCCGATGGCGCCGTCCCTGGGGATGACGGACGAGCAGTACGCCGCCTTCATGAGCACCAGCCTCCGCCTGATGAAGGCCTTCCGGTTCCGCTAGTCCCCGCGCACCGGCCGGCCGCCCCCGTTCCCGACCCGCTCCGTTCCCCATCCGCCCCCGTTCCCGACGAGGAGAGCACGTGTCGCAGGAGAAGTCTGTCCAGGCCCGGGACGAGGACGGGTACGACTACGACGTGATCGTCGTCGGTTCGGGGTTCGGCGGCTCGGTGTCCGCCCTCCGCCTGACCGAGAAGGGGTACCGGGTCGGCGTCCTGGAGGCCGGCCGCCGCTTCACCCGCGCCACCCTCCCGAAGAACTCGTGGGACCTGCGGAACTACCTCTGGGCCCCGAAGCTCGGCATGTACGGGATCCAGCGCATCCACCTGCTGGGCAACGTGATGGTGCTGGCCGGCGCCGGGGTCGGCGGCGGCTCGCTCAACTACGCCAACACCCTCTACGTACCGCCGAAAGCGTTCTTCGAGGACCCCCAGTGGCGGCACATCACCGACTGGCAGGAGGAGCTGAAGCCGTACTACGACCAGGCCCGGCGCATGCTCGGGGTGCGGCTCAACCCCACCATGACCCCCTCCGACGTCCACCTGAAGGCGGCGGCGCAGCGGATGGGCGTCGGCGACACCTTCCACCTCGCCCCGGTCGGCGTCTTCTTCGGCGACGGCGAGGACGCCGACGGCACGGCCGCGGCCCCGCCCGGCGGCGAGGTGGACGACCCGTACTTCGGCGGGGCGGGCCCCTCCCGCAGGGCGTGCATCGAGTGCGGCGAGTGCATGACCGGCTGCCGGCACGGGGCGAAGAACACCCTCAACGAGAACTACCTCCACCTCGCCGAGAAGGCGGGCGCGGTGGTCCACCCCATGACCACCGTCGTGTCCGTCACCGACGACTCGCGCGGCGGGTACGCGGTCGCGACCCTGCCGACGCACCGGAGGAAGAAGAGCGAGGGACGGCTGTTCACCGCCCGCCGGATCGTGCTCGCGGCCGGCACCTACGGCACCCAGACCCTGCTGCACCGCATGAAGGCCGACGGCCGGCTGCCGTACGTGTCGCGCCGGCTCGGGGACCTGACCCGCACCAACTCCGAGGCGCTGGTCGGCGCGCAGACCGACGACCGCCGCTACCGCAGGGCGACCGGCGAGCCGCGGGCCGACTTCACGCGCGGGGTCGCCATCACGTCCTCGATCCACCCGGACGGCAACACCCACGTCGAACCGGTCCGCTACGGCAAGGGCTCCAACTCGATGGGCGGCCTGTCCATCCTCCAGGTGCCCTACGCCGAGGGCTCCTCGCGCGTGCTGGCCTGGCTGGCGAACGCCGTCCGCCACCCGCTGCTGGTCGGCCGCTCGCTGTCCAACCGGCGCTGGTCGGAGCGGACCATCATCGGCCTGGTCATGCAGTCCCTGGACAACTCGCTGACGACGTACCTGAAGCCCGCCGGGGTCGGCAAGGGCCTGCTCACCGCCCGGCAGGGGCACGGCGCGCCGAACCCCAAGCAGATCCGGGCCGCGACCGAGGCCGCCTCCGCGCTCGCCGCCGAGATCAACGGCTTCGCCGGCAGCAACGTCGGCGAGCTGATGGGCACCCCGCTCACCGCGCACTTCCTGGGCGGCTGCCCCATCGGCGACTCCCCGGAGACGGGCGTGATCGACCCGTACCACCGGCTGCACGGCCACTGGGGCATCTCGGTCGTGGACGGCTCCGCGGTCTCGGCGAACCTGGGGGTGAACCCCTCGCTGACGATCACCGCGCAGGCCGAACGGGCGATGTCGTTCTGGCCGAACAAGGGCGAGGAGGACCCGCGGCCGGCGCCGGGTGCGGCGTACGAGCGGCTGCGGCCGGTGGAGCCCAAGGCGCCGGCGGTGCCGGCGGACGCGTTCGGCGCGCTGCGGCTGCCGTTCCTGGGGATGCCGGCGGTACCGCCCAAGAAGTGACCGCGACGGTCCAGAGGGACCTGCATCCCCCTCCGAAGGCAGGTCCCTCTCGCCGTTTCCGCGAGGTTTGATCGGCGGCAAGCGAGAAGGGTTGCTCCGGATACCCGGGATTCACTGTGTGAGGTGAGTCACATAGCCGTTGCCGAGTTCGGCGGCAGCGGTGTCCGGCTCCTGACGGCCGCACCCGGCCGACGAGTCTCCAGTCCCTCGACCAGGGGCGGACGCGAAAACAGGTCAACCTCATACCGGGTGCTTGACGGGGCGCGGAGCTCGGGCGCTACTTATCGGTACTCACTGCGCACATACCGATCAAAGGGGGCTCAATGGGAAAGATCATGCGATCGAGGCTGACTGTCACGCTGGCGGTTGCCGCCGCCGTCGGCCTTGCCCTCCCGGGAGTCGCCGGTGCGGCCGACGGCTCGACCCAGCTCAGGTCCAACACGGCCTGCGACGACGGCAAGGCGACAGCGTCGGAGAACGTGGCCATCCGCACCACCACCAGTACCAGTGCCGCTCTGGTGACCACCGCCCTGAAGGGGCAGACGTGGGCCTGTGGTGCGAACAGCGTCATCCTGGGCGGCCGGTACACCGCTTGCGGGACATCGAACGGCAACGGTTGGTTCTACGTCTACAACGACAACTACGCGGGCTATACCGCGTCAGGTTGTTGGGGCTGACGCCGCGTGTCCCACGGCTGACCGCGGAGGGGCTGCGCCCGAGTTCCGCGGCGATCCGGCGGATGTGCCCTGGATCTGTCCGCAGTCTTCCGCCGGCCGGCCCCGGTCGTCCCCGGAGCCGGCCGTCCTCCTGCGTGACCGGGCCGCTGTCCCCTGCCGTCCGGTCACTGCCCGGGGCGAGGTCCACGGCATACGGCACGACCCGTACACCTCATCGCCCCGGCGAGCCACGCGTGGGTTCTGTCGGGCCCGCACCTGGCCGGCACGGACACCCCCTCAACGAGGCGGCGCCCTGACCGGTCACGCTCCGCACGGGTGAGAGCGGGGCCGAACTCAGATGCGGCCCCGGCACAGCTCCAGCAGCGTCATCGCGAAGGAGGTGCCGGGCTTGCCCAGGGCGTCCCGGTAGCGGCCCAGGATCTCCATCTCCCGGGAGAGGTGCACGCGCCGCCCGCCGGCGGCGATACGGGTCTGCTGGACGACGGCGGAGACGGCCATCCGCTCCTGGATCAGGCCGATGATCCGGTCGTCGAGCACGTCGATGCGCTCCCGGGCGTCGGCGATGGTCGCCTCCGGGGCGGCGGTCGTCCCCGCGCTGGTGCTCGTCCCCGCACTGGTGGTGGTCATGGTGGGCTCCTCGGTCGGGAAGGCGGAGGCCCTGGGACGACATGACCCGGAACAACGACAGGCGCCCCGGGCCTTGTCGGCCCGGGGCGCCTGGGAAGTCGCTTGGCGTCAGCTCAAGCAGCACGACCATGGCAGCCGGCGGGCCGGGTGCCATAGGTAAAGACGAAGGTCGTGTGCTGGAGCATGTGGCCAGTATGCCACGGGCCGCGCAGGGGAAGCCCCGCCGTCGCCCCGTTAGACTCGGTAGCACAGACCCCCGCCCGACCACCAGAAGGCACCCCGTGTCATCAGTGACTCCCACTGCCGCCACCCCCGACACCGTCCTGGTCGTCGACTTCGGCGCGCAGTACGCCCAGCTCATCGCCCGTCGCGTCCGCGAGGCGCGGGTCTACAGCGAGATCGTGCCGAGCACCATGCCGGTCCGGGAGATGCTCGCCAAGAACCCCGCGGCGATCGTCCTGTCCGGTGGCCCCTCGTCGGTGTACGAGGAGGGTGCTCCCCGCCTCGACCGCGAGCTCTTCGAGGCCGGCGTTCCTGTCTTCGGCATGTGCTACGGCTTCCAACTGATGGCGCAGGTCCTCGGCGGCACCGTCGACAACACGGGGGCGCGCGAGTACGGCCGCACCGACCTGCACGTCTCCCGGAACTCCTCCACCCTCTTCGAGGGCACCCCGGACGAGCAGCACGTGTGGATGTCCCACGGCGACGCCTGCTCCGCCGCCCCCGAGGGGTTCACGGTCACCGCGTCCACGGACGTCGTCCCGGTCGCCGCCTTCGAGAACGACGAGAAGAAGCTCTACGGCGTCCAGTACCACCCCGAGGTCATGCACTCCACGCACGGTCAGCAGGTCCTGGAGCACTTCCTGTACCGCGGCGCCGGCCTCGCGCCCGACTGGACGACCGGCAACGTGATCGAGGAGCAGGTCACCGCGATCCGCGAACTGGTCGGCGACAAGCGCGCGATCTGCGGTCTGTCCGGTGGCGTGGACTCCGCCGTCGCCGCCGCCCTCGTCCAGAAGGCCATCGGCTCCCAGCTCACCTGCGTCTACGTCGACCACGGCCTGATGCGCAAGGGCGAGACCGAGCAGGTCGAGAAGGACTTCGTCGCGGCCACCGGCGTGCAGCTGAAGGTCGTCGACGCCGAGGAGCGCTTCCTCACCGCGCTGAAGGGGGTCAGCGACCCCGAGGAGAAGCGCAAGATCATCGGCCGTGAGTTCATCCGCGTCTTCGAGCAGGCGCAGGCCGAGATCATCGCCGACGAGGGCCCGGCCGTGGAGTTCCTGGTCCAGGGCACCCTCTACCCGGACGTCGTCGAGTCCGGCGGCGGCACCGGCACCGCGAACATCAAGTCGCACCACAACGTCGGCGGCCTGCCCGAGGACCTCGAGTTCAAGCTGATCGAGCCGCTGCGCAAGCTGTTCAAGGACGAGGTCCGCATGGTCGGCGCGGAGCTCGGCCTGCCCGAGGAGATCGTCCACCGCCAGCCGTTCCCCGGCCCGGGCCTCGGCATCCGGATCGTCGGCGAGGTGACGAAGGAGCGTCTCGACCTCCTCCGCGACGCCGACGCCATCGCCCGCGAGGAGCTGACCGCGGCCGGCCTGGACCGCGAGATCTGGCAGTGCCCGGTGGTCCTGCTCGCGGACGTCCGCTCCGTCGGCGTCCAGGGCGACGGCCGCACCTACGGCCACCCGATCGTGCTGCGCCCGGTGTCCTCCGAGGACGCCATGACGGCCGACTGGTCCCGGCTGCCCTACGACGTCCTCGCCCGCATCTCGACCCGGATCACCAACGAGGTCCGGGACGTCAACCGGGTCGTGGTCGACGTGACGTCGAAGCCGCCGGGGACGATCGAGTGGGAGTAGTCCTCCCGCGGGTGACGGTCACGTCCGCCTGAGAGCGCGCACCGGCTCTCCGGGCCTCCAGACCTGGACGACCAGGTACGTGCCGTCCTCGACGCAGGTCCGTACGACCTCCGTCAGCTCGGTGCGGAAGAGGTGGAACGGCTGCGGCGGTTCCACCTCTTTCACGTACGCGGCCTTGACCGGGCCCTCCCCGACCTCGAAGGCCCGCCCGCCGATCCGGACGTCGCCACCGCCCAGGTCCGTCCCGGCACCCGGGCCCGCCTCCCCGGCCGGGTCCACCCTCCCGGCCAGGTCCGTCCCCCCGGCCGGGTCCGTCCCCCCGGCCGGGTCCACCCTCCCGGCCAGGTCCGTCCCGTCGCCCGGGTTGGCCTGGAGGGTGAAACGGGGATCGCGGCGCAGGTCGAGGGCCTTCAGGGAACCCGGCATCATCCCGAGCCACAGCTCGCCGCCCACGAAGCGCACCTCCAGACCGCTCGTGCGGGGCGAGCCGTCCGCGCGGAGCGTCGCCAGGACGTGGTGGCGGTGGGCGCCGAAGCGGTTCTCGGCGGTCCGCGCGAGGGCGGGCGCGGCGGCACGGAAGTCCGTCCAGTTCATGCGGCCCAGTCTCACGGGGATACCCGACACCTCCTGTCGGGTATGCGCCGCGTACGGCATCTTCACGATTCCGCTCTGCCTTTCCGAGACGACCGGCGGTACCTTCCGGCGCGTACCGCAATCCCCGACCGGAGGATCCATGCCTGGGCCCACCCCACCCCTGCCGGTGCCCACCGACCGGCTGCGGTTCGCCATGCCGCCGATGCACGAGTCCGCCGAGGACGAACGCCGGCACCGCAAGGAACGGCTCGCCGGCGCCCTGCGGATCTTCGGTCGCGCGGGCTTCGAGGACGGGGTGTCCGGCCACATCACGGCCCGGGACCCGGAGTACTCCGACTGCTTCTGGGTCAATCCGTTCGGGATGCCGTTCCGGCACGTGACGGTCGGCGACCTCGTCCTCGCCAACCAGGACGGGCAGGTCATCGAGGGCCGCTACCACGTCAACCAGGCCGCGTTCACCGTGCACGCCCAGGTGCACGCCGCCCGTCCCGACGTCGTCGCCGTCGCCCACTGCCACTCCGTGCACGGCCGCGCCCTCGCCGCCCTCGGCGACCTCATCGACCCCATCACCCAGGAGAGCTGCGCCTTCTACGAGGACCTCGCGCTGTACGACGCCTACACCGGCGTCACCGTCGACGCCGAGGAGGGCCGCCGGATCGCCTCCGCGCTGGGCTCCCGCAAGGCGCTCGTACTGCGCAACCACGGGCTGCTCACCGTCGGGGACTCGGTGGACGCGGCCGCCTGGTGGTTCCTGTCCCTGGACCGGTCCTGCCAGGTGCAGCTGCTGGCGAAGGCGGCGGGCCGGCCGGTGCTCATCGACCACAAGGCGGCCGTCGCCACCCGCGAACAGCTCGGCGGCGACCTGGTGGCCTGGATCAACTACCAGCCGCTGTGGCAGGACATCAGCCGCGGCGAACCGGACCTGCTGAGCTGAGCGTTTGGTCGTCGGTGTCGGTGTCATCGCTGTCACGGGCGTCGCCGTTGTCGCGTTCACTTCAGGCGCCTTCGCCTTTGACCTCGCCTTCGCCTTTGACCTCGCCGTCGGCCCTGGCCTTTGCCGTCGCCGTGGTCCCGGCCGTGGTCCTGGCTCCGGTTCCGCCCCCTGCCGTGGTCCGCGCGGCCGGGTCAACACGGCGGTCCCGGCTTCACCCGCAGTGGTTCGGACCAGCCACCCCGGGAGCTCGATGTAGGGCAGAATTCGACGTCATCGGAGGGGAGTTGCCCGGCCGTCACGCGTCCCGAGGGCGCCGGTGGCGGGGGCGGCGGGGCGCGGGGAAGGCGGGCGGCGGGCGTGGCGGTGCAGGAGGCGAGAGGTGACACGGGCGCCGGGGGTGCCCACGACGGCGGCTGCACCTGCGGGGACTGCCCGCACGGCGCCCGGGAGGGACACCGGCGGGCCGTCGCCGCGTTCCTGCGCCGGCGGGACGAGTTCGCCGCCGGACGGGGACTGCCGGCCGCCGTGGCGCACTCGTCCACCGCATCCCGCCAGTGGGTGTCCGAGGAACTGACCCAGCGGGCCGAGGCCGTCGCCGAGCAGGGCCGCGCCGAGGGCGCGGTCCGGCTCGCCCGGATGTGGCTGTGGACGGTGTGTGTGGTGTGGGGCGCGGTCACCGTGCTGCTGCTCGTCGAGGCGCTCACCGCGATCGGCGCCGGCTGGACCGGCGCCCGCACCGCGGCCCTGCTCGCCGCGCTCGTGGTCGCCGGTGCGCTGAGCGCCGCCTGCTTCCTGCACCGGGCGCGCGGCGGAGCGCTCGCCCCGGTGATCGGCGAGGACAACCGCATCTCCACCTCCCGTACCGTCGCCGCCTGCTGGGTCCTGTTCGTCCTGTACGCGGTCCTGCTGCTGGCCGTCCGCCTGGCCGCGGCCTCCGGCCACGCCGAACGGGACGCGCTGATCTCGGGCCTCGACCTGGCGCGCGGCGCGGGCGTGGTGACCGTCCTCGCCGTGGTGTGCGGCATCGCCGTCCTGGTCCGCCGGGTGGTGGGCCTGCGCATTCTCGGCCAGCGGCTGCAGAAGGTGCCGGCCCACCGCCCGCGCGCCGCCGACCTGCTCACCGACGACTCCGGCCGGGGTGCCTTCGCGGACATCCAGTACGTCGCCATCAGCGCCGTAGCCCTGGTGTACGCCGCCGTACGGCTGGCCCGCCGCCCCGATCAGTTGCCCGACCTGCCCTGGGGCCTGGGTGTGATCGTGCTCGTGTCGGCCGCGACCTACCTGGCCGGCAAGTATGCCGAGGGCGGCCGGCCGGTGATCCTGTCAGTGGTCCGCGCCCGCGAGCCCGGCGATCTGGACGGCCCGGTCCGCACCGGCGACGACATCGAGATCCGCGGCACCGGCTTCGTCCCGCCGGGCGCCCGGAGCGCGGACCGGCTCGCCCGGATGGTCGTCCGCATCGGCGCGGTCGACGTCCACGTCCCCTTGGTCCCCGTCGCGGGCGGCTTCCGCAACCCCACCGACACCACCCTGACCGTGCCGGTGCCCCCCGACGTGGAGCCCGGCGCGGTGGACGTCCAGGTGATGACCGCCGCCGGCGTGGCGACCAACCGCTACCCGCTTCAGGTGACGGAGTGACCGCCACCGAGCCCGGGTGACGGAGGACCGTCGAGCCCGGGTGACGGAGGACCGTCGGTCCCGGGTGAGGGGGGCCGTCGAGTCCGGGTGAGGGAGCGGCCGCCGAGTTGGTGTGACCGTTCGGTCCGGGTGCTCGGGCGACCGTCCGGTCCGAGAGTCCGGGGTGTCCGGGAGTCCGGGTGATGGAGTGACCGCCGGGCAGTACCGGACGAGCACCCGAAATCCGGAAAAACACCCGGGACAGGATTGAACAGACTCCCTTCGTCATACGTATCGTCGGACAAGGAGGGCTCGGCGGACGAGAGGCGGCTGGCAGCGATGACTCAAGGCATGCGGACGGACACGCACACCATCCGGCTGGAGGGTCTGCGTGGCCGGCGGGAGACCGCCGCCCACTACGCCCTGCTGCCCCTGCGCCTCTTCCTGGGCGCCACCTTCCTCTACGCCGGCCTGGACAAACTCACCGACAGCGCCTTCATGCGGTCCAGTGGTGCCGGGTCGATCGGTGAGACCATGAGCGCCGCCCGCGACTCCGCCGCGCTCCCGGCCCTGGTGGACCTGGCCCTGAAGAATCCCGTCGGCTTCGGCTATGCCATGTCCCTCGGGGAGCTGGCCGTCGGCGTCGGCGTCCTGCTCGGACTGTTCGGCCGACTGGCCGCGCTCGGCGGCGCGCTGATCTCGCTCAGCCTCTGGCTGACGGTGAGCTGGGCCACCACCCCCTACTACTACGGAAACGACCTCGCCTACCTGATGGCCTGGATCCCCCTCGTTCTCGCCGGCACCCCTTACCTCTCCGTGGACGCCGCCTGGCGCCGCCGACGGTGGTCCGGCGGCTACCGCTAGGACCGCGTCGTAGCGCACGTGGAACGCGCCAGGGCGCAGGCGGCCACTGGGGGAGCACCTTGTGCGGCAGGCGGCCACTGGCGGGGCACGTTGGTGGTGCCTCGCCGGGAAAACCGCGGCTACTGACGGGACCTGGTTACTCGGGCCGAGAGCTGCCGCCGGGGGCACGTTGCCGGGGCTGGCTGCCGCCGGGCGTCGTCCCCCGAGGTGAGCCGTCGTGGTCCCCGGAAACCGCCGCCGGCCCCGGCAGCCCGAAACCGGCCGCCGGCCCGGCGAGGCCCCGTCTCTAGCCGCGTTCGGCGTTGCCCCGTCTGCGTATGCCCCGGGTCAGCACGGCTGCGGCGCCGGCGAGGCACAGGCCGCCCACGACCAGCGGGATGATCGCGATCCAGGGGGTGTCCCACGCGCCGGCCGCGTCCCCCGCGAAGACCGCACCGGCGGCGGTGAGGAAGAGCCCGGCGACCAGCTTCCCGGGTTGGAACTCATGACGCAGCACGACTGACCTCCACCTGTCCCACTCCTACACCGAGCGTGAGGTCCAGCGTGCCCGAGTTCCGGGCACCGCCGGGCACCGTCAGTGTCACGTCCTTGTGCCGGCCGGGCTGCACGTCCACGTCCTTGTCGCCGTCCCCGGGCAACTGGATGTCGCCCACGCCCACGTCGATGGCCATCCGCACGGTCACGTCCGCCGGCACGATCACCTTCAGCTGTCCCGCTCCCACCCGCGCCTCCGTGGCGACCGTCCGTCCCGCGGCCGGGCGCACCCGGGTCAGGTCCAGGGTGCCCCGCCCGGTGCCGAGGTCGTAGCCGGAGCGCACCTGGGTCGCCGCGGCCGGTTTCCAGGACGTCTCGCGCCAGTCGGCGGTGATGTCCCGGGGCAGGGCCGCCGCCCCGGCGAGCAGGGCCGCCGTGACCAGTGCGAGGAACACCGTCCCCGCGCCCGTCCGGCCCAGGAACGCGCTGACTGCGATGCCCAGCCCGAACACCCCCAGCGCGCAGGCCAGCCCCGTCTGCAGGCTGGTGCCCAGCGGATGGCTGTGCCAGCCGAGCCCGGTGCCCACGCCCCCCGCCAGCAGGGCGAGCAGGAACACCCAGCCACCGATCCAGCGCGGGCCGCGCGGGCCGTGCGAGCCGTGCGGTATCGGGGGCGTGGCGCGGGGCGTCTGTATCGCCCCGTCATGCGTCCACGGGAAGGCGACGCCGACGTCCACGACCGAGGTCAGGTCCCGCTCGCGGGCGCTGCCGGGCCCCCACAGGTAGCCGGTGCCGCCGACGTGGGTGCCGTCCTTGACGATCGGGTCCCGCCACCAGGACGGGTAGGCGGTGACGACCGGCGGCGCCTGGGCCTCCGGGGGCGCGTCGGCGGCGGCCTGGGCGGCCAGGGGGTCGGGGCTGGGGGCGCCGCGGTGCTGCGACCAGTACCCCGCGCCCGCGAGCAGCAGCGAGAGCACCGTGGCGAAGGCCAGCACGCTCCCGTTCCTCAGCATCGTCAGGAAGATCCCGCAACCGACGAGCGCGAACAGCACGGCGGCAAGCGCCTGGCCGTCCACCCGGCCCGTGAAGAGCTTGCGTAGCTCGTTCTCCTCCTCGTCCTCGTAGGGCACGAGGAGCCAGGCGAAACCGTAGAAGATCAGCCCCAGGCCGCCGGCCGCGGAGAGCACGGCCAGGGTGATCCGGAAGATCACCGGGTCCATCTCGGTCTGCCGGCCGAGGCCCGCGCACACGCCCGCGATCATCTTGTGCCGCCGGTCCCGCCGGAACCGGACGGGCAGCCCGGCTTCCCGTCCCTGCTCCGGCTCGTCCACGGGAGGATGGGCGCCGGTCCGGGAGCGGGCGTGCGAACCGGCCTGCGCACGGGGGTCGCCGGCGTCGGCGCCGGGGCGGTCGTGGGCGGGTGGCTCGGTGCCGTAGTCGTCGGGTCCGCCGGTGCCGGGACCGTCCGCTCCTGTCTTCCCCGTCGCGGCGGGCGCGGCATCCGTCGGTCCGGTGCCCGGGGCCGGGCGCGGGCCGGTGCCGGGTCCCGGACCCGTCGCGGCGTGCTCGTGATCCGTCATGTGTCCATGGTGACGGCCGGGCCGTCGCCGCGGCAGTCGGGTCGACCCTGGGCCAACCCTGAAATCGGCCCTGAGACGGGGCGGGGAGGTGTTCGAGCGGCCCCGGACCGCCACGGCGGACCCTCCGGGTGGGCGTCCCGCACCGGTCCCGAGGGAAGATCAGGGGCGTCTCCGGGACCGACCCTGATGCCCTGCCCCGCCGGGCGTGTGACCATCATTGGCATGCCGGAAGCCGCAGCCCTGCCACTCGACGACCCGCGGCCCCCGCGCAAGCTCTACCGCAGCAGCGACGGACGCTGGCTGGGCGGAGTGGCGCGGGGCCTCGCCGGGCATCTCGGACTGCCCGTCGTCTGGGTGCGGCTCGTCTTCGTCGGCTTGTTCATGGCCGACGGACTCGGAGCGCTGCTGTACGCCGCGTTCTGGTTCTTCGTCCCGCTCGGCATCGGTGGCGTCGGCGACCACAAGCGGTCGCTGGTGGGCACGGAGACCTCGCCGGACGGCCGCCGCAGACTGGTGGCCCGCAAGCCCGACCGGGGCCAGATCGTCGCCCTGCTCCTCATGGTCATCGTCGCCATGGTCTTCGTCAGCAGCGTGAACCTGGGCAGCGCGGCCAAGGCGTACCTGGTGCCCGCCGTTCTCGTCGCGGCCGGTGTCGCCCTCGTCTGGCGCCAGGCGGACAACGCCCGCCGGGCCCGCTGGGCCGAGGCCGGCCGCCGGCGCCGCACCCTGACACTGCTGCGCGCGGCCGCCGGGGTCCTGCTCGTCACGGCCGGTGTCTCGGCCGTCTTCGTCCTGCAGGGCTCGACCGCCCACCTGGGCGCGGTGCTGCAGGCCGCGCTCGCCGTGCTCGTCGGCATCACCCTGCTCGCGGGCCCCTACCTGGTCCGGATGACCCAGGACCTGTCCGAGGAGCGCCTCATGCGCATCCGCGCACAGGAACGCGCCGAGGTCGCCGCCCACGTCCACGACTCGGTGCTGCACACCCTCACCCTGATCCAGCGCAACGCCGACAACGCCGGCGAGGTGCGCCGCCTCGCCCGCGCACAGGAACGCGACCTGCGCACGTGGCTGTACAAGCCGGAGGGCACCGGCAAGGACGAAGCCGACGAGCCGGACACGGTGGCCGAGGCGGTGCGGCGCAACGCGGCCGAGGTGGAGGACAAGCACGGCGTGCCCATCGAGGTCGTGGTCGTCGGCGACTGCCCGCTGGACGAGGGGACGGGGGCGCAGATGCAGGCCGCGCGCGAGGCGATGGTGAACGCCGCCAAGTACGGTGGCGAGGGCGGTGCCGTCCAGGTCTACGCCGAAGTCGAGGGGAGAACGGTCTTCGTGTCCGTGCGCGACCGCGGCCCCGGCTTCGACCTCGACGCGATACCCGCGGACCGCATGGGCGTTAGAGAATCGATCATCGGCCGCATGGAGCGCAACGGTGGCACGGCCCGGCTGCGGTCGGTGCCGGGCGGCGGGACCGAGGTCGAGCTGGAGATGGAGAGGGCGGAGAAGACGTCATGAGCGAGGCGAGCGGCACGGCGGGATCGGCCGGGGCCGGCCAGTCCGAAGGGGGCGCGGGCGGCCGGCACGTGCGGGTGGTGCTGGTGGACGACCACCGGATGTTCCGCACCGGCGTCCAGGCCGAGATCGGGCAGACCGCCGAGACCGGGGTCGAGGTGGTCGGCGAGGCCGCGGACGTCGACCAGGCGGTGGCGGTCATCACCGCGACGCGGCCCGAGGTGGTCCTCCTCGACGTCCATCTGCCGGGCGGCGGCGGTGTCGAAGTGCTCCGCCGGTGCGCGGCGTTGACGGCGGACGCCGAGCGGCCGGTGCGGTTCCTGGCGCTGTCCGTGTCGGACGCGGCGGAGGACGTGATCGGGGTGATCCGCGGCGGCGCCCGCGGCTACGTCACCAAGACCATCACCGGCACCGATCTGATCGACTCCGTCTTCCGCGTCCAGGAGGGCGACGCCGTCTTCTCGCCGAGACTGGCCGGGTTCGTGCTGGACGCCTTCGCCTCCACCGAGGCCCCGCCCGTGGACGAGGACCTGGACCGCCTCACCCAGCGGGAACGCGAGGTGCTGCGCCTGATCGCCCGCGGCTACGCCTACAAGGAGATAGCCAAGCAGCTGTTCATCTCCGTGAAGACGGTCGAGTCCCACGTCTCGGCGGTCCTGCGCAAGCTCCAGTTGTCCAACCGGCACGAGCTGACCCGCTGGGCGACCGCGCGCCGGCTGGTCTGACCCCGGGATCCCACGGCGAGGACGCGTCCGGCCCCGGTGCCTCACCCTCACGCCACCCGTGCCGCCCCCGCGAACGGCATCTGGTCGACGGGGGCGAGGCGGACCGGCGCCGAGGGGTTCGGGGCGTGGATCATCTGGCCGTTGCCCACGTAGATGCCGACGTGGCTGATCCCGGAGTAGAAGAACACCAGGTCTCCGGGAAGGAGTTCGGACCGGGAGATACGGCGGCCCGCGGTGATCTGGGCGTAGGTGGTGCGGGGGAGGGAGATGCCGGCGGAACGGTAGGCGGCCTGGGCCAGGCCCGAGCAGTCGAAGGCGTCCGGGCCGGTGGCGCCCCACACGTAGGGGCTGCCGAGCTTGCCGTAGGCGTAGGCGACGGCCGCCGCCGCGCGCCCGCTGGGTGCGGATGCGGGGGCGGACCGGGGTTGTTCCAGTGGTCCCCGGGGATCCGCCGCCGACCGGGAGGCGCGTGCGCTCGCTCCGTCGGAGCCGGTGACCTCGGCGCGCTGCGGCGGGGTCAGCCGTGCCAGCAGCCGCCGGGCCTCGCGTAGCTTGCCGGTGACGGTCTTCTTCTCCCGTCTCAGCTCGGCCTGCCGGGAACGCAGTGACGTCAGCTCGACGCGCGCGGCGCCGCGCAACCGCTCGATCTCCCGGAGTTGCCCGCGTACCCCGGACATCGCGGCGGCCTGCCGGTCGTCGGCCCGCTCGGCCAGCGCGGCGCCGTCCAGGTAGTGGTCGGGGTCGCTGGAGAGGGCCAGTTGCCAGGCCGGGGCGATGGTGCCGTCCCGGTACTGCGCAGCCGCGAGCGAACCCAGGGCGTCCCGGGCCGAGTTCAGCTTCTCCTGCCTGCGGGCGGTCTCGTCCTGGAGCGAGCGCACTCGTCGCTCGGCCGTGTCCGCGGTCTCCTTCGTCCCGTTGTACCTCTCGGTGGCCGCCTCGGCGTCCCGGTACAACGTGTCCACCTCGGCCTTCACCTGGGCCGGGGTCGACGTGGGGGGGGGGGGGGGGCCGCCCCCCCCCCCCCGCCCGGGGGGGCCCCCCCCCCCGGGGGGGGGGGGCCCCCCCCCCGGCGGGGGGGGGCCCCCCCGGGGGGGGGGGGGGGGGGGGGGGGC
>NZ_JBVHNF010000007.1:279400-398821 GCF_055558055.1 Streptomyces sp. NPDC025833
GGGTCCCCCGCGGCCCGGTGCCCCCGGGGGGGGCCCGCGGCGGCCCCCCGCAACACGGCCCCCCCCCCCCCCCCCCCGGGGGGGGGGGCGGCGGGGGGGGGGGGGGCCCCCCCCCCCACGAAGCCGGCCGCGGTGGCCGCGCCCGCCAGGGCGAAGAGGGCCGCCACCCGGGCCGTGGGGCCGCCGAGCGGGCGGTGCGGAGGCTTGCGGTGCGCTGCCACCTGGACCGTCACGTCCTTCCGTGCGATGCGTCCGGCCGAGCGGTCGGTACGCCCTGCGGCGGCCCGCACGAGGGAGGCGGGCCGCCGCCGGGCCTTTCTCGGCGGGGATGGCCGGCTGCCGCCCCTGGCCCGGGCGGCGATGGGGAGCCGGTCACCTGCGGAAGGACGCTAGGCCGCACGGTGACAGGTTGGTAACGCGCTGTACGGAACTGGCGGCGACGGAACGCCTTGTGACCGGTTGCGACCGCGTGAGCGGGGTGGAGTCGACGCCTTCACGGAGCGTGGTGACCGAAGCGCGGAAAGCGGGACGGCTGGGAGTCGTGGGGTGCTATGGCACGCATATATGCATCACCGGGTGACGGCGACACGGACCGCGAGAGCACAGTCCGGCGTCACCGTCCTGGGAGCCGCAGGTTCGCCGGTACGGGTGCCGTGGGGTCACCGCTTCGGAGACCGTCCGGTCACGGGCAGCCTCGGGCGGAGTCGCCGGGACGGCGTCGCGGGCGGCCTCGGGCGGGGGCCGGTGGCACGGTGTGGCCGCGCCGCTGGCTAGGCTCCGGCCCCATGGACGTACTCATCCATCTCTTCGTCGCCCTGCACATCATCGGCATCGCCGCGCTGCTCGGCGGATTCCTCACCCAGATGAAGGCGATGCGCCAGGGCACGGCCCGGTTCGTGCCCGGAATGCTGCACGGCGCGATCACCATGCTGGTCACCGGTGTGGCCCTGGTCGGCCTCAACCAGGCCGACGGCCACCACGTCGACTCCGTCAAGATCGGCGTGAAGCTGGCCCTGCTGATCGTGATCCTCGGCCTGGTCTACGTGAAGCGCGACGAGGAGCGGGTCGACAAGGGCGCGTTCGGGCTGGTCGGCCTGCTGACCCTGGCCAACGTCTTCATCGCCGTCCTCTGGACCTGATCCTCGGCGCGCCCCGGCCTCGGCCCGCGCCCCCCACACGAAGAGGCCGTGCGGCCCGGCGGCCTCCCGGCCGGTCCGCGGGCGTCCTGTGAAAGTCGGCGCGGGGTGTGCCCGACCCGGTTCCGTGCCGTGCGGACTCGTGCACGCGCGCGTGACCAGGCGCTTCCGTTCGGTGAGTGTCCGGCGGGCGGCGTGGCGGCGCGGGCCGGACGGCCGGGAAGCGAGCCGTTGTTCCCGGGACGGCGACCGGTTGTCGGTGGAGCGCCCTAGACTCGGAGAGCGATGAGCAGCCTCTTTGACGACAGCTTCCTGGCGGACCTCCAGGCCCCTCGCGGCCGCGAGGAGGAGCCCCCGCCGCCGCCCGAGGACGAGCACGCGCCGGAGCCGGTTCCGGACGACCTGTTCGGCGGGAAGTTCGACGTGCCCCCGGACCGGGACGCCTACTACCGCGACGGCGCTCCCCGGCCGGCGCTCGACGCGGCCACCCTCCTGGCGGGGTTGAACGAGAACCAGCGCGCCGCCGTCGAGCACGCCGGCTCCCCGCTGCTCATCGTCGCCGGTGCCGGCTCCGGCAAGACCCGCGTGCTCACCCACCGCATCGCCCACCTGCTCGCCGAGCGGGGCGTGCACCCGGGCCAGATCCTCGCGATCACCTTCACCAACAAGGCCGCGGGCGAGATGAAGGAGCGCGTCGAGCAGCTCGTCGGCCCGCGCGCCAACGCGATGTGGGTGATGACCTTCCACAGCGCGTGCGTGCGCATCCTGCGCCGGGAGAGCAAGCGGCTCGGCTTCACCTCGTCGTTCTCGATCTACGACGCCGCCGACAGCAAGCGCCTGATGGCCCTGGTCTGCCGGGACCTCGACCTCGACCCCAAGCGCTTCCCGCCCAAGTCCTTCAGCGCCAAGATCAGCAATCTGAAGAACGAGCTGATCGACGAGGAGGACTTCGCCGCGCAGGCCGTCGACGGCTTCGAGAAGACCCTCGCCCAGGCCTACGCGCTGTACCAGTCGCGGCTGCGCGAGGCGAACGCGCTGGACTTCGACGACCTGATCATGACGACGGTCAATCTGCTGCGCGCCTTCCCGGACGTGGCCGAGCACTACCGCCGCCGCTTCCGGCACGTCCTGGTCGACGAGTACCAGGACACCAACCACGCCCAGTACGCCCTGGTCCGCGAGCTGGTCGGGACCGGCGCGCACGACGAGGACGTGCCGCCCGCCGAGCACGACGTCCCGCCCGCCGAACTGTGCGTCGTGGGTGACGCGGACCAGTCGATCTACGCCTTCCGGGGCGCGACGATCCGCAACATCCTCCAGTTCGAGGAGGACTACCCGGACGCGACGACGATCCTGCTGGAGCAGAACTACCGCTCCACGCAGACCATCCTGTCCGCCGCCAACGCGGTCATCGAGCGCAACGAGTCCCGCCGCCCGAAGAACCTGTGGACCAACGCCGGCCAGGGCGCCCGGATCACCGGGTACGTCGCCGACACCGAGCACGACGAGGCCCAGTTCGTCGCCGACGAGATAGACCGCCTGGTCGACGCGAGGGAGGCCAAGGCCGGAGACGTCGCCGTCTTCTACCGCACCAACGCCCAGTCCCGCGTCTTCGAGGAGATCTTCATCCGGGTTGGCCTGCCCTACAAGGTCGTCGGCGGCGTCCGCTTCTACGAGCGCAAGGAGGTCCGGGACGTCCTCGCCTACCTGCGCGTCCTCGCCAACCCCGAGGACTCGGTGCCGCTGCGCCGCATCCTCAACGTGCCCAAGCGGGGCATCGGCGAGCGCGCGGAGGCGATGATCGACGCCCTCTCCCAGCGCGAGAAGATCAGCTTCCCGCAGGCACTGAAGCGGGTGGACGAGGCGTACGGCATGGCCGCGCGCTCCACCAACGCCGTCAAGCGGTTCAACACGCTGATGGAGGAGCTGCGCACGATCGTGGAGTCCGGCGCCGGACCGGCCACCGTCCTCGAAGCGATACTCGAACGCACCGGCTACCTGGCGGAACTGCAGGCGTCCACCGACCCGCAGGACGAGACCCGGATCGAGAACCTCCAGGAACTCGCGGCCGTGGCGCTGGAGTTCGAGCAGGAACGCGCGGAAGGGGAGCAGGGCACCCTCGCGGACTTCCTGGAGCAGGTCGCGCTGGTCGCCGACTCCGACCAGATCCCGGACGAGGAGGACGGCGACGGCGTCATCACGCTGATGACCCTGCACACCGCCAAGGGCCTGGAGTTCCCGGTCGTGTTCCTGACCGGCATGGAGGACGGCGTCTTCCCGCACATGCGCGCCCTCGGCCAGACCAAGGAGCTGGAGGAGGAGCGGCGCCTGGCGTACGTGGGCATCACGCGCGCGCGGGAGCGGCTGTACCTCACGCGGTCGACGCTGCGCAGCGCCTGGGGCCAGCCGTCCTACAACCCGCCCTCCCGCTTCCTGGAGGAGATCCCGCCCGCCCACGTGGAGTGGAAGCGGACGGGAGCCACCGCGCCGGTCTCCTCCGGACCGGTGTCCGGCATCGCGGCCTCGCTGTCCTCGTCCCGCTCGCGCTCCTCGGCGTCGGGCGCCTCCGGGTTCGCCACGCGGCGCACGGCGGAGAAGCCGGTGGTCGCGCTGGCGGTCGGTGACCGGGTCACCCACGACCAGTTCGGGCTCGGCACGGTCGTCGGGGTGAAGGGCACGGGCGCGAACGCGGAGGCGACGATCGACTTCGGTGACACCAAGCCCAAGCGGCTGCTGCTGCGGTACGCGCCGGTGGAGAAGCTGTAGCCCGCCGGCGGGGTCCGCGCCGGAAGCCCGCGGGCCCTGCCGGAAGAACGAAGGGCCCCGCTGGAGAGCGGGGCCCCGGCGGTCAGCTGGGATCCAGTCCGTGGCTGCGCAGCCACGACAGGGGGTCGATGGACGCCCCGCCCGCCGGACGGACCTCGAAGTGCAGGTGCGGACCGGTGGAGTTGCCGGACTTGCCGGAGTAGGCGATCGGATCGCCGGCCTTGACGGTCGTACCGGAGGCGAGGCGGTAGCTGGACAGGTGGCAGTACAGCGTCTCCGTGCCGTCCTTCGCCGTCACGATCATCATGTTGCCGTAGGCGGTGTTCCACTTGGTGGTGACGACGCCGTCGGTGGCGGCCATGACCGTGGTGCCGTAGGAGACCGGGAAGTCGATGCCGGTGTGCACCGACATCCAGTTGATGCCCGCCTGGCCGAAGTAGGCGCTGAGACCGTGCTGCTCGACCGGCAGCGCGAACTTGGGGCGCAGCCGCTCCCGGAGCGCGGCCTCCGCGGCGGCCCTCTTCTTCTCCAGGTCCTGCTGCACCTTCAGGTCGATCCGCTCCTGGGTGCGGCTCGCCCGGTCGGCGAAGTCGGTGGCGCCGGCGGACAGGGTCTTGAGCTGGCTGTCCAGCTTGCCGTTGGCGACCGACGGCTTGACCGGCTGCGCGTCGGAGGCGGTGGTGGACGTGCCGCCGGAGTCGTCGGCGAAGGCGCCGACCGAGGCGGCGGCGATCCCCGCGACCCCCATCACGCAGGCCGACGGCACGGCGACGGTCAGCAGCGCGGAGCGCTTGGCGGGCGTACGGCGCCGGGAACGAGCCGCTCCGCGGGAACCGGCGCGGGTCACGGGCGCCGGCGTGACCTCCTCCTGGCCGTCCAGCAGGCCGTCCACGACGGGCGGTTCACCGGTGGCGTCCGGTGCGTCCGCGCCGTCACCCTCGCCGTCGGACCGGTCGCCGAAGTCGGTGTCCTCGTACGACGGCTGCTCGAAGGCCGCGGTCGTCCGCGGGTCACCGTCCTGCTCGAACACCGCCTGCGGGTCGGTCACGGCCTCGAACGTCGCGGGGGTCCGTGGGTCGCCGACCGCCTCGAACGTCGCGGTGGCCTGCTGGTCGAACGGTTCGCCGTCGTGTCCCGGGGCCGTGGGCACGGCCTGCCCGGCGGAGTTCCACTGCGTGGCGTCGTACGCGCCCGTGTCGAAGTTCTGGGTGCCCCACTCCCACTGCTGGGCGGGGCCGGTGGTGGTGGGCCGGTCGGGCTGGAGCCAGGCGCCCGTGTCCCACTGGCCGCTGACGTCGTTGCCGGTGGCCTGCGCGGGGAGGCCCCAGGCGGTGCTGTCGTAGGCGCCGGTGTCGTAGGCGGTGGGGTACGGGGAGGCGTACGGGTCGTAGGCCGGGGTATCCGACTGACCGTGGCCGGTCTGCCACTGCGTGGTGTCGTAGGCCCCGGTCGTCTGCTCACCGCCGGGCAGGCTGCCGAAGAGCGGGTCGGCGTGGAAGGCGGTGCTGCCGCCGGAACCGCAGGGAAAACCGGTGGCGTCATAGCCGCCGTACGTGGTGAGGTCGTCGTACTGGGCTTCCTGGGCCCCGTACGGCGCGTAGTGCGCCGGGGAGGCGTCGGAAGCCGGGGCCGGGGTGGTCATGGTCCCCGACGGGTGACGGTCGTTCACCAACTTCTCTTTCGCCTCGACAACAGGGGCTGCCAGAGCAGTGCGGCGACTGTACCCGTCGGTACCTGGGCGCGACAATCTTCGGCCGGTTTCGCGTGGGCCGGAAACGGGCATTCGGCCGTGTTTCGGGGGCCCCGAACGCGACCTTGGCCTTGCGTTCGAAGAATGTTCGATGTCGAGCGGTGATGCGCGGGCCGTGAGCCCCCTCCCGGCCGTTCCCTCCCTCCGCCGTTTCTCCGCTTTTTCTGCGCTTCTTCTCCGGCTCCGTGGCGTTTTCCCGAGGTCCGTCTTCCCGGGCCCGGTCCCGCCTCACGCCACCGTCAGGCCGCCGGTGCTCCGGTCCGGGGGCCGCGGGGCGTCGAGGGCCTCGCGTATGCCGGCCGCGATGGCGGGATGCACGAGCAGGGCGAGGTGCCCGATGCCGGTCACCCGGATGTTGTGCGCGTCGAGGTCGGGGTGGTCCAGGCAGGCCGTCTCCAGCGGGTCCATGAGGGAGTCGAGGTCGCTCCAGAAGCTGACGAAGCGGGTCCGGCAGCCGGGTGCGGGCCGGGCCAGTTCCTCGATCACCACCGAGCCCGGCCGCATCTGCCGCACGATCGGGTGCGCGTCGGCCAGCGGCGCCACCCGGGTCCCGGAGTGCGGGGTGCCGAGTGTGACCAGCGTGCGGACCCGCCGGTCCCCGCCGAGCCGCTGCACGTAGTAGCGGGCGATCAGGCCCCCGAGGCTGTGCCCCACGATGTCGACGCGCGCGCTGCCGGTGCGCTCGCAGATCTCCTCGATGTGCCGGCCGAGCAGTTCGGCGGCGGTGCGTATGTCGCAGGTCAGCGGAGAGTAGTTGAGGGACTCGACGCGCTGGCCGCCGTGCTGCGCGAGGGTGCGGCGGAGCAGGACGAACACGGAGCGGTTGTCGATGAAGCCGTGCAGCAGCACGACCGGCGGGGCCGGGCGGGACGGGAGCGTGGCGGCACCGCCGGTGCCGGGCAGGGCGGCGCAGCGGCGCTCCTGGACCAGACCGGTCGGGTAGAGCAGGAGGTGACCGGCGAGGATCGCGGCCTCCAGGGCGGTCGCCCGCAGCAGCGTCACGGACAGTCCGGCGAGTCGGCCCGGCCACAGACGGCGGCAGAGCGGGAGAAAGAGCGGCGGCAACACCCCGGTGACCTTCATGGCCGACCTCCTGTCCGCACGCCGGAGGACGCTCGGTACCCCGGGTGCGCATGTCCCACTATGTGATTTCCCCCTCGCCGCGCACCGTAAAACTGCCGGTTGCGGGATGCTGGAGATAACGTTCGTTCACTTCGCGACGGTGGCGGGACGCGCCAGAAGTGCGGTACTTGTCGTGATGAGACGGAAGCGATCGCTTCCGTGGTCGCTTGATGGAGGCAGTGATGGGTGTGGCAGCCGGTCCGATCCGCGTGGTGGTCGCCAAGCCGGGGCTCGACGGCCACGATCGCGGGGCCAAGGTCATCGCGCGCGCCCTGCGCGACGCCGGTATGGAGGTCATCTACACCGGGCTCCACCAGACGCCGGAGCAGATCGTCGGGACCGCCATCCAGGAGGACGCCGACGCGATCGGCCTGTCCATCCTCTCCGGCGCCCACAACACGCTGTTCGCCGCCGTCATCGAGCTGCTCAAGGAGCGCGAGGCCGAGGACATCCTCGTCTTCGGCGGCGGCATCATCCCGGAGGAGGACATCGCGCCGCTGAAGGAGAAGGGCGTCGCGGAGATCTTCACCCCGGGCGCGACGACCACGTCGATCGTGGAGTGGGTGCGGGAGAACGTCCGTCAGACGGCGGCCTCCGGCGGCTGACCGGCCGTCCGGGCCGGCTCCGCGGGCGATCCCGGCGGTGCCAGTTCCCGCGTCATCGCGGCCCGCAGCCGCAGCGTGGTCACCAGCCGCTGGAACGCCTCGGCCCAGTAGCCGCCGGCGCCCGGCGCGGCGTCCTCCCGCTCGTCGGGCGCGGCGAGCAGCGCCTCCAGGCGCACGGCCTCCGCCGGGTCCAGGCAGCGCTCCGCCAGCCCCATCACGCCGCTGAAGCTCCACGGGTAACTCCCGGCGTCCCGGGCGATGTTCAGGGCGTCGACGACCGCCCGGCCGAGCGGGGCGGACCAGGGCACCGCGCACACCCCGAGCAACTGGAACGCCTCCGAGAGGCCGTGGGTGGCGATGAACCCCGCCACCCACGCGGCCCGTTCCGCCGGGGCCAGCGCGGCCAGCAGCTTCGCCCGCTCCGCCAGCGACACCGCGCCCGGGCCGCCCGCCTCCGGTGCCGACGGCGAGCCGAGCAGCGCCCGCGACCACGCGGCGTCCCGCTGCCGTACCGCCGCCCGGCACCAGGCCGCGTGCAGTTCGCCCTGCCAGCCGTCCGCCACCGGCAGCGCCACGATCTCCTCGGCCGTCCGCCCGCCGAGCCGCTCCCGCCAGGTGCCGAGCGGGGCGGCCTCCACCAACTGCCCCAGCCACCAGGACCGTTCCCCCCGGCCCGCCGGGGGAGTGGCCGCGACACCGTCCCGTTCCATGCCCGCATCGCATTCCGGCGGGGCCTCCACCGCGATCGCCGGCGCGCCCCCCGTGCGGTCCAGGGCGACACAGGCCGCGGCCCGCAGGGCCATGCGCCCGGCGAGCGCCGAGCCCGGCAGCGCCGACAGCAGTTCCGCCGCCGTGGCGCGCACGTTGCGGCTGCGGTCGCCCAGCGCCTGCTCCAGGAAGGGCTCGTCCGCGTCCGACAGGCCCGTGCGCAGCGAGTCGAGGAACATCAGCCGGTCCTCCGCCCGCTCCGTCGCCCACGTCGACGCCAGCAGCTCGCGCCCCGGCGCCGGGCTGCGGGACCGCAGCGCGCCGAGCAGCGCCGCCCGCTCGGCGAACAGCCCCTCCTGCCACAGCCGGCGCACCGCCTCGGCGTCCTCCGTGTCGGGCAGCGTCGCGCCGCCGCCGGGGGCCGCGCGCAGGGCGAACCGCCAGTCCGGGTTCAGCCGCGCCAGCCACAGCGCGCGCGGGCCCGCGAACGCCAGCGCCGCCGGGCGCAGGTCCGTGCGGCCCCGGGCGGCGTCCAGCAGGGCGGGCAGCGCCTGCGGCGGCGCCGCGTAGCCGTGCGCGTTGGCCGCCGCGAGCCACTGCGGGAGCAGTTCGACGAGGTCCGGGGAGCCGCCCCGCCGGCTGCCGCTCCCGCCGCCCGGCCGGTCGGCCAGCAGGGCGGCGAGCCGGCGCGCCGCCGCCGCGGGCAGGGCCGGGCGGGGGTCGGCGGGCGCGGGTCCGGGCCGCTGTGTCGCCCGGGCGGGCCGCAGCCCCGCCCGCCGCCGTACGGTCGCCACGGCGGCCGCGTCGAGCAGCGCGGCCGGGGCCGTGCGGCCGGGCGGAATCTGCGCCGGGACGCGCCGGTCGGTGCCGAGGAGCGCGGTGGTGACCAGCTCCTCCCAGGTGCTCTCCGGTGCCGTGGTGCCCCCGGCCGGTGCCCCGTTCATCCCGTCCCCTTCTCCTCGTAAAACCCCTCGTAGATCCCCTCGTGCCCGCGCCTTTGCCCGCGCGGGAGCGTCCGTACGGCCGGTCAGCACAGCGGCACCGCCTCGCCCTCCCCCGCCGGCCAGGCCGTGAGCGGGGTGAAGCCGCGGTGGCCGCACTCGCCGAAGACCGTGACCGGGGCGCCGCCGGACAGCGCGACGAGCCGCCACAGGCCGGGCCGGGCGCGGGCGGCCGGGCTCAGCGGCAGGGCCGTGTCCGTGCCGGCGTCGGCCAGCTGCCACCGGTCGCCGTCCGGAACCGGTGTCACCCCGTCCAGCGTGACCGGGACCGACTCCAGCCAGGGGTCGTCCCGCAGTGCCTCGCCGTACCGGTCCAGCGCCTCGCCGGTGGTCACGCCCGGCGGGCGGAAGACGGCCGGGACCGGCGCGGCGAACCGCTCGCCCAGCGCGGCCCGGGCCTGGGCCGTGCCCGGGTACGGCGCGAGCTCGGCGTCCAGGGCCAGGCCGACCGGCAGGGACAGCTCCGGCGTCCGGCCGGCCGCGCCGTAGGACAGCAGCAGCCGGGTCCGGCCGCACTCGGCGCCGTACACCCAGATCCGGCGCGTCGTCAGTTTCGGGTGCACCGTGTCGTACTGGGCGAGGACCAGCCACCGGTCGCGTACCGGCGGGCCGTCCGGGGCGGCGGGCAGGCCGAGCCGGGAGTGGACCGTGGCCGCGAGGCCGTCCGGCAGCCGGTCGCGTCGGAGCCAGCCCCGGCCGAGCAGGTGCAGCAGCGCGCACTCCTCCAGCAACCGGGCCGGCCAGCCCGCGCCGGACGCCGGTATCGCCCCCAACTCGCGCACGCGCGCCGCCAGTCCGGGGGCCTGCGCGTCGACCATGCGGGCCGCCGTCTCGTCCCACTGCCCGTACCCCGCCCGCTCGGCCGTGGCCAGCCCGGCGCGCAGCAGGTCCTCCAGACGCTGCTCCAGCTCCGTCGCGCCCGCGGTGACCCGCCCGGCCCGGCGCTCGGCCCGCCGCCGGGCCGCCTCCGGATCCGCGGGCGTCCCGCCGGAGCCGCCCCCGGCCCGTGACTTCCCGGTCTCGGCGCGGCCGCGCCGCCCGGTGAGCCACCGCCCGGCCCAGTCCGGCGGCCGCGCGGGTTCCGGCACCGACCCGTCGTCGCCCGCCCAGAGCAGCAGCAGCCCGAGCGCGTGCTTGCACGGAAACTTACGGCTGGGACAACTGCACTGGTAGGCGGGTCCGGCCGGGTCGGCCAGGTCCACCACCGTCCGGTACGGCGTGCTGCCGCTGCCCTTGCACAGCCCCCACACCGCCCCCTCTCCGCCGCCCGTCCCCGACCACGGCCCGGCGGCGGCGAGTCTGCTCCCCGCCTTGCGTGACGCGGCGTCAGGCGCCAGTGCCAGCACCTGGTCCGCGGTCCGGCGCACCCCCTGCTCAGTCATGCCACCGACGGTAGGTCCCGCCACTGACAATCGGTCTGCTGAGCGCATCCGTGCAGGTCAGAGCGATTGTCAGTGGTGTGGTGCACGGTGGGTGACAGATCCGAACCGGCCGAGCTGGAGGGGGCCTCAGCCATGACTGTGTCCGTGCGACCGACGACCGCCGAGACCGACCGCGCCGACGACGCGCAGGTGCTGCGACCGCATGCCGAGCACGCCTTCGCGGCCGAACTCGCCGCGCTCGCGGCGCAGGACGACCGCCCGCGCCCGGCCCGCTGGAGGCTGTCGCCGTGGGCGGTGGCGACCTACCTGCTCGGCGGCACCCTGCCGGACGGCACGGTGATCAGCCCCAAGTACGTGGGGCCGCGCCGGATCGTCGAGGTGGCCGTCACCACGCTCGCCACCGACCGCGCCCTGCTCCTGCTCGGGGTGCCCGGCACCGCCAAGACCTGGGTGTCGGAGCATCTGGCGGCGGCCGTCAGCGGCGACTCGACGCTGCTGGTGCAGGGCACGGCCGGCACACCGGAGGAGGCGATCCGGTACGGCTGGAACTACGCACGGCTCCTCGCCCACGGCCCCAGCCGCGACGCCCTCGTGCCCAGTCCCGTCATGCGCGCCATGGCCGAGGGCATGACCGCCCGGGTGGAGGAGCTGACCCGGATCCCGGCCGACGTGCAGGACACGCTGATCACCATCCTGTCCGAGAAGATCCTGCCCGTCCCGGAACTCGGCGAGGAGGTCCAGGCGGTCCGCGGGTTCAACCTCATCGCCACCGCCAACGACCGCGACCGCGGGGTCAACGACCTGTCCAGCGCCCTGCGCCGCCGCTTCAACACGGTGGTGCTGCCGCTGCCGGAGAGCGCCGAGGCCGAGGTCGACATCGTCACCCGCCGGGTCGAGCAGCTGGGCCGCTCCCTGGACCTGCCGGCCGCGCCCGACGGCATCGACGAGATCCGGCGGGTCGTCACCGTCTTCCGCGAACTGCGCGACGGCGTCACCGCCGACGGGCGCACGAAGCTGAAGTCGCCCAGCGGCACGCTGTCCACGGCGGAGGCGATCTCCGTCGTCACGAACGGCCTCGCCCTCGCCGCCCACTTCGGCGACGGGGTGCTGCGCCCGGGGGACGTCGCCGCCGGCATCCTCGGCGCCGTCGTCCGCGATCCGGCGGCCGACCGGGTCGTCTGGCAGGAGTACCTGGAGACGGTCGTCCGCGAGCGCGAGGGCTGGACCGGTTTCTACCGGGCCTGCCGCGAGGTGAGCGCATGACCGGCGCGGGCCCGGCGTACGACGCGGGGCCGCTGCTGCTCGGGGTACGGCACCACGGGCCCGGTTCCGCGCGCGCGGTGCGGGCCGCGCTGGACGCCGCCCGCCCCGCCGCCGTCCTGATCGAGGGGCCGCCCGAGGCCGACGCGCTGATCCCGCTGGCCGCCGACCCCGGCCTGCGGCCGCCGGTCGCCCTGCTCGCGCACGCCGTGGACGAGCCGGGCCGCTCCGCCTTCTGGCCGTTCGCCGAGTTCAGCCCGGAGTGGGTGGCCATCCGCTGGTCCGTCGAGCACGGCGTCCCGGCCCGCTTCATCGACCTGCCGGCCACGCACACGCTCGCGTGGGGGGACGACGACGAGCCGCGCGGCGGCGGGGACGACGGCCGGGGGGCCGCTCCCGGCGGCGGGGAGGAGGGGCGGGGGACCGTCCCTGGCGGCGGGGAGAAGGATCGGGTGTCCGTTCCCGGCGGCGGGGACCACACGGGTGCGTCCGGGCCCGCGGACGACGCCGACCAGGACCGCGCCGACCAGGTCCGCGTCGACCCCCTCGCCGTGCTCGCCGGGACGGCCGGGTACGACGATCCCGAGCGCTGGTGGGAGGACGTCGTCGAACACCGCGGGCCCGGCACCCGCGACCCGTTCGCGCCGTTCGAGGCGGTGGCGGAGGCCATGGGCGCGCTGCGCGAGAGGTACGGCGCCGGCGGGCGCCCGCGGGACCTCGTCCGCGAGGCGCACATGCGGTTGCGGCTGCGGGAGGCGCGCAAGGAGTTCGGGGACGCCGTGGCCGTGGTCTGCGGGGCCTGGCACGTGCCCGCGCTGCGCGAGCGGACCACCGTCACCGCCGACCGGTCCCTGCTCCGGGGCCTGCCCCGGCGGAAGGCCGACCTGACCTGGGTGCCCTGGACCCACCGCAGGCTGGCCCGGGACGGCGGGTACGGCGCGGGCGTCGACTCGCCCGGCTGGTACGGGCACCTCTTCCACGCCCCCGACCGCCCGGTGGAGCGGTGGCTGACCAAGGTGGCCGGGATGCTGCGCGAGGAGGACCGGATCGTGTCCTCCGCGCACGTCATCGAGGCCGTACGGCTCGCGGAGACGCTGGCGGCGCTGCGCGGCCGTCCGCTGCCCGGCCTGGGCGAGACCACCGACGCGGTGCGCGCGGTGCTGTGCGAGGGCTCGGACGTGCCGCTGGCGCTGGTGCACGACCGGCTGGTGGTCGGGGACGTCCTGGGCGAGGTCCCGGACTCGGCGCCCGCGGTCCCGTTGCAGCGCGACCTGGTCCGGCGGCAGCGTGCGCTGCGGCTCAAGCCCGAGGCGGCGGAGCGCGAGCTGGAGCTCGACCTGCGCGGTGACACCGACGCCGGGCGCAGCAGGCTGCTGCACCGGCTGCGGCTGCTCGGCGTCGGCTGGGGGGAGCCGGTCCGGTCCCGGGGGAGCACGGGGACCTTCCGGGAGACCTGGCTGCTGCGCTGGGAGCCAGAACTGTCCGTGCGGGTCGCCGAGGCGGGCGTGTGGGGGACGACCGTGCGGGCGGCGGCCCGGGCCAAGGCCGAGGCGGACGCGGTGGCGGCACCCACCCTCGCCGACGTCACCGCGCTCGCCGAGCAGTGCCTGCCGGCCGGGCTGCCGGACGCGCTGCCCGTGGTGATGCGGGTGCTCGCGGACCGGGCGGCCCTCGACACCGACGTCGGCAGGCTCGCCGAGGCGCTGCCCGCGCTGGTCCGCTCACTGCGCTACGGCGACGTGCGCGGCACCGACACCGGTGCGCTGGCCGAGGTCGCCGAGGGGCTCGCCGAACGCGTCTTCGTCGGCCTGCCCTCGGCCTGCACCGCGCTCGACGCCGACGCGGCGGAGGAGATGCGCGGTCACGTGGACGCCGTGCACACGGCGGTGGGCCTACTGACGGACAGCCTCCCCGGCACGGGGGCGGACGGCGGGGGCGGGGACGGCGAGCAGGGCGTAACCGGCGGGGACGGGGGCGGTGTCCGGGACGGCGACGGCGGAGGGCGGGGTGGCCAGGGCAGCGAGGGCGGGGACCGGGACGGAATCGGCGAGGGCCGGGGCGGAATCGGCGAGGATCAGGGCGGAACCGGCGAGGACCGGGGTGCCACGGACGGGGACCGGGACGGTGGTGATGGCACCCGGGGTGGTGCTCCGGGCGGTGCCGGGCGGGGCCACGGCGGTGCCGGCGGGCTGCGGGACCGCTGGCGGGCGGTGCTGCGGAAGCTCTCGCTGCGGGACACCGCTCCCGGTGTCATCCGCGGGCGGGCCGTGCGGCTGCTGCTGGACGACGGTGCGCTGCGGCACGAGGAGGCGGCCCGGCTGATGGGACTCGCGCTGTCGCCGGGTACGCCGCCCGCCGCTGCCGCCGCCTGGGTCGAGGGCTTCGCCGGCGGGGGCGGGCTGCTGCTGGTGCACGACGAGCGGCTCCTCGCTCTGCTCGACACCTGGCTGACGGGTGTGCCCGCGGACGCCTTCACGGATGTACTGCCCCTGCTGCGGCGCACCTTCGCGGCGTACGAGCCGGGAGTGCGCAGAACACTCGGCGAACTGGTCCGGCGCGGCCCCGGTGACCGGCCCGGCGGAGCGGCCCAGGGCGCCGCCGTGCCCGGCTTCGCCGCCGAACCGGACACCGCGCGCGCCGACGCGGTGCTGCCGGTTCTGCGGCTGCTCCTCGGCCCGGACCCGGACCACGGCACGCCGCACGCCCCACCACTCGCCCGCGGCACGCGGGACGCGACGGCACCCGACCGACCCCGGAGCGACGATCGGCCCGGGACGCCAGGCGGCGCCGATCACGGCAGCCTGGCGGGGGTGCGCGCATGACGAGACGACCACCGGCCCGGCACCGGCCCGGGGCGCCCGGCGCGACGCCCAGGGGCGCCGAGCACGACAGCCTCGCGGGGGTGACCACATGACGCACACGACGACCGCACCGGCACCGGCGTCGCCACCGGCCCGGGTACCGGCGCAGGCGCCCGGCGCGACGGGCGGCGGCACCGACCACGAAAGTCCCACGGGGGTGGCCACATGACGCAGAAGACACCCGCACCGGCACCAGTACCGGCACAGCCACCCGCACCGGCACCAGGACCGGCGCTCGATCCCGCGTCGGAGCGGCTGCGGCGCTGGCGGCTGGTGCTCGGCGGGGACCAGGCCGACGGCACCGGATGCACGCTGTCCGGCCGGGACGCGGCGATGGACGGCGCGCTCGCCGCCCTGTACGGCCGGGGCGACCGGGCGCGGCCGGGCGGGGACCGCTCGGCGGGACTCGGGTCCTCGGCGCCGTCCGTGGCGCGCTGGCTCGGGGACATCCGCGACTACTTCCCGTCCTCCGTCGTCCAGGTCATGCAGCGCGACGCCATCGACCGGCTCGGCCTCGCCTCCCTGCTGCTGGAGCCGGAGATGCTGGAGGCGGTGGAGGCCGACGTGCACCTGGTCGGCACGCTGCTCTCGCTGCACAAGGCGATGCCCGAGACGACGCGGGAGACGGCACGCGCGGTCGTGCGCAAGGTGGTCGGGGAACTGGAGAAGCGGCTCGCCACCCGCACCCGGGCCACCCTCACCGGCGCCCTGGACCGCAGCATGCGCATCCGGCGCCCGCGCCACCACGACATCGACTGGCACCGGACCATCGCGGCCAACCTCAGGCACTACCTGCCCGAGTACCGCACGGTCGTGCCGGAACGGCTGGTCGGCCACGGGCGGGCCGCGCGGTCGGTGCGGAAGGAGGTCGTGCTCTGCGTCGACCAGTCCGGGTCGATGGCGGCGTCCGTGGTGTACGCGTCGGTGTTCGGGGCGGTCCTCGCCTCCATGCGGTCCCTCAGCACCCGGCTGGTCGTCTTCGACACCGCGGTCGTCGACCTCACCGACCAGCTGGACGACCCCGTCGACGTGCTCTTCGGCACCCAGCTCGGCGGCGGCACGGACATCAACCGGGCGCTCGCCTACTGCCAGGGCCGGATCACCCGGCCGGGCGAGACCGTCGTCGTGCTGATCAGCGACCTCTACGAAGGCGGTATCCGCGACGAGATGCTCAAGCGGGTCGCGGCGATGAAGGCGTCGGGGGTGCAGTTCGTGTCGCTGCTCGCGCTGTCGGACGAGGGGGCGCCCGCGTACGACCGGGAACACGCGGCGGCTCTCGCCGCGCTCGGCGCGCCGGCCTTCGCCTGCACGCCCGACCTGTTCCCCGAGGTGATGGCCGCGGCGCTGGAGAAACGGCCCCTGCCGATACCGGAGACGGCGTGACCCGGCGGGCGTGACAACGGCCCGGCGAGGGCACCCGGTATCCGGAACGCGTGGTGCGGACAGCTCCACGGGGTGTGCCTCGCCGGGCGGCCGAACACCGTCGGCACGTCCGGGTGGAGCCTTGCGGAGGGGCCCGTGGTCCCCATTGGGGTGGGGACCCAGCGCCCCGGCCCCGGGCCCGCCGGCCCGGGGGAGCCGGGGTCTCACCGGGTCAACCCCAGCCCGGTGAGGCCCGTGCCCCGACCGTGCGGCGCCCGTCGGGCCTGTGCCCGCACCCGGCCCCCGTGGGCCTGTGCCCGCACCCGGTTCCGTGGGCCTGCGTCCGCACCCGGCCCCGTGGACCTGCGGCGGCACTCACGGGACGGCACGCTGTGCCAGGGATTCCGGCATCATGTGACAGGTATCACCGCTGAGGTGTGACCCTCGATTTAGGGAGCCCCCGCAAGCGGCGATAACCTGCGAGACGGACATGCCGCGCGCTCGGACACCGTGTGCGCTTCCCTTGTGACACAGCGGACGTCACGTTGCCCTTCGCGGCACGCCCACGCATCCAACGAACCGCGAGATCACTGATAGGGACGGAAGCGCGTGGACCTGTTCGAGTACCAGGCGAGGGACCTCTTCGCCAAGCACGATGTACCGGTGCTGGCCGGTGAAGTCATCGACACGCCTGAGGCGGCGCGCGCGATCACCGAGCGGCTGGGCGGCAAGTCCGTCGTCAAGGCGCAGGTGAAGGTCGGTGGCCGCGGCAAGGCCGGTGGCGTCAAGCTGGCCGCCTCCGCGGACGAGGCCGTCGCCCGTGCGACGGACATCCTCGGCATGGACATCAAGGGCCACACGGTCCACAAGGTGATGATCGCCGAGACCGCTCCGGAGATCGTCGAGGAGTACTACGTCTCCTTCCTCCTCGACCGCGCCAACCGCACCTTCCTCTCCATCGCCTCCGTCGAGGGCGGCATGGAGATCGAGGAGGTGGCGGCCACCCGTCCGGAGGCCGTCGCCAAGACGCCGATCGACCCGATCGACGGTGTGGACGAGGCCAAGGCCCGCGAGATCGTCGCGGCCGCCAAGTTCCCGGCCGAGGTCGCGGACAAGGTCGCGAACGTCCTGGTCACGCTCTGGGACACCTTCATCAAGTCGGACGCCCTCCTCGTCGAGGTCAACCCGCTCGCGAAGGTCGCCTCCGGCGAGGTCATCGCCCTCGACGGCAAGGTGTCGCTCGACGACAACGCCGAGTTCCGCCACCCCGAGTACGAGGAGCTCCACGACAAGGCCGCGGCCAACCCGCTCGAGGCCGCCGCCAAGGAGAAGAACCTCAACTACGTCAAGCTCGACGGTGAGGTCGGCATCATCGGCAACGGCGCCGGGCTCGTCATGAGCACCCTGGACGTCGTCGCGTACGCCGGTGAGAACCACGGCAACGTCAAGCCCGCCAACTTCCTGGACATCGGCGGTGGCGCCTCCGCCCAGGTCATGGCGAACGGCCTGGAGATCATCCTGGGCGACCCGGACGTCAAGTCCGTCTTCGTGAACGTCTTCGGTGGCATCACCGCCTGCGACGAGGTCGCCAACGGCATCGTGCAGGCCCTGAAGCTCCTGGAGGACCGCGGCGAGAACGTCTCCAAGCCGCTCGTCGTCCGCCTCGACGGCAACAACGCCGAGCTGGGCCGGCAGATCCTCACCGACGCCAACCACCCGCTGGTGCAGCGCGTCGACACCATGGACGGCGCGGCCGACAAGGCCGCCGAGCTGGCCCACGCCGCCAAGTAAGCACTCAGGACGAGGACACCAACACACCATGGCTATCTGGCTCAACAAGGACAGCAAGGTCATCGTCCAGGGCATGACCGGTGCCACCGGCATGAAGCACACGAAGCTCATGCTCGGTGACGGCACCAACGTCGTGGGCGGCGTGAACCCGCGCAAGGCGGGTCAGACCGTGGACTTCGACGGCACCGAGGTACCCGTCTTCGGCACCGTCAAGGAGGCCATCGAGAAGACCGGCGCCGACGTCTCCGTCATCTTCGTGCCGGAGAAGTTCACCAAGGACGCGGTCGTCGAGGCCATCGACGCCGAGATCCCGCTGGCCGTCGTGATCACCGAGGGCATCGCCGTGCACGACACGGCCGCCTTCTGGGCGTACGCCGGCAAGAAGGGCAACAAGACCCGCATCATCGGCCCGAACTGCCCCGGCATCATCACCCCGGGCCAGTCGAACGTCGGCATCATCCCGGGCGACATCACCAAGCCGGGCCGCATCGGCCTGGTGTCGAAGTCCGGCACGCTGACGTACCAGATGATGTACGAGCTGCGCGACATCGGCTTCTCCACCGCCGTCGGCATCGGTGGCGACCCGATCATCGGCACCACGCACATCGACGCGCTCGCGGCGTTCCAGGACGACCCCGAGACCGACCTCATCGTGATGATCGGTGAGATCGGCGGCGACGCCGAGGAGCGTGCCGCGGCGTTCATCAAGGAGAACGTGACCAAGCCGGTCGTCGGCTACGTCGCGGGCTTCACCGCGCCCGAGGGCAAGACCATGGGTCACGCCGGCGCCATCGTCTCCGGCTCCTCCGGCACCGCACAGGCCAAGAAGGAGGCCCTGGAGGCAGCGGGCGTCAAGGTCGGCAAGACCCCGACCGAGACGGCGAAGCTCGCCCGCGAGATCCTCAGCGCCTGAGCGTCCGGGATCCGGGGCGCCTGGGCGTCTCGACGCCAGGTCCGACCGTCAGGCAGGCCCGTTCCCCTGGTGGGGGAGCGGGCCTGCCCGCGTTCACGGCCGTGCCGGGAGCGCTCACCTGGTGTCCGGGGCGAGCCTCTCCGGACCGCTCGCCGCCGACCGGCGCAGCTTCGCGCGCAGCGCCTGCTCCTCCCGGGACAGCGGTCCCAGCCCCGCGGGGGGCGGCACGCCGTGCACCGCTCGCGCCGGGGCCACCGGTGCCTCGTACCGGGTCGGCGCGGTCCGCAGCGTGAGCGTCGTCGCGCCGATGATCGTCACCGTGAACGCGATGGCCGCCCGGGTCCAGAAGACGTTCCGGCGTTCGCCGCCGGTCCGGACGGCCGGCGGGCGGGCCGGGCTCAGCCGCTCGGACGAGGCCAGTTCGAGCAGCCGGCGGTGGAGCGCGGCCGGATCCGCCAGCTCCGGCACCCGCGCGGCCACCGCCTCCCGCGCACGCATCAGCCGGTTCGCCGCGGCCGGCGTGCTGGCCTCCGTCTCCGCCGCCGTCTCCGGCAGGTCCAGCCCCACACCGTCGTACAGGACGAGCGTGCGCCGGTACGACGGCGGCAGCGTCAGCAGCGCGCGCAGCAGTTCCCGGTCGGCGGGGGCGGCGGGCGGGGGCTCCGGGGACCGGTGGCGGGGCCGGAGGCGGTGCCAGGGGGAGAGCGCGCAGTCGTACGCCGCCGCCCGCACCCAGCCGGCCGGGTCCCGGTCCAGGGCCACCTCCGGCCAGCGCTGCCAGGCGAGCTGGAAGGCGCGCTCCACGGCCTCGCGGGCCAGTTCCCGCCGCCCGGTGAGCAGATAGGCCTGGCGGGCGAGGGCGGGGGCGCAGAACGCGTACAGCGCGTCGAAGGCCTGATCGGGCGTCAGGGTCCGGGCGCGGTCGGAGGCGGCGGCGGGGCGCCCCGGTTGCCGGGGGCCGGTGGCCGAGTCCGCCCGTGGAAGCGGCTTCTGATCGTTCGTCAACGGACGTGACCGGCGCAGACGCAGGCGTCCGCCCGGTGGCGGTGGCGGGCTGGCAGGGTTCTGCGTCGTCGTCACCATGCGTCCTTTCGTGCGAAAAAGAACATAAACATATATTGGGCGACACTTCGGAGGTTCGCCCGTTACAGCCGGAAGGCGCGTGTCGTTGGGAGCATGGCGGCGTGACCCGGATGACCGCTCGCCCCCCGTCGTTGTCGTCCCTGCGCTCCCGGCTGCGCGACCGCCCGCCCGGGTTCGGCGCGAGCGTGCTGAACGGCGCCGTGGCGGCCGGACTGGGCCTCGGCTGCCTCGCCGTGCTCGTCATGATGCTGTGGGTCAGCTCGCCGTACCCGGACAGCGGACCGGACGGGGCGCTGCGCGTCACCGCGGCGTTGTGGCTGCTGGCGCACGGTGTGGAACTGGTCCGCGGCAACACCCTCTCCGGCGCTCCCATGCCCGTCGGCATCACCCCGCTGCTGCTGTTCGCGCTGCCGGTGTGGCTGCTGTACCGGGCGGCGCGGGACGCCGCCGACGCGTCCGCCGAGCCGGACGCCCCGCCGCCGGTGCCGGCGCGCACCGCGTGGACGGGCGTGCTCGTCGGCTATCTGGGTGTCGGAATCGCCGCGGGGGTCTATTGCTCCGATGGTGAACCGAGGCCCCACTGGGGCTGGCTGACGGTGTGTCTGCCGCTCGTTGCGGCCACCGCGGCCGGTACCGGGGTCTGGTCGGCCTACGGGTACGCGCGCGAACCCCTGCTGAACGCGCTGACGGTGCTGCCGGAACCGGTGCGGCGCTGGGCGTCCGGCCCGGACGAGTGGGCCCGGCTGGTCGCGGCCGTACGGGCGGCCGCTGCCGCGACGGCGGTGCTCTGCGGGGGCGGGGCCCTGCTGACCGCGGTGTCACTGGTGTGGCACGGCGCTGCGGCGCGGGAGTCCTTCCTGCACCTGACGGTGGGCTGGACGGGCCGGTGCGCCGTGCTGCTGCTCGGCGTCGCGCTGATCCCCAACGCCGCGGTGTGGGCGGCATCCTACGCGCTCGGCCCCGGCTTCCTCCTCGGCGCGGGGCACCTGGTCGGCCCGTTCGCGTCCCACCCCGCCCCGGTGCTGCCGGCGTTCCCGCTGCTGGCCGCGGTGCCGGACCCGGGTGCCGGTACGCCCCAGCACTGGGTGGCGGGGCTGGTGCCGGCGGCGGCCGGGGTGACGGCGGGGTGGTTCGTGGCGCGCGCGGCCGTGGCGCCGGCGGAGCCCGGGGAGCGGGCGCGGGCCCGCTGGTCGGCCCTGCGGACCGCGGGGGTGGTCCTGCTGACGGCGGTGGCCTGCGCGGTGTCGCTCGCCGTGCTCGGCCTGCTGGCGGGCGGCGCCCTGGGCGTCGCCGCGCTGGCCCGCCTCGGCCCGCAGTGGTGGCTGACCGGGGGCGCGGCCGGGGCCTGGACCCTGGTGTTCGCCCTGCCGGTGGCGCTGATCGCGCGGGTTTGGCGGCTGCTGCGCCGACGCGCGCGCGGCGGTGGCGCGGTCCCGGAGCAGGAGGCGCAGGCGGCGGCAGCGGCGGGGCCGAAGGGCGGGCAGGCGGCCGTGCCGCCGTCACCCGGGGTACGGGCGGGGGTGCCGGCGCCCGCCACGGGGGCGGGGCCGCGGAGCGGGCCGGGAGCGGCCGGTGCCGGTGCGCAGGCGACGGCCGGCGGGCCGCGGGCGCAGGGCTGCGGGACCGGCGGCGAAGGCGCGGGCGGGTACGGCCGCACCGCCGGACGGGCCGCGGGCACGGGCGGGGACGCCGGTTCCGGGAAGGAGCCGCGTCAGGGCGGGGCGGCGCTGCCCGGGGGGCGGGCTTACGGGTCCGGGCGGACGGCGGCCTTCGCCGACGCGGCCGAGGCCGCGGAGGAGGAGCTGTACGACCTCGTGCCCGCCGAGGACCCGTTCCCGTCGCCGTTCACCGAGCCGTTCCCGGGGGACTGGCACGACGACGGCGCGCGGGCCTCCCGCTGGGCGGCCCTCAGGCGGGCCGCGGCCCCCGACGAGCCCGGCGCCGTCCCCCGGCCGTCCCCCGGAGCCCGACCGGAGGCCCGGCCCGGGCCGCACTCCGGCCCGCCTGCGGAGCCCCGGCCGGACTCCGCCGGGTGAGGGGCGTCAGTCGTTCTGCGACCCCAGGAGACCGCGCAGTTCGTGCGGCAGCAGGGTCTCGCAGGACTGCTTGGCCTCGTGGGTGAGGGCGTCGTCGACGCACGTGTAGTAGTCGCGGTAGGCGAGCTGGACGGTGAAGGTCGACGCGACCAGGACGAGGGCGAGGCCCCCGGTGACCAGGCCGCTGACGGCCGCCGTCCGCTGGGGCCGTCCGGTGGTGGCCGCCGGGGTGTCCGGGGCGTCCGGAGCGGGGCGGCGCGGCGTGGTGCGCAGCGCGCTGCCGCCCCAGTACAGGGCCAGGGCGCCGAGCAGCAGGGCCACGTACGGCCAGCTGAACAGCACGAAGAACACCGACCACATGCCGCAGAGCAGGGCGTACCGCGCGCGGCGCTGGGCCGGGTCCGTCGGGTCCCAGCGCGTGCCGGGGCCGGCCGGTCCGCCACCGGGGCCGCCCTGCGGTCCGCCGCCCGGCCGCTCGCCGAAGCCGCCGGGGGAGCGGCCCGGCTGCCGGTCGCTCCACTGGCCGCCCCACGGCGAACCGCCACCGGGCCCCTGGCCGGTGGGTCCGGCCACGCCCCCGGGCCCCTGCCCGGGGGCGTGGCCCGGGCCCTGACCGGGGCCGGCCTGCCCCTGTCCCGGAGCGCCCCAGCCCGGGCCGTGCCCGGGACCGTGCTCATGTCCGGACGGGCCGCCGGGGTGCCGCGGCTGCCACGGCCGGTCCGGCGCGCCCTCCGGCGGCGGCGCGAACGGATTCCCGTCCCGCGACCCGCCGTCCCGCCCGGAGCCGTCCTGCCCGGAACCTCCCGTGCCGGAACCGCCCCCGCCCGGGCCGCCGTTCGCGGAGCCGCCCTGGCCGGTGCCCTCCTGGCCGGAGCCGCCCTGGCCGGTGCCCTCCTGGCCGGAGCCGCCCTGACCGGTGCCGCCCTGACCGGAGCCGTCGGGTCCGCCCCGGGGCGTCCGCGCCGGGGGCGGGGTCGGACGTTCGCGCAGCAGCGCGGCGCCACTCTCGCCCCCCTGGGCCGGGCGCGGCGGGAACGTGAGGAGTCGCAGGCTGCGATCGGGCATCAAAAGAGCGTCTTCCCCTAGGTGACTACGGCCGTCAGACGTGAGCGTCCACCCCGTGAACGCACCGCACGACGACCGCGTTCCCGGGGTTGCTCTTCCGTGATTCCTTGCGAACGCTACCTGCCGGGCCGCCACCCGTCCCGAGGGGCCCTCACGCAGTGCCGGTATCGTTGCTGGCGGTCGGCCGCTTCGTAGACTTCCCCGTAAACGGGGGAGCGAGGCATTCGTACGATGGCACAAGTCGGCCGTACACGCACCGCAAACCCGAGAAAGGGCCCCATGGTGGCCGCCACCTCCGCCGGCCCGGCAGCCAGGCGCCTCGTCGTGCTGGTATCCGGCTCCGGCACCAATCTCCAGGCGCTGCTGGACGAGATCGCCGCCCTCGGCGCCGAGGCGTACGGCGCCGAGATCGTGGCCGTCGGCGCCGACCGTACCGGTATCGAGGGGCTGGCCCGCGCCGAACGCGCCGGGATCCCGACCTTCGTGTGCAGGGTGAAGGACCACGCCTCCCGCGAGGAGTGGGACGCCGCCCTCGCCGCGGCCGTGGCCGGGTACGAGCCCGACCTCGTCGTCTCCGCGGGCTTCATGAAGATCGTGGGCAAGGAGTTCCTGAGCCGCTTCGGCGGGCGCTTCGTCAACACCCATCCCGCCCTGCTCCCCAGTTTTCCCGGCGCCCACGGCGTCCGCGACGCGCTCGCGTACGGCGCCAGGGTCACCGGCTGCACCGTCCACTTCGTCGACGACGGTGTCGACACCGGGCCGATCATCGCCCAGGGCGTGGTCGAGGTCCGGGACGAGGACGACGAGAGCGCGCTGCACGAGCGCATCAAGGAAGTCGAGCGAAGGCTGCTCGTCGAGGTCGTGGGGCGGCTCGCCCGCAACGGCTATCGCATCGAGGGACGAAAGGTAGTTATCCAGTGACCGCCGAGAGCAACAAGCGGGCCATCCGTCGCGCACTCGTCAGCGTGTACGACAAGACCGGCCTGGAGGAGCTGGCCCGCGGGCTGCACGAGGCCGGTGTGGAGCTGGTCTCCACCGGGTCCACGGCCGGCCGGATCGCCGCCGCCGGCGTCCCCGTCACCAAGGTCGAGGAGCTGACCGGCTTCCCCGAGTGCCTGGACGGCCGGGTGAAGACCCTGCACCCCAAGGTGCACGCGGGCATCCTCGCCGACCTGCGCCTGGACAGCCACCGCGAGCAGCTCGCCGAGCTGGGCGTGGAGCCGTTCGACCTGGTCGTCGTCAACCTCTACCCGTTCCGGGAGACCGTCGCCTCCGGCGCCTCGCCCGACGAGTGCGTGGAGCAGATCGACATCGGCGGCCCTTCGATGGTCCGCGCCGCGGCCAAGAACCACCCGTCCGTGGCCGTGGTGACGAGCCCCGGGCGGTACGCCGACGTCCTCGCCGCGGTGCAGGACGGCGGGTTCGACCTCGCGGCCCGCAAGCGCCTGGCGGCCGAGGCGTTCCGGCACACCGCCGAGTACGACATCGCCGTCGCCTCCTGGTTCGCCTCCGCGTACGCCCCGGCGGACGAGTCGGCGTTCCCGGAGTTCGTCGGCACCACCCTGGAGCGCGCGCACACCCTGCGCTACGGCGAGAACCCGCACCAGCCCGCCGCCCTCTACACCTCCGGCGAGGGCGGGCTCGCGGCGGCGGAGCAGCTCCACGGCAAGGAGATGTCGTACAACAACTACACGGACACGGACGCCGCCCGCCGTGCCGCGTACGACCACGCCGAGCCCTGCGTCGCCGTCATCAAGCACGCCAACCCCTGCGGCATCGCGATCGGCGCGGACGTCGCCGAGGCGCACCGCAAGGCGCACGCCTGTGACCCGCTGTCCGCGTTCGGCGGCGTGATCGCCGTGAACCGGCCGGTCAGCAAGGAGATGGCCGAGCAGGTCGCGGAGATCTTCACCGAGGTCATCGTGGCGCCGGACTACGAGGAGGGCGCGCTGGAGGCCCTCACCAAGAAGAAGAACATCCGCGTGCTGCGCTGTCCCGACGCCCCGGCCCAGCCGGTCGAGATCAAGCCGATCGACGGCGGTGCGCTGCTCCAGGCCGCCGACCGGCTCCAGGCCGAGGGCGACGACCCGGCCTCCTGGACGCTGGCCAGCGGCGAGGCGCTCACCGGCGAGGAGCTGGCGGAGCTGGCCTTCGCCTGGAAGGCGTGCCGCGCGGTCAAGTCCAACGCGATCCTGCTCGCCAAGGACGGCGCCTCGGTCGGCGTCGGCATGGGCCAGGTCAACCGCGTCGACTCCTGCAAGCTGGCCGTCGAGCGGGCCGGCGAGGAGCGGGCCCGGGGCGCCTTCGCGGCCTCCGACGCCTTCTTCCCCTTCCCCGACGGCCCCGAGATCCTCATCGCGGCCGGTGTCCGGGCGATCGTCCAGCCGGGCGGCTCGATCCGGGACGAGCAGGTCGTGGAGGCCGCCACGAAGGCGGGCGTGACGATGTACTTCACCGGCACGCGGCACTTCTTCCACTGATCCGGCGGCCACCGGCCCCGTGGCGGCATCCCGTGTGGTCCCGCCCGTCGTCCGACGGGCGGGACCACACGTGTGTCCGGGGCGGAGCCGTCCGCGCGGCGTGCGAGAGGTGAGTTCTTCCCACCGGCTCCGCCCCCACCGCCCCGCCGCAACGAGGACCGAACGACCCGGCGGGGTGCGCACCGAGGGGGAGCGAGTCGCATGGGCACGGTGACGATGGAGACCCGTGCGCATTGTCCTCACCGAGGACCACGTCCTGCTGAGGGACGGGCTGATCCGCGCTCGGCACGTGCCGCCCGGACGCCGCGGTCGCCGACGTCCGGCTCCCGCCGGCCTTCACCGACGAGGGGCCGCGCGCCGTCCTGGCCGCGCGCCGGGAGAAACCCGGCCTGCCGGTGCCGCTGCTCTCCCGGTACGTCGAGCCGCTCCACGCCCGCGCGTTGCTCGGCAGCGGCGGGCGGGGCGTCGGCCACCTGCTGAAGGACCGCGTCACCGACGGCGCCCGGTTCCCGGACGCCGTCCGGCGGCACCGCCCTCGACCCCGAGGCCGTCGCCCGGCTGCGGCTCCGCAAGGCGCGCGCCGTGGCCGTCGGCAGCCTCTGCGCCCGCGAGCGCGAGGTGCTGGAACTCGGCGCAGGGCCGTTCCGACGCGGGCATCGCGCAGGGCCTGTTCAGCACGGAGAAGGCCGTCGCCAAGCACATCGGCGACATCTTCACCGAACTCGGCCTCCTCCAGGCGGACTCCGACAACCACCGGGTGCCGGCCGTCCTGGCCTGCGTGGACCAGTGATCCCGCCGCGGCGCACGGGGCCCGCGGAGACGACGAGGGGCCGTGTCCCGTCCGGGCGGACGGGACACGGCCCCCGAGTGCCGGGTGCGCCGGCGGTTCAGTACCGCGGGCGGTTGAACCAGGCCGAGGCCGAGCCGCTGACCATCGACGCGAGGATGATGCCCGCCACGGCCAGCGAGATCAGGCCGCCGAAGGTGCCAGAGCCGTTGGCGCCGTTCACGACGTTGCCGATGCCGCCGAGGATCATCAGCGCCGAGTAGACGATCGTGGTGACGCGGATGCCGTTTCCGCCGTTCTTGAACTTCACGCCCAGGAAGATCGACAGCGCGCCCAGACCCACCAGCAGCGCCGCGATGAGGAAGCCGAGCCCGGCCAGCCCGCCGGTGCTGTCGCCGGAGCCGACCCCGTTGGACACGTCCTGGGCGGCACCGATGACGGAGCCCACGAGCAGACCGAACAGGAGCTGGAAGCCGGCCAGGATGAACAGCAGCACCCGGGCGGTCTTCATCAGGCCCGGCATCTCCATCGGCACGCCGTAGCCGGGCTGCCCGAGCGGCGGGGCGGCCGGGTAGCCGTAGCCGGCCTGGCCCTGGGGGGCGGCGGGGTAGCCGTAGCCGGGCTGGCCCTGTGGCGGCTGCGGCGGGTAGCCGGGCTGCTGACCCTGCGGCGCGCCGTAGGGGTTGTTCGGGTCGCCAAAGCTCATGGCGGTCTTCCTCCGTTGCGTTGCTCAAGTGCGGGGACGACACGCGGCACGGTTCGGAGGAGAGTTCTACAGATGCGGTCCGTCCCCCCGGCACTGTCCGCGGCACTGTCCGCTCATCGTTCTTTAGCATGCTCTTACTTGTCCAGCCGGATACGCCAGGCGTTGTGCAAGTGCAACATCACTGATCAAGCCGTGACACCCGGATGGGAACCGGGGCCGGTTCATCCGCGGGGACCGGATCGGAACCGGGGCCGGTTCGTCCGCGGGGACCGGATTGGAACCAGGGCCGGTTCATCCGCGAGGATGGGACCATGACCGCCCAGATTCTCGATGGCAAGGCCACCGCAGCCGCGATCAAGTCCGATCTGACCGCCCGCGTGGCGGCGCTGAAGGAGAAGGGCGTCACGCCCGGCCTCGGCACGATCCTGGTCGGGGACGACCCCGGCAGCCAGAAGTACGTCGCGGGCAAGCACCGCGACTGCGCCCAGGTGGGCATCGCCTCCATCCAGCGGGAGCTGCCGGGCACGGCCACCCAGGAGGAGATCGAGGCGGTCGTCCGCGAGCTGAACGAGGACCCCGCCTGCACCGGCTACATCGTCCAGCTCCCGCTGCCCAGGGGCATCGACGAGAACCGCATCCTGGAGCTGATGGACCCGGCCAAGGACGCCGACGGCCTGCACCCGATGAACCTCGGCCGCCTGGTGCTCAACGAGCCCGCCCCGCTGCCCTGCACCCCCAACGGCATCATCAGCCTGCTGCGCGCGCACGGCGTGGAGATCAAGGGCGCGGAGGTCGTGGTCGTCGGCCGGGGGGTCACCATCGGCCGCCCGATGCCGCTGCTGCTCACCCGGCGCAGCGAGAACGCCACCGTCACCCAGTGCCACACCGGCACCCGCGACCTCGCCGGCCACCTGAAGCGGGCCGACATCATCGTCGCGGCGGCCGGCTCCCCGCACCTGATCCGCGCCGAGGACGTCAAGCCGGGCGCGGCCGTACTGGACGTCGGCGTCTCCCGCAACGCCGAGGGCAAGATCGTCGGTGACGTCCACCCGGACGTCACCGAGGTGGCCGGCTGGATCTCCCCCAACCCCGGCGGCGTCGGCCCGATGACCCGGGCGCAGCTGCTGGTCAACGTGGTCGAGGCGGCGGAGCGCAGTGCCGGCTGAGGACACCCGCGGGCACGCGGAGCCCACCGTGCGCGACGCCGTCAGCGCCCCCGACGCCGAGGGGCGCGCGCGCCGCGTCACCCGCCGCTTCCCGCTGTTCACGCGGGACACCGCCCGGCCCGAGGGCGGCGGCCGGGCCGCGGCCGGCGGCGCCCCGGCGCCCGCCCGGCAGTGGCCGATGCTCGCCGTCACCGGCCTGGTGGCGGTCGGCCTGCTGGTGACCGCGCTGGACTCGTTCCGGCCGGGCACCCTGCTCATCGGGGTCGCGCTGCTGGGCGGCGCCGTACTGCGCTGGCTGCTGCCGAGCGTCGGCATGCTCGCCGTGCGGTCCCGCTTCACGGACATCGTCACCTACGGCGCCCTCGGTCTGGTGATCTGCCTGCTGGCGCTGATGATCCAGCCCGATCCCCTGCTGAAGCTGACGTTCCTCAAGGACATCCTGCACTTCACGCTCACCAAGTAGCGCACGCGGTACGGCAGTCGGCCCGCGCCTCCCCCTGGGGCGCGGGCCGGCCGCCGTACCCCCTCCCGGTGCCGCGGCGGCCCCGCGCCGTGCCGGGCGTGTGCACCCCGCCCCGGGACCTGTAATCCTTGGTCAGCGCATCCCCGTGGGTGGCCGGGGAACCTGCGCGGGATCGACAGCACGACCGGGGGAAGAGGGGGAAACCCATGCCTCGTTGGAAAGCCCTGCCGGAGGATCTGGACCCGCAGATCAAGGAGTTCACCGGCCGGCTGCGGCAACTCGTGGACCGCGGCGGGCTGGGCATCGCGGCACTGGCCGACCGGACGGGTTACAGCAGGACGTCGTGGGAGCGGTACCTGGGCGGCGAGTTGCTCGCTCCCAAGGGCGCGGTCATCGCGCTCGCCGAGGCCACCGGCGCCGAGGCCGGCCAGCTGACGACCCTGTGGGAGCTGGCCGAACGCGCCTGGCACCGCTCGGAGATGCGGCACGACAGCACCAGGGACGCCCTCCGCGTCGCGCGGACGCGGGCCGTGGACGGTGAGGCCGGGGCGGTCCCGGAGCAGGGCGCCGGACCGGCCGGCCGGCGCGGGGGAGGGGCCGCGGCGGCACCGGGGGGCACGGGCCCCGCCGGTGCCCCGCCGGCGCCCCCCGCCCGTCCGGCGGCCCCGGGGGGCGACGCCCCGGACAGCGCCCATGACAGCGGTCCGGGCGACGACGCGGGCAGCGCCGAGGACGACGGCCCGGCGGACGGCGATGCGGGCCTGCCCGTCAAGAACTCCTGGGGACTGGCCGGTTACCGGGGGCCGTCCCGGACCGGCACCCGCCCGAACGGCCCCACCGGCGCCACCGGCCCCACCGGCCTCTACGGTCCCGCCGGTGCCACCGGCCTGTACGGCCCCACCGGCTCCTACGGCCCCACCGGTGCCTCCTCCGGCCCCACCGGCGCGCCCCCGGGCCCGAGCGGCGCCCGCTTCGGCCCCGCCCGCGCCACCGGCGCCCGTACCGGCGCCCCCAACGGCCCTTCCGGCCCCACCGGCACCCCCGCCGGCCCGATCGGCATCCCCGCCGGCCCCGTCGGCATCCCCGCCGGCCCCGTCGGCAGCCCGTTCGGCCCCGCCGCCCCCGGCGCCGGAACCGGCGCCCGTCCCGCCGTCCCCGCCCCCGGCCCGTCCGGTACGGCCGGTACCGACGCCGTACCCGCCGCCCCGCGCCCCGGGCCGGCCGAGCGGTGGTCCGCGCGCCGCCAGCAGGTGACGATGTTCTGCGTGGGCCTGTTCGGCGTGCTCGCCCTCATCGGCGGCGTCTTCTACCTGACCCACCGGGGCGGCGACGGGCGGGCCGCCGGCGCCACCGCGTCGCCCTCCCCGTCGGCGCGGACCCCCACGAGCCTGCCGCCCGGCGTCAAGTGCACCGGGAAGTCCTGCGCGGGCAAGGACGCCGAGGCGATGGGGTGCAGCGGCGACCTGGTGTCCACGGCCAAGACCGCCACCGTCGGCACCACCACCCTGGAGGTCCGCTACAGCAAGACGTGCGGCACGGCCTGGGGCCGGATCACCGGCGGTTCGCCGGGCGACACCGTACGGGTCACCGTGGGCGGGGAGCGGCAGACGGGCGACATCACCGCCGTTGGGGACACGATCGGGTACACCCCGATGGTCGTCGTGCGCGACCCGGCGCTGGCCAGGGCCTGCGCCACGCTCGTGGCAGGTCCGACCGGCTGCACCGAGTGAGAGCGGGGCGGGGAGCGCGAGGCGGGGACCGGGGGAGGGAAAAATCCCGGAACGCACGCTTGGCGGGCCGGATCGTGGGCACGCGAACCGTACCCCCACGGGAGTCCGGTACACCGGTACCCCCCAACGGCGGCCGTCTCCGTCCCCTCCCTCTCCCGGACGACGGGCGGCCGCCTCCCGGTGCCGCCCGCCGATACGTCGCCGCACGTCCCGGCGGTCCCCGCTGATCCTCTTGTGGGGTGAGCCACACGGCCCCGGACGTCCCGTATCGCGGATGCGCGATAGCCTGACCGCTGGATCTCTCTTGACGCCAAGAGATCGATCATCCGTCCGGGGCAGGGACGCCCCACCGCCAGCTGTCATACGGAGAACGCCATGACCCGCACTCCCGTGAACGTCACCGTCACCGGCGCGGCCGGCCAGATCGGTTACGCCCTGCTCTTCCGCATCGCCTCCGGCCAGCTGCTCGGCGCGGACGTGCCGGTCAAGCTGCGCCTGCTGGAGATCACCCCGGCCCTCAAGGCCGCCGAGGGCACGGCCATGGAGCTGGACGACTGCGCCTTCCCGCTGCTCCAGGGCATCGAGATCAGCGACGACCCGAACGTCGCCTTCGACGGCGCCAACGTGGCCCTGCTGGTGGGCGCCCGTCCGCGCACCAAGGGCATGGAGCGCGGCGACCTGCTGGAGGCCAACGGCGGCATCTTCAAGCCGCAGGGCAAGGCCATCAACGACCACGCCGCGGACGACATCAAGGTGCTCGTCGTCGGCAACCCGGCCAACACCAACGCGCTCATCGCGCAGGCCGCCGCGCCGGACGTCCCGGCCGAGCGCTTCACCGCGATGACCCGCCTGGACCACAACCGCGCCCTGACCCAGCTGGCGAAGAAGACGGGCTCGACGGTCGCCGACATCAAGCGCCTGACCATCTGGGGCAACCACTCCGCCACCCAGTACCCGGACATCTTCCACGCCACCGTCGCCGGCAAGAACGCCGCCGAGACCGTGAACGACGAGAAGTGGCTGGCCGAGGACTTCATCCCGACCGTCGCCAAGCGCGGTGCGGCGATCATCGAGGCCCGTGGCGCGTCCTCCGCCGCCTCCGCCGCCAACGCCGCCATCGACCACGTGTACACGTGGGTCAACGGCACCGCCGAGGGCGACTGGACCTCCATGGGCATCCCCTCGGACGGCTCCTACGGCGTCCCGGAGGGCCTGATCTCCTCCTTCCCGGTCACCACGAAGAACGGCTCGTACGAGATCGTCCAGGGCCTGGAGATCAACGAGTTCTCGCGCGCCCGCATCGACGCCTCCGTCAAGGAGCTGGCGGAGGAGCGCGAGGCGGTCCGCGGTCTCGGCCTCCTCTGAACCTGACGTGGTGTGACCCCGGCGCCGGTGCGCTATAGTTGATCTCGCACCGGCCGCCGGGAAACCGGCACCAGGTGATGCGTTGGTGGTCCAAGGAAAGACGCCCCGCTTCCTGCGGGGAAATGCAGGTGCAAGGCCTGCCCGGCGCTCCGCGTACGAAGTCCCCTCCCGCACAGGCGGGAGGGGACTTCGTCGTTTCCGGGGCGTGCCGGTCCCGTCCGCCGCCCGCCTGGGACGCGCTCAGCCAGGGCCGGGTGGACGCCCTCCTGGAGGACTGGGGCCACCCCGACCAGGAGAAGACCAGAACGAGGTCTCCCTGATGATCGCCGAGCAGAAGCTCAGCCCGCAGGAGGCGGCGAAGCGGTGGGTGGACAGCCACCCCGCGGTGTGGAAGAAGTGGCTGTCCTGACCGGCCTCACGGCAGCAGGCCGTCCGCGACGTCCCGCAGCGCGGCCGCGGCCCGCCGCTGGAGCCCCGGGCCGAAGGTGACCCGGGTGGCCCCGAGCCCGCCGAGCGCGGCGGGCGAGGGGCCGTCCCCGTCCAGCCGGGCCAGCAGGTTCAGGGGCCCCTCGATCCCGGACCGCAGCAGGGGCACCAGCGCGGGCGGGGCGAAGATCGGGTAAACGCAGTCGGCACCCGCCGCCCGGTACAGCGCGGCCCGCTCGATGGCCCGCTCGGGATCGCCGTCGCCGTACACGAAGACGTCGACGCGGGCGTTGACGAACAGCGCGTCGGCGGACGCGGCCCGCACCCCGGCGAGGAACTCGGCGTGCGCGTGCGGGTCCTTCAGGACGCCGCCGTCGGAGTCCTCCAGGTTGCAGCCGACGGCACCCGCCGCCAGCAGCCGCTCGACCAGTTCCGCGGGCGCCAGTCCGTAGCCGCCCTCGACGTCCGCCGAGACCGGCACGTCCACCGCGCGGGCGATTCGGGCGACCGCCGCGAACATCTCCCCGGCCGGGGTGTCCCCGTCCGCGTACCCGAGCGAGGCGGCCACGCCCGCGCTCGGCGTGGCCAGGGCCGGGAACCCCGCCTCCGCGAGGACCCGCGCACTGGCCGCGTCCCACGGCCCCGGCAGGACCAGCGGGTCACCGGGCAGGCGCCCGCGGTGCAGGGCACGGAACTCGTCCGCCTTGCTCATGACGGCCGGCCCCCCGGCGGGACACGGCGGCTGACCATGAGGCGGTTCCAGCCGTTGATGACGGTGATCACGGCGACGAGGTGGGCGAGTTCGGCCTCCGTGAAGTGCTCGGCGGCCCGCTCGTACACCGCGTCCGGCACGAACCCCTCGGTGAGGACCGTCACCGCCTCGGTCAGCGCCAGCGCCGCCCGCTCCCGCTCGCTGTAGAGGTCCTCGGTCTCCTCCCAGGCGTCGAGCAACTGGACGCGCTCCTGCGACTCGCCGTTCTCCCGGGCCAACCGCAGGTGCATGTCGAGGCAGAACGCGCAGTGGTTGAGCTGCGAGGCGCGGATCATGACCAGCTCGGCGAGGACCGGGTCGCCGAGCCCCTGCTTCGCCGCCGCGCTGACGGCGGACATCGCCTGGAGGAACGCCGGGTCCAGGTACCGGGTGCGGCTCATCCGTGCTGCCCCGGCCGGTAGTGCCCCGGGGTCATGCGGGTGGTCACGCCGAACCGGTTCCAGGCATTGATCACCGTGATCGCGGCGATCAGCCGGGACAGCTCCGCCTCCTCGAACCGCTCGGCCGCCCTGTCGTACACCTCGTCCGGCACGAAGCCGTCCGTCAGCACGGTGACCGCCTCGGTCAGCTCGATCGCGGCCAGTTCCCGCGCCGTGTAGAAGTGCCGGGACTCCCGCCAGGCGCTGAGCTGGACGATCCGCTCGACGCTCTCGCCCGCCGCGAGGGCGTCCTTGGTGTGCATGTCGAGGCAGAACGCGCAGTGGTTGAGCTGCGAGGCGCGGATCTTCACCAGCTCGTACAGCTTCGGGTCCAGGCCCTGCCTGGTCACGGCCTCCAGGCGGATCATCGCCTTGTAGACGTCGGGGGCGTGCTCGGCCCAGCGCAGCCGCGGGGCCTCTTCGGGGGCGTATTCGACGGTTTCCTGTGCAGCGCTCATTCCTCGACCCTAGGAGCGAGGCAGCCCAGGGGTATGGTCCATTTCCATGGCGAATTCCTGGGCCACTTCGGGGGTCGACCTGCACCTCGAACCGAGCGGGGCCGGCGGCCTGCGCCGGGGGCTGACCGACGCCCTGCGGGACGCCGTCCGCTCCGGCCGGCTCGCCCCCGGCACCCGCCTGCCCTCCTCCCGCTCCCTCGCCGCCGATCTGGGCGTCGCCCGCAACACCGTCGCCGAGTGCTACGCCGACCTGGTGGCCGAGGGCTGGCTCACCGCACGGCAGGGCTCCGGCACCCGGGTGGCGGCCGGCGCGCCCGCCGGCGCCGCGCCGCCCGCGGGCACCGGCCCGGCCGCCCGCCGCACCCCCGGCCGCCCGGTCCACGACCTGACCCCCGGCACCCCCGACCTCGCCGCCTTCCCGCGCGCCGCATGGCTCCGGGCGACCCGGCGGGCCCTCGCCACGGCGCCCTTCCACGCCCTCGGCTACGGCGACCCGCGCGGCCGGCCCGAACTGCGCACCGCACTCGCCGGCTACCTCGCCCGCGCCCGCGGTGTGCGCACCGACCCCGACGCGATCGTGATCACCGCCGGCTTCTCGCACGCCCTGGGCATCCTCGGCGAGGTGCTGCGGGCCCGCGGGGTGCGGACGGCGGCCGTGGAGTCGTACGGGCTGGACGTCCACCGGGCGGTGCTGCGCAAGGCGGGGCTGGCCACGCCCGCGCTGCCGTACGACGGACTCGGCACCGATCCCGGCGACCCCGGCGACGCGGGCGCGGTCCTGCTGACCCCCGCCCACCAGTTCCCCATGGGCACCCCCCTGCACCCCGACCGGCGGGCCGCCGTCGTCGCCTGGGCCAGACGCACCGGCGGCCTCGTCCTGGAGGACGACTACGACGGGGAGTTCCGCTACGACCGCCAGCCCGTCGGCGCGTTGCAGGGCCTGGCCCCCGACCGGGTCGTCCACCTCGGCACGGCCAGCAAGTCGCTCGCGCCGGGCCTGCGGCTGGGCTGGATGGTGCTCCCGCCGGACCTGGCGGCGCAGGCCGTCCGGGTCAAGGGCCAGGTGGACACCGTGGGCGTCCTGGAACAGCTCACCCTCGCGGAGTTCCTGTCCTGCGGCGCGTACGACCGGCACGTCCGCGCCTCCCGCCAGCGCTACCGGCGCCGCCGGGACGCCCTCGCCGCCGCCGTGGCCGAGCGGGCGCCGGAGGTACGGGTCACCGGGATCGCCGCCGGGCTGCACGCGGTGCTGCGGCTGCCGCCGGGCACCGAGGAGCCGGTGGTGCAGGCCGCGGCCTGGCAGGGCCTGGCGCTGCACGGCCTGGCCTTCCACCGGCACCCGCAGGCCGTGGCCGAGCGGCTGGACGCCCTCGTCGTCGGCTACGGCACGCCCCCGGACAGCGCGTGGTCGGGAGCGCTGGACGCGCTGTGCCGGGTACTGCCCTGAGCGCGCCGCCGGGCCGGTCCGACCCGGGCCCCCGGCCGCGCGGACCGGGCCGGCTCACTCCGCGGCCGCCGCCCCGGCCGCGGGCCCGGTCACCGGCGCCTCCCCGAACCGCGCCAGCAGGAGCGCCCCGGCCACCGCCACCGCGAAGCCCAGCGCCGCCAGCCACGTCAGGCCCTCACGGGTGCGGTCACCGAGCCAGAACACGCCCACCGCCGCCGGGCCGAGGGTCTCGCCGAGCACCATGCCGGCCGTCGCGGTGGTCACCGAGCCCCGTTGCAGGGCCGAGGTGAGCAGCAGGAACGCGGCGCCACCGCCGACGAGCAGGGCGTACACCGCCGGGTCCGCCAGCAGGTGGAGCGGGCGCAGCGAGTCGATCAGCCGCACCGACACCTCCACCACCCCGAACCCGCACCCGGCGCCGGCCCCGAGCAGCAGCGCCCGGGCCCGGCCGGACAGCCGCCCGCCGATCCCGCCGAGCAGCAGCACGCCGACCGCCGTCACCAGGACCGCGTACGGCAGCCAGCCCGGCCCGCTCCGGTCGCCCTCGGCGCCCGAGGCCAGGCCGAGCATCCCCAGGCCCGCGCACACCACGCCCACCGCGGCCCACTCCAGGCCGCTCAGCCTGACCCGCAGCAGCCGGGCCGCCACCACCGCCGTCACCGCGAGGCTCGCCGCCAGCGCGGCGCCCACCGCGTAGATCGGCACCGACCGCAGGGCCACGATCTGGAGCAGGAAGCCCAGCCCGTCCAGGGCCAGGCCGGCGAGGTACCGCCACTGCCGTACCGCCCGCAGCAGCAGCGCCGCGTCGCCGCCGCCCCCCTCACCCGCCGCCCGCGCGGCCACCGCCTGCAACACCGTCGCCGTACCGAAGCAGACCGCGGCCCCGAGCGCGCACACCATTCCCAAAAGCACGAACCGACCCTAAGCGAGCGCGAGATCGCGGGGGACCCTGGGCAGCGGCCGCGAGCGGTCTCTAGGCTGGCCGGTGAACAGCGCAACCGACGGGGGGACAACCATGGCGCGGGCAGACAGGCGGCTCCGTTCCGGCACGGTCGTACTGGGTGGTGTGGGCGTGCTGGCGGTGGCGCTCACCGCCTGCTCGTCCGATCCGGACAAGCGGTGCGTCGACCGTGACAGCCACCACCTCGCCAAGGGCTACAAGGTGGTGGCCGACAAGGCGTGCAAGACCTCCTCCGGGGCCGGCGCCGGGAGCACCACGGGCCGGTCCAAGCGCGTCGGCAAGGGCGCCAAGCGGCCGGTGGACGCCGCCTGGTACTACGACGGCAAGGAGGAGGGCGGCTGGGTCGACGGCGGCTCGTTCACCAAGCCCGGCGGTTCGGGCGGCGGTTCGGGCGGCCGCGGTTCGGACGACGACGGCCGCGGCGGGGTCCATCGCGGCGGCTTCGGCGGCGGCGACGGCGGCTCCGGCGGCTGACGGACACACGCACGTGGAACGCCGCACCCTCACGCCCCGCCCCGGCTGGCAGCAGACCGTCGAGCGGCAGGGGCTCGTCTACCCGCTCACCCGGCACCCCGACGGCTCCCTGCGCCCCTACTGGGACGAGAGCGCCTGCTACGTCTTCTCCCTCGACGAGGTCGAGGCGCTGGAGGAGACCGTCGGGCAACTGCACGCGATGTGCCTCGCGGCGGCGGAGCACATCGTGGCCCGGGACCGGTTCGCCGACCTCGGCATCACCGACCCGCGGGTGGCCGCCGCGGTCTCCGAGTCCTGGCAGCGCCGCTCCGAACTGCCCACCGTCTACGGCCGGTTCGACCTGCGGTACGACGGCACGGGACCGGCGAAACTCCTGGAGTACAACGCCGACACCCCCACCTCGCTGGTCGAGGCCGCCTCCCCGCAGTGGTTCTGGATGGAGGAGCGGTTCCCCGGCGCGGACCAGTGGAACTCCCTGCACGAACGGCTGGTCGACGCCTGGCGCGCGCAGGCCGCCCTGCTGCCGCCCGGCAGCCCGCTGCACTTCGCGCACTCCGCCGCCGACGAACTCGGCGAGGACCTGATGACGGTCGCCTACCTGAAGGAGACCGCCGAACAGGCCGGCCTGGACACCGACTGGCTCGCCATGGAGGAGATCGGCTGGGACGGCCTCTCCGGCCGCTTCGTCGACAACGGACTCCGGTTCATCCGCGGCATCTTCAAGCTCTATCCGTGGGAGTGGCTCACCACCGACGCGTTCGGCGAGCACGTCCTGGACACGCTCGACAACGGTGGCGGCACGGGCAGCACCCTGTGGATCGAACCCGCCTGGAAGATGCTGCTCAGCAACAAGGCCCTGCTGGCCGTCCTCTGGGAGCTGTACCCGGACCACCCCAACCTGCTCCCCGCCTACCTGGACGGCCCCCGGGAACTGGCCGCGTCCGGTTACGTCGCCAAGCCGCTGCTCGGCCGCGAGGGCGAGGGCGTCACCGTGCACCGGCCGGGGGAACCGCCCGTCCCGCGCGACGAGCCCTGCTGCTACCAGCGGTTGGCGCCGCTGCCCGCCTTCGGCGGCAACCACGTGGTCCTCGGCGCCTGGGTGGTCCGCGACGAGCCGGCCGGCCTCGGCATCCGCGAATCCACGGGCCTGATCACGGACGGGTACGCCCGCTTCCTGCCGCACGTCATCCTCTGAGGGCCCTGTCCGGCCGCCCCGGGCCGCCGGAAATCGCCGGCCGGATATCGGATCGTGTCTTCGAACATCAGGATTCCGCTGGTGACGGCGAGACACCAGCGCCTAAGATATCGCGCGCTGCTCGCGATGGCGGTCGGCGAGGTCGGCGGTGGGGGGTGGGAATACCGTGATCGAGCTGCGGAAGAATACGTCACGGCGCGGCCCCGCCCGAGGTGTTGAACGCGCGTTCGCTTTCTCCGGCCCGCGGCACTTACGACTCGTCCACGGCTTTTTCGAAGGATCACCGCAAAGCGGCCCACGCGACGGCAGTGGGTCCTTTTTCTTTTCCGTGGAGTTCGCGGCCGGTTTCCGGTGTCCGCGTACGGGCCACGGAGAGGACGTGCAGCGAGAAGCGGGGGCTTCGTTCTCATGACCAGGGAAAGTGTGGAGCGTGATGCCATGAACAGAGTCGGCAGAGACACGCGCCGGCCGGCCCGCGGGCTCGCGGGGCCGCTGGCGCGCATGGGGTTGGCCGGCCTCTTACTCGCAGGCGGCGCCGTGGGAGTGGCGTCCGGACCGGCCGCCGCATCCGGCGCCGACGGCACGCTGACGGTCGAGGTGCTGCGCGACTTCTTCGGCACCGGCGTGCTCAACGCGACGATGGACGTGCCGCAGCGGGGCATGAGGGTGGAGGTGACCGACCCCGCCGGGCACCACGTCACCGGCGTCACCGACGCGACCGGAAAGGTCGTGGTGGCGCAGTCGCCGGAACTGGACGGCGGCCGGTACCGCGTCGACGTCAGCATTCCGGCCCCGTACAACCGCTATCTGCGGGCGGCGCCCGCCTCGACGGCGGAGAACCACTTCGACAGCTTCACGTCGTTCGTGGACGTGTCGGAGGGGAAGGACGACTCGGTCGTGACGGCCGTGTGGAATCCGGCCGACTACGCGCTGCCGGAATCGCGGTACTTCGTGCCGGTCCACAACGGCGCCAACGGGACCGACACCCGGGCCCTGGTGGCGTTCGGGACCAAGGTCCGGGGCACGTGCCCCACCGACGTGGCGTGCCCGGAGACGCTGGCCACGCAGGACCAGGTGGGCACGACGTTCGGGCTGGCGTACGACAGGTACCGGACCCGGCTGTTCCAGAGCGCGTTCGCCCGCCGGTACGCCCCGTACGGGCCGCAGGGCGGGGGCGCGATCTACACGGTGCCGGTGAACGGCACCGGCGCGCCCGAGCTGTTCGCCCGGGTGCCGGACACCGGGGAGACACGGCACGACACCGCCAACCTGATCAAGGACGCCGGGTTCACCGACGCGCCGGGCAAGGAGAGCATCGGCGGCCTGGCCCTGTCGGAGGACGGCACCACGCTGTACGCGGTGAACCTGCGGTCGCGCAGCCTGGTGAGCTTCGACGCGACGGGGGCCACCGCCGCGGCGCCCAGGGCCACGGTCCCGATCCCGGACCCGGGGTGCGCGAGCCCCGGCGACTGGCGGCCGTTCGGCCTCTCCGCCCATGACGCGACGCTGTACGTCGGCGGCGTGTGCACCGCGGAGAGCACGCAGCAGCGCGCGGACCTGAAGGCCGTCGTCTACACCTACGACGGCAAGCGGTTCACCCCGGTGCTGAGCCACGCGCTCACGCAGGAGCGCGGCACCGTCTTCGGCGCCGGTGACAAGGCCACCCACTGGAACCCGTGGAACACCGGCCTGGACACCTGGGACGACCGGAAGTCGGGCAACGTCTTCATCGACCCGCAGCCGGAGCTGGCCTCCCTCGCCTTCGGCCGCGACGGCTCCATGATCCTGGGCTTCCGCGACCGGTTCATGGACACGGTCAGCTGGGGAGGGCTGGACCCCCGCCCGGGGAACGACACGCCGGAGAGCGGCATGTCCGGCGGTGACATCACCATGGTCTGCGCCACCCCCACCGGTGAGTACCAGTGGGAAGGCACCGGGAGCTGCCCGAACCACGCCACCCCGGCCAACAACGGCGGCCAGCCCGCCGATGTCGTCGAGTACTTCCCGGGCGACTTCTACGCCAACGCGCACCAGGAGACCGCGCTGGGGTCGGTGGCCTACATCCCGCAGCAGCAGTGGGTCGTCAGCACCGAGTTCGACCCGGTCGTCAACGTGGCGACCTCGGGGACCGGCTACCACGACATCACCACCGGCGAGGGCCCGGGCAACAAACCGACCGCCAACGGGTTCCAGTTCGTCAGCCAGGCCCAGGGCGGGTTCGGCAAGGCCGGCGGGCTCGGCGACATCGCCTACGCGGCCGCCAACGCGCCGGTCCAGATCGGCAACGTCGTGTGGTTCGACGGCGACCACAACGGCATCCAGGACCCGGGGCACGTGCTGCTGCCGGGGGCGACGATCAACCTGCTGGACGAGGACGGCGAGCAGGTCGCGACGACCACGACCGATGCCGCCGGCGAGTACTACTTCGGCGGGGTCGGCGCCGCGTACGAACTCACCCCGGGCGCGAAGTACACGGTGCAGTTCGACGTGTGCACCGCGGACACCAGCCAGGTGCCCGGCGAGCCCCCGGCGAGCGCGCTGCGGTTCACGCTCCCGCGCGCCGGGGACGACCGCGCGCACGACTCCAACGTGACCCCGCCGACCAGCGGGGAGCTGTGCAACGGCTACGCGCCCGTCACGGCGCCGGAGAAGCCGGGCGGCGTCGACCACACGATCGATGCCGGGGTGTACATCCCGGAGGAGAGCCCGAGCCCGACGCCGACCTCGACGTCGACGTCGACGTCGACGCCCGTCCCGACCGCGACCGCGACCGTGACGTCGTCCCCGTCGCCCGTCCCGACCCCGGCGCCGACCTCGGCACCGGGCGGCACACCGGCACCCTCCGTGCCGCCCGCCGGCCCGGGCCCCGACGGCGGGGGCGGTTCGATGGCGGACACCGGTCTGACCGGCCTGCCCGGGATGATCGGCCTCGTCGCCCTGCTGGTGGGCGGCGGCCTGGCCCTCGCGGTCGTGAGCCGCAGGCGCCGCGCCCGGCAGCACCGGACGGCCTGACCGGACGAGCGGAACGAAGGAACCGACCGGACGGCGGTGAGCTGCCCGACCGCGGCCCGCACGGCGCGGCCGGGCAGCGCGCGTCCCGGCCGGGCGGTGCGGTGACGGAGAGGGAGCGGAGAGGGTGAGCAGGACGGTGGCAGCGTCGAGCCGTGTGCGCGGCGGAGGAACCCGGCGGCCCCTGCCCGAAGGCCCGGCCGGCCGGCGCCGGTGGCTCCGGCCGCGCCGGGTGCTGGCGGTCCTCGCCGCCGCGGCCGTCGCGGTGGCGGTGCTCCTGGCCGTCGGCACCGGCTCCGGGCCCGCCGGACCGCGCGCCCTGACCTCCGACGAGGCGGACCGGCTGGCGCTCACCCGGTTCCGCAACTACGAGGCGCGGGGCCGCGCCGTCACCATCACCGTGCCGGGCACCGCGGGCGGGCTGACCGTCACCGCGTCCGTCGACTACCGCGGCGGGCTCGGGTACGGCGTGGTGCGCGGCACCGGGCGGGACACCTCCAGCGACGGGCTGATCCAGTGGACGGCCCGCTCGGTGTCCGTCCACCCGATGGCGGGCGCCCCGGCGCGCGCACCGGCGGCACCGCCCCGCTCGGGCTGGTTCAGCCGCCCGCTGCGGTCCTCCGGCAGCTCGCTGGACAGCTCCCTGGCCATCGCCCTCGGCCTCGGCGCCGACCGGCCGGACAACGCCCAGCTGCTGCCGCAGAACGGCGCCACCTGGCTCGGCCGGGACCGGGTGGCCGGGCACCGGGTGGACGTCATGACCGGGCCGTCCTCCCGCGACCGCCCCGGGACGGCGGGCAGCGTGCGCTACTGGATCGACGCGGACGCCAGGATGCACCGGGTCCGCCTCGACGTGCGGTCCGCGCCGGAGCCGGTGGTCATCGACTTCGACACCCAGCCGTACGTTCCGGTCAGAGCGGCCCCCGGAGTCACCCCGGCGCGGTGAGCGCCGGCCGGGGCGTCAGGGCGTGCGCACCCGCGCGTGCGCGGCCAGCAGGGTCACCGGCGGCAGCTTCACGGCCGCGGTGTCCGGCATGACCGGAACGGCCGGGACGACGGTGGCGCCCGTCGTGCCGGCACCGGGGAACTGCGGCTGCGGCCCGGGCTCCGCGACCTCGGTGAACGCGATGCCACCGGGTGCCGTCGGCGCCGTCCACCGGCCGGCCGGCGACGGCGATCCGGCCGACGGCGGGCAGGTCGCGGTGGCCGCGAGCCGGGCGGGCACGGTGCTGCGCAGCACGTTGCCGCGCAGGCAGTTGCCCCGGCCCCGGGTGGCGGTGGGGAACGTCCAGCCGACGTCGACGCCGTTGCCGGTGAAGGTGTTGTCCACGATCTGGTTGTCGAGCGGGGGGATGTCGGCGGTCGCGGTGATCACCAGCCCGGCGTTGCTGTTGCCGGTGACGCGGTTGCGGACGAACCGGTTGTCGCTGCCGCCGTCGACGCCGATGCCGGTGCCCCACCCGCCGTCGGCCTGCTCCGGGGTGGCCGTCTGCTGGTTGGCGGCGATCAGGTTGCCCGCGATGACGGTCCCCCGCTGCGGGAGCAGCTTCTCCTGGTGGTCGGAGTTGGTGGTCAGGCCGACCCGGTTGCCGGTGAGGCGGTTGCCGACCACGTACATGTCCCCGCTCGCGTTGGTGCCCTCGTAACCGACCGCGTTGAGTTCGGCGACGTTGTCCCGCACCACGATGTGACACGGCTTGCACTGGCCGACGTAGATCCCCGAGTCGGCCCCGCCCGAGGCGTACGAGTGCTCGATGACACCGTTCTGCGCGGAGAACGCGTAGATGCCGTACAACCCGTTGCGGGTCGCGGTCACGTACGAGACCAGGAACGACTTCAGGAAGGTCACCGGCTCGTCGCCGGTGTCGTAGCCGCCGCTCGTCCCCGGCAGCCCGGCGACGGCCGCCGCCGAACCCGTGACCAGCACCCCGTTCTGCGTGTTGTTGCGCACGGTCAGGTTCTCCACGGCCACCCCGGGCGCCGCGACGACGATCCCGTTCGGCTGCCGCAGCCGCCCGTCGATGACGACCTTGTCCCGGGACAGGCCGCGCAGCGTGACGCGGGCCGTCCTGATCTTCACCGACTCGTGGTAGACGCCGGGGGAGACCAGCACCAGGTCGCCGGGGCGGGCCAGGGACACCGCGGCCGAGATCGTCGGCGCGTCGCCGGGCACCCGGATCGTCACCCGCTCGCCGCTCGGCCGCCGGCCTTCCCCCGATCCGCCGTCGCCACCGCCGCAACCGGCCACCAGGGTCAGCGTCACCACCACCGTCGCCATCACGCGCAGAGCTAATCGAGGCATGATCCCAGTCTGGCACGGCGCCCAATTCCGTTTGCCATAAACCGGGTTGACCGGCGCGGGAGAGCCGGGTGTGGCACCCTGCACACCATGCCCCGAGCCGACCGCCCCCCGTCGCGCCGCGCGTTCCTCGATGCCACCGGCACGCTGGCGGCCGCCGGCCTGATCGCCGGGTGCACACCGGACGCCGGCCGGCCGGGCCGCCCCGCCCCGCCCGCGGCGGCCGCCCCGGCGCCGGTCCCGGTGACGGGCCGGCACCAGGCGGGCATCACCGTCCCCCAGCCGGCCCAGCGCAACCTGCTGGCCGTCGTGGCCGACCTCGGCGCCGGCGTCGCCGCCGGACCGCTCCTGGCCGACCTCGGCGAGGCCGTCCGCGCCCTCGCCGCGGGGACCGACCCCCGGCTGCTGGGCCTGGCGCCCGGGAACCTCACCGTGACCGTCGGCGTCGGCCCCCGGCTGGTGCGCGCGGCCGGCGCCGCCCTGCCCGGCGCGAGCGACCTGCCGCGCTTCTCCCGCGAACGGATCGCCCCGCCGGAGCGCGGCGGCGACCTGCTGCTCCAGATCTGCGCCGACGACGCGCTGCTCCTGCCGGTCGCCGCCGCCGCGCTCCTGGACCGGGCCGGTGACCGCGTCCGCGAACGCTGGCGGCAGTCCGCGCGGCGCGGCCCGCACGTGTCCCTCGGCGGCGGCCTCACCGCGCCGCGGAACCCGCTCGGCTTCATCGACGGCATCGTGGGACCGCACACGGCCGCCGAGCAGCGGCGCGACCTGTGGCTGGCCGGGCCCCCCGCGGTCGCCGGCGGCACCATCGCCGTCCTGCGGCGCATGGAGCTCGACGTGTCGCGGTTCGCCGCGCTGTCCCTGGCCGAGCAGGAGGCGGTCTTCGGGCGGCGCCGGGCCAGTGGCGTCCCGCTCTCCGGCGGCGGCGCCGCCTCGGGCCCGGACCTCGGCGCCAAGACACCGGACGGGCGCTACCTCGTCCCCGCGGACGCCCACGCGCGCCGGGCGAACCCCGCCGTGGTCGGCGCCGGCCTCATGCTGCGCCGCTCCTACAGCACCGACGAACCCGCCCCCGGCCTGCTCTTCATCAGCTTCCAGAACGACCTGCGGACCTTCACCGCGACCCTCGCCCGCATGGACGCCTCCGACGCGCTGCTGCGCTTCACCACCACGACCGCCGGCGCGACCTTCCTGATCCTGCCCGGCTTCGACCGGCGGCGCCCGTTAGGCTCCACCCTGTTCGGCTGAGCACGCGCGGGCCGCGGCACCCCCGCCGGCACCCGGGCCGCCCCGCCGGCCGGACCGCCGCAGGACGACCCGCAGGAGGCCGCCGTGCCCGAAGGACGCCCGCCCCACCCGCCGTTCACCGAGGAGACCGCCCGCCGCAAGGTGCAGGCGGCCGAGGACGCCTGGAACACCCGGGACCCGCACCGGGTGGCGCTCGCCTACACACCCGACTCCGTCTGGCGCAACCGCGACCGGTTCCTCACCGGACGGGACGAGATCATCGCGTTCCTGACCGAGAAGTGGCGGCGCGAGCAGGAGTACGCGCTGCGCAAGAGCCTCTGGGACTTCCACGGCGACCGCATCGCCGTCCGCTTCCAGTACGAGTGCCACGACGCCGACGGCCGGTGGTGGCGCTCCTACGGCAACGAACTGTGGGAGTTCGACGCGCGGGGCCTGATGCGGCGCCGCGAGGCCAGCATCAACGACGTGCCCATCCGCGAGGCCGACCGGCGCATCTTCGGCCCCCGGCCCGCCGGCGAGCACGGCCTCGACATCCCGCCGCGCTGACCGGGCCCCGGCGCCCGGTCCCCGGCGGCGGACACGGCCGCCGCCGGGGCGCGCGGTGCCCCCTTCCCGCCGCCGCTCGCATGGTGGACGAGGGATCTCGGCGTTCCGGCACCCCGGGTAGGCTGACCAGCGGGCCGTGACTGGCGCGCTGGGATGGGACCGACCATCGGGGAGCGGCCCGAGCACGAACGAGTGCCGTGCGCCTGGGCCGAACCGAACACGCCGAACGCCACGTCCGGAGGTCCCCATGCCAGAGCAGCACCTCTCCACCGAGTCCACCGCCTTCCGCGCCGCCCTCGACGTGATCCGCGCCGTCGAGCCGCGCGTCGCCGACGCCATCGGCCAGGAGGTCGCCGACCAGCGCGAGATGCTCAAGCTGATCGCCTCCGAGAACTACGCCTCGCCGGCCACCCTGCTCACGATGGGCAACTGGTTCAGCGACAAGTACGCCGAAGGCACCGTCGGCCGCCGCTTCTACGCCGGCTGCCGCAACGTCGACACCGTCGAGGCCCTCGCCGCCGAGCACGCCCGCGAGCTGTTCGGCGCCCGCCACGCCTACGTCCAGCCGCACTCCGGCATCGACGCCAACCTCGTCGCCTTCTGGGCGGTCCTCGCCGACCGCGTCGAGGCGCCCTTCCTGGAGAAGGCCGGCGTCCGCCAGGTCAACGACCTCACCGAGGAGGACTGGGCCGAGCTGCGCCGGGCCTTCGGCAACCAGCGCATGCTCGGCATGTCCCTGGACGCGGGCGGCCACCTCACCCACGGCTTCCGCCCCAACATCTCCGGCAAGATGTTCGACCAGCGCTCCTACGGCACCGACCCGGCCACCGGTCTCATCGACTACGAGGCCCTGCGCGCCCAGGCCCGCGACTTCAAGCCGCTGATCATCGTCGCGGGCTACTCCGCGTACCCCCGGCTGGTGAACTTCCGGATCATGCGTGAGATCGCCGACGAGGTCGGCGCCACCCTCATGGTCGACATGGCGCACTTCGCCGGCCTGGTCGCGGGCAAGGTCCTCACCGGCGACTTCGACCCGGTCCCGCACGCCCAGATCGTCACCACGACCACCCACAAGTCCCTGCGCGGCCCGCGCGGCGGCATGGTGCTGTGCGACGACTCCCTCAAGGACCAGGTCGACCGCGGCTGCCCGATGGTCCTCGGCGGTCCGCTCCCGCACGTCATGGCCGCCAAGGCCGTCGCCCTGGCCGAGGCCCGGCAGCCCGCCTTCCGGGACTACGCCCAGCGGGTCGTCGACAACTCCCGCGCGCTCGCCGAGGGACTGATGCGCCGGGGCGCCACCCTGGTGACCGGCGGCACGGACAACCACCTCAACCTGATCGACGTCGCCGGCTCCTACGGCCTCACCGGCCGCCAGGCCGAGGCGGCCCTGCTCGACTCGGGCATCGTCACCAACCGCAACGCCATCCCCGCCGACCCGAACGGCGCCTGGTACACCTCCGGCATCCGCGTCGGCACCCCCGCGCTGACCACCCGCGGCCTGGGCACGGCCGAGATGGACGAGGTCGCGGGCCTGATGGACCGCGTGCTGACGACCACCGAGGCGGGCACCACCAAGTCCGGCGCCCCGTCCAAGGCGGCCCACGTCCTGGACGAGAAGGTGGCGCGGGAGATCGCCGGGCGGGCCACGGACCTGGTGGCGGGCTTCCCGCTCTACCCGCAGGTCGACCTCGGCTGACGCGTTCGCGAGGGACGCGGTGGGCCCGCCCGGCCGGCCCACCGCGGCCCGCGGGCCCCGCACCCCGGGGCCGACCCCCCTGCCCGGCCTGTCCCACCCCCGGCCTCTGCGAGAATGGGCACCATGGCCACTGCTGATCGCCCCCGAGTGCTCTCCGGTATCCAGCCCACCGCGGGCTCGTTCCACCTCGGCAACTACCTCGGCGCCGTGCGCCAGTGGGTGGCCCTGCAGGAGTCCCACGACGCCTTCTACATGGTCGTCGACCTGCACGCGATCACGATCCCGCAGGACCCGCGGGAGCTGCGCGCCAACACCCGGCTCGCCGCCGCTCAGCTGCTGGCCGCGGGGCTCGACCCGGACCGCTGCACCCTCTTCGTGCAGAGCCACGTCCCCGAGCACGCCCAGCTCGCCTGGGTCATGAACTGCCTCACCGGCTTCGGCGAGGCGAGCCGCATGACCCAGTTCAAGGACAAGTCCGCCAAGCAGGGCGCCGACCGCGCCTCCGTCGGCCTGTTCACGTACCCGGTGCTCCAGGTCGCGGACATCCTCCTGTACCAGGCCCACGAGGTGCCCGTCGGCGAGGACCAGCGCCAGCACATCGAGCTGACCCGCGACCTCGCCGACCGGTTCAACGGCCGGTTCGGCCAGACCTTCACCGTCCCGAAGCCGTACATCCTGCGGGAGACGGCGAAGATCTACGACCTCCAGGACCCGTCGGTCAAGATGAGCAAGTCGGCGTCCACGCCGAAGGGCCTCATCAACCTCCTCGACGACCCGAAGGCCACGGCCAAGAAGGTGAAGAGCGCGGTCACCGACACGGACACGGTGATCCGCTACGACGTCGAGAACAAGCCGGGCGTCTCCAACCTGCTCACCATCTACTCCACGCTCACCGGCAGGCCGGTCGCCGAGCTGGAGCGGGAGTACGAGGGCAAGATGTACGGCGCGCTCAAGACGGACCTCGCCGAGGTGATGGTCGAGTTCGTCACGCCGTTCGGGGAGCGCACCCGGCAGTACCTGGACGACGCCGAGACCCTCGACTCGATCCTGGCCAAGGGCGCCGAGAAGGCGCGCGCCGTCGCCGCCGAGACCCTCGCGCAGGCGTACGACCGCGTGGGCTTCCTCCCGGCCAAGCACTGAGGCGTACGACCGCACGGGTGCGTGAGGGCAGAGCGCTGCACATCACTTCCGCTGCGCCTGCCCCCGGGACATCCGTGGCCGTACAGTCGATATCCGACGGCCGGGACGAGACGGCCGAGAAGACGACAGACGCGACGACAGGAGACGACGTGCGGACCGTAACGATCGGCGTGTCGATCGCGGTCCCGGAGCCTCACGGCAGCCTGCTCCAGGAGCGGCGCGCGGGCTTCGGCGACCCCGCGGCTCACGGCATTCCCACGCACGTCACGCTGCTGCCGCCGACCGAGGTGGCCGCGGCCGACCTGTCCGCGGTCGACGCGCACCTCACCTGCGTCGCGGCGGCGGGCCGCCCGTTCCCGATGCGGCTGAGCGGCACGGGCACCTTCCGGCCCCTGTCGCCGGTGGTCTACGTCCGGGTCGTGCGGGGCGCCGAGGAGTGCGCCTGGCTCCAGCAGCGGATCCGGGAGGCCTCCGGTCCGGTGGCGCGCGAGCTGCAGTTCCCGTACCACCCGCACGTCACCGTCGCGCACGGCATCGACGAGGCGGCGATGGACCGGGCCTTCGAGGAGCTGGCCGGCTACGCGGCCGAGTGGCCCTGCACCGGCTTCGCGCTGTACGAGCAGGGCGCCGACCTCGTCTGGCGCAAGCTGCGTGAGTACACCTTCGGCGGACCCGTCGTGCCGCCCCAGCCCGGCCACGCCGACGCCGAGCGCGGGGCGCTGTACGGGTAGCGCCGCGGACCCGCCGCCCCCGGGGGCGGGTTACAGCGGAAGGCGCCGGAACAGCGCCCTGGGCGTGTGCCGGAGCACCGACATCAGCAGGCGCAGCGCGCCCGGTACCCAGACCGTCTCGGAGCGGCGGCGCAGGCCGAGTTCGACGGCGGTGGCGACGGCCTGCGGCGTGGTGGCGAGCGGCGGCCGGTACCGGCCCGCCGTCGCCCGGGTGCGGACGAACCCGGCGCGCACCAGCATGACGTGCACGCCCGTGCCGTACAGGGCGTCGCCCAGGCCTTGCGTGAACACGTCGAGACCGGCCTTGCTGGAGCCGTAGATGAAGTCGGCGCGGCGGGCGCGTTCGGCGGCGGCGGACGACAGCACGACGAGGGAGCCGTGGCCCTGCGTCTGGAGGTGGCGCCCGGCGACCAGCCCCGCCGAGACCGCCCCGGTGTAGTTGGTCTGCGCGACCCGCACCGCGCGGACCGGGTCGCGTTCGTCGTGCGCCTGGTCGCCGAGGACGCCGAAGGCGAACAGCACCAGGTCGACGGGCCCCTCGGCGAAGACCTTGCCGAGGACGGTCTCGTGCGACTCGACGTCGAGCGCGTCGAAGGCCACCGTGCGGGCGTCCGCGCCGAGGGCGCACAGGCTCCCGGCGGCCTCCTCCAGGGCCGGGGAGGGCCGTCCCGCCAGCCACACCGTGCGGGTGCGGCGGGCGATCAGCCGGCGGGCGACGGCCAGCGCGATCTCCGACGTGCCGCCGAGGACGAGCAGGGAGCGGGGTGGGGCGGTGGACGGTTCCGTGGCAGCCTTCATGGCAACTGACCGTATCGCCCGGGTATGACCGTTCCGGTGGAGAAACGCGGTGTTGACGCTCCCGCGCAGCGGGCACAGTCGGAAGCATGGACTGGCTGAAGAAGCTCCCCGGTATCGGGCCGATCGTCATCCGGTTGACGGCCACGCACGCGTGGCGGTCCTACGAACGGCTGGACCGGGTGAAGTGGGCCCGGCTGGCCGCCGCGATGACCTTCGTCAGCTTCGTGGCGCTCTTCCCGCTGCTGACCGTGGCCGCCGCCGTCAGCGCGGCGACGCTCACCTCGTCCCAGCAGCGCAACGTCGAGCACAAGATCTCCGAGCAGTTCCCCGGCGTCCTCTCCAGCCAGTTGGACATCACCTCGCTCGTCGACAACGCCGGCACCGTCGGGGTCATCGCCGGCGCGGTCCTGCTGTTCACCGGCATCGGCTGGGTCGGCCAGGTGCGGGACTGCCTGCGCGCGGTGTGGGAGATGCCGGACCGCGAGGAGAACCCGGTGCTCACCAAGGCCAAGGACGCCGGCATCCTGCTCGGGCTCGGCGGCGCCCTGCTGGGCACGCTCGCCGCCTCCACCCTCGCCTCGGCCGCCGTCGGCTGGCTGTCCGGCCAGGCCGACCTCGACGAACACGGCTGGGGCATCGTGCTGCTGCGGATCGTCGCCTTCGTCGTCGCCGTGTCCGCCGACTTCCTGGTCCTGCTCTACGTCCTGACCCTGCTGCCCGGGGTGGAGCCGCCGCGCCGCCGCCTGCTGGTCGCCGCGCTGCTCGGCGCGACCGGCTTCGAACTGCTGAAGCTGCTGCTCAGCGGCTACATCCAGGGCGTCGCCGCGAAGAGCATGTACGGCGCGTTCGGGGTCCCGGTCGCCCTGCTGCTGTGGATCAACTTCACGTCGAAACTGGTGCTGTTCTGCGCCTCCTGGACGGCGACGGGCAGCAAGGAGGAGGAGGGCGTCGGCGTCAGGGACGCGTCCGACGGCGCATCAGGTCCGGTAGCGGCCACCGGCGGTTGACCAGGAAGACCCCGCCGGCGAGCAGCGCCAGCAGACCGCCCGCGACGGCCAGGGCGGTCCCGACGCCGCTGGACGCGGACCCGGTGGCGGCGCTCGCCGCCGGCCGCGCGCCCGCCCCGCCGGCCGCGCCGGCCGGGGTCTGCGCGCCCTCGCCGGGGGAGACGCCGGGCTCCGGCCGCACGGTCGGCGACGAGGCGCTGCGCGGCGGCACCAGATCGCCCACCGCGTTGACCTTGCCGACCGCCTGGAAGCCCCAGTCGAGCAGCTTCGCGGTCTCCTTGTAGACCTCGTTGTGCTCGTGCTTCTCCGGGTTCATCACCGTGACCAGGAGCACCTTGCCGTTCCGCTCGGCGACCCCGGTGAAGGTGGCGCCCGCGTGGGTGGTGTTGCCGTTCTTCACGCCCGCGATGCCCCGGTAGACGGGGACGTCGTCGTCCCCGCTCAGCAGCCGGTTGGTGTTGCGGATCTCGGTGGAGCCGAACCGCGCGCTCACGGTCGAGCAGTAGTCGCGGAAGTCCCTCTTCTGGAGACCCGAGCGGGCGAACAGCGACAGGTCGTACGCCGACGACACCTGCCCCGGCGCGTCGTAGCCGTCGGGCGAGACCACGTAGGTGTCCAGCGCCTGGAGTTCCTCGGCGTGGTCCTGCATGTCCTCGACGGTCCGCCGGACACCGCCGTTCATCGCGGACAGCGCGTGCACCGCGTCGTTGCCCGAGCGCAGGAAGACCCCGAGCCACAGGTCCTGCACGGAGTAGGTGGCGCCCTCCTTCATCCCGACCACGCTGGAGCCCGCGCCCACCCCCTTGAGGTCGCCGGGCGCCACCTTGTAGCGGGTGGCGCGGGGGAACCGGGGCAGCACGGTGTCCGCGAACAGCATCTTGAGCGTGCTCGCCGGGGGCAGCCGCCAGTGGGCGTTGTGCGCGGCGAGGACCTCGCCCGACTCGGCGTCGGAGACGATCCAGGACCGGGCGGTCAGGTCCTTGGGCAGCACCGGGACACCGGGAGCGAGGTTGACCTGCGTGCCCGGCTGCCCGAGCCGGGCGCCGCCGAGCGTCGACATGCGGGCCGGGGGCGTGGCCGTCGGGCTCGCCGGGGGCGCCGGCGCGGCGAGGGCGGCGGGCGCGGTGACGGAGAGGGACAGCGCGGTGGCGGAGGTCACCAGCAGGGACCGCCGCCCGGTCTTCTTCGGTGCGGGCACGGACGAGAACGTACCCGTGCCGGAGCGTGAAGTCCCACCACCGGCTCCACCCCCGGCACGGCGGCCGGAACGGGACGGCGATACTGGACGCATGAAGCTCAGCCGCCCCGTCTCCTGGTTCCTGCTCGCCTTCGGGGTGTGGAGCTGGATCATCTGGATCACTTTCGTCAAGAATCTCGTCAAGGACGGCAGCGGACTCGCCTTCGACGACGGCCACCCGACGGCGTACTTCTGGGTGCACCTGCTGCTGGCGATCGCCTCCTTCGTATGGGGGACGGTCATCGGGGTCATCGGGTTGCGCGGGGTGCGCGCACTGCGCAAGACGTCGTAGCGGCGGTTCCGGCCGTCCTTTCCGCCGCGGTCCGGCAGGCCGTGCGGCCCGGCGCGATCAACGTCTCGGCAAGTTCTTTCACAACAGGGCAGAAAGTCCTTCCGCGCGGTGAAACCGGTGTGATTAGGTGAGCCGCGTCACTCCTGGGGGAGTGGCCGATTCGTGCTGGGCCAGGGGTAGGGGCCTCGTCGGCCCCGGGGAGGGCATCGCCGTGCGATCTGTTCGCATGCGGATTCTCGTCACGCTGCTCGTGCTCACCGTCGTGGGGATCGGCGGCTGGCAGCTCCTCCCGTCGCAGGGGGACCGGAACAGGACCATCACCGTGGGCACGACGGACGCGGTCACCGCGCTGGACCCGGCCGGTGCCTACGACGCCGGGTCCATGGCCCTGTTCAGCAACGTCTACCAGTCGCTGCTGACGTTCGGGCCGGGCGGGGTGGAGCCGGTCCCGGACGCGGCCGAGAGCTGCGCCTTCCGGGGCGGCGGCCTGCGGACGTACCGCTGCACCCTGCGGGAGGGGATCACCTTCCCGAGCGGACGCGCCATGACGGCCGCGGACGTGAAGTTCTCCTTCGACCGGGTCAAGAAGATCGACTCCGACGTCGGCCCGGCGTCGCTGCTCGGCACGCTCGCCTCGGTCAGCGCCGACGACGAGCGCACCGTCACCTTCCACCTCTCCTCCGCGGACGCCACCTTCCCGCTGAAGGTCGCCACCGGCGCCGGCGCGATCGTGGACCGGGACAAGTACCCGGCCGGCGCCCTGCGCACGGACTCCGGCGTCGACGGCACCGGGCCGTACACGCTGACGGCGTACACCCGGGGCCGCACGGCCGAGCTGGCGCCGAACGAGCGCTACGAGGGCTACCTGAGCGACACCGGGCGCCCGATCGAGCTGCGCTACTACACCGACTCCGCGCAGCTCGACCGCGCGTGGCGGACCCGGCAGATCGACGTCGCCACCCGCACGCTGCCGCCCCGCGTGCTCTCCGCGCTGAACCCGAGCGACCCCAGGCAGCGGGTCACCGACTCCGACAGCTCCGAGACCCACAACCTGTACCTCAACACCCGCTCCGGCTCCCCGCTGCACGACTCCCGGGTGCGCCGGGCGATGGCCTGGCTGGTCAACCGCGAGCAGCTCGCCTCGGCGGTCTACGCGGACACGGTCGACCCGCTGTACTCGCTGATCCCGGCCGGGATCATCGGCCACACCACCGCGTTCTTCGACAACTACCCGCGGCCGAGCGCCGCCAAGGCGCGGCGGCTGCTCACCGAGGCCGGGGTGAGCCTGCCGGTGCGCTTCACCCTCGGGTACGGCACCGGCCGGGGCCAGGGCGCCGAGGAGGCCGCGGAGCTGAAGAAGCAGCTGGAGGCGGGCGGCCTGTTCCGGGTGGAGACCAAGGGGTACGAGTGGACCGACTTCCAGAAGCGCTGGTCCGAGGGGAGGATGGACGCCTGGGCGGTCGGCTGGGTGGCCGACTACCCCGACCCGGACACCTTCGGCGCCGCGCTCGTCGGCACCGGCTCCACCATGAACACCGGGTACAGCAACAAGCGGGTCGACCGCCTGGTCCTGGACAGCCAGCAGTTCGCCCAGCGCAGCCGGGCCGCGAAGGACTTCGAGGAGATCCAGACGAACGTGGCCCACGACGTGCCGCTGATCCCGCTGTGGCAGCGCAAGGAGTACGTGGTGAGCACCGAGGACGTCGGCGGCGGCCAGTACCTCTTCGACGGCACCGGGGTGTTCCGGCTGTGGCGGCTGGGCTGGATCTGACCCGGAGGCGATCAGCCGGTCCGGCCGCGGCCCGGGTCGGGCAGCGCCCTCGTCATCCCCGGCAGGAAGTCCGTGAACAGCTCGTGGACCTCCCTGACCAGCGGCCGCAGGATGCGGAAGCGGGCCAGGGACACGCCGCGGGCGGTCAGCCGGGCGCCCCGCCGCGCCAGCCGGTAGCTGCGCTCGCGGTCCTCCGTGCGGTCGAAGATCCAGTACAGGACCAGCCCCATCTGGGCGAGCCACAGCAACTCCGGCAGGACGTCCCGCAGCTCCGGTGCCACCTTCGACCTCGAACCGGCCAGCACCGCCCGGTGCACGCCGATCGCCTGCTCGCGCGCGGGCTCGTTCTCCGGCGAGAAGGGGCTGAGCGGGCTGTCGGGGTCGGCGGCGTTCTTGAAGAACTGCACCGCGAACTCGTGGTAGGGCCGGGCGATGTCCAGCCAGGCGGTCAGCACGCCCGCGAGCCGCGTCTCCAGGTCGGTCTCCCGGGCGAGGACCTCCCGGACCGCCGCCTGGTGCTCGGCGGCGATCCGGTCGTAGAAGCCCTGGATCAGGTGCTCCTTGCCCTCGAAGTAGTAGTAGGCGTTGCCCACGGAGACCCCGGCCTCCTGGGCGATGGCCCGCATCGTCGTCTTGCCGTACCCGCGCTCCCGGAACAGCCGCATCGCGGTCTCCAGGATGAGCGCGCGGGTCTGCTCGGACTTGCTGGTCGGGGGGCCGGCCACGGTGGGGCCGTCGTTCTTCGCGGGCACGGTAGGAGCCTAACGAGTCACCCGGGCGGGGCCCGCCGGCCCGCACCCGCCGCTCCTCCCGCACGCGGGCGTTCAGCCCCTGCGGCCCAGTGCCGGGCGCTTGGTGTAGTCCGTGAAGCCCACGACGTTCCCCCAGGGGTCGGCGACCTCCACGGTCCAGCCGGTGACCGCCTCGGACGGCTCGTCCAGGGGCCTGATGCCGGCGGCGGCCAGCTCCCGCGCCGCCGCCCGCGCGTCCGGCACCTCCAGCCAGATCCGCGGCGCGGGCCACAGCGGCGACCGGTGGCCCAGCCCCTCCTCGGCGCGCAGCAGGATGCCGGGCGTCTCCGCGCCGACCCGCAGCAGCGCGATCCCGGCCTCGTCGAACCGGAACCCCACGGCGAACCCGGCCCGTCCGTAGAACGCGACGGCCTCGCCGAGGTCGCCGACGGGGAGCAGCACGTTGTCGAAGCCGAGCAGTTCGTACGACTCTTCGTCTGACATGTCGTCAGATTAGGAGTCCTTCTGCCGGGAAGCGAGGAGCCCCACCGGAAACGGGTTCCGGTGGGGCTCGTCGGCGGATGCCGGGGGATCAGTAGCGACGCGTGATGAGCGCGCGCTTGACCTCCTGGATCGCCTTCGTGACCTCGATACCGCGCGGGCAGGCGTCCGTGCAGTTGAAGGTCGTGCGGCAGCGCCACACGCCGTCGCGGTCGTTCAGGATCTCCAGGCGCTGCTCGCCCGCCTCGTCACGGCTGTCGAAGATGAAGCGGTGGGCGTTCACGATCGCGGCCGGGCCGAAGTACTGCCCGTCGTTCCAGAACACCGGGCAGGACGAGGTGCAGGCCGCGCAGAGGATGCACTTCGTCGTGTCGTCGAAACGCGCACGGTCCTCGGCGGACTGCAGCCGCTCGCGCGTGGGCTCGTTCGTCTCGTTGGTGACCAGGAACGGCATGACGTCCCGGTACGCCTGGAAGAACGGCTCCATGTCCACGACCAGGTCCTTCAGGACCGTCAGGCCCTTTATGGGCTCGACCGTGATCGGCTTCTCGGGGTTGATGTCCTTGATCAGGGTCTTGCAGGCGAGGCGGTTCCTGCCGTTGATCCGCATCGCGTCCGAGCCGCAGATGCCGTGCGCGCACGAGCGGCGGAAGGTGAGGGTGCCGTCGACGTCCCACTTGATCTTGTGGAGGCCGTCGAGGACCCGCTCCTTGGGGTCGATCTCCAGCTGGAAGTCTTCCCAGGTGGCCTCCGCCGAGACCTCCGGGTTGAACCGGCGGATGCGGAAGGTGACCGTGATGTAGGGGGAGTCGGCGAAACCGGGCTCGGGCTCGCCGGCCGCGTCCGCCTTGTCCAGAACAGGGGTAGCCATCAGTACTTACGCTCCATCGGCTGGTAGCGGGTCTGGACGACCGGCTTGTAGTCGAGACGGACGGTTTCCGAGCCGTCGGCGCCGACCTCGCGGTACGCCATGGTGTGGCGCATGAAGTTGACGTCGTCGCGGTTCGGGTAGTCCTCGCGGTAGTGACCGCCGCGGGACTCCTTGCGGGCCAGCGCGGACACGGCCATGACCTCGGCCAGGTCCAGCAGGTTGCCCAGCTCGATGGCCTCCAGGAGGTCGGTGTTGAACCGCTTGCCCTTGTCCTGGATCGCCACGTTCCGGTAGCGCTCGCGCAGCTCGGCGATCTTCTCGACGGCCGTCTTGATCGTCTGCTCGGTGCGGAACACCATGACGTTGGCGTCCATGGTCTCCTGCAGCTCGCGGCGCAGGGTCGCGACCCGCTCGGTGCCGGTGGAGGTCCGCAGCCGCTCGATCTGCTCGACGACGAAGGACGCCGGGTTCTCCGGCAGCTCCACGTAGTCGGACTTCGCCGAGTACTCGGCGGCGGCGATGCCCGCGCGGCGCCCGAAGACGTTGATGTCCAGCAGCGAGTTGGTGCCGAGGCGGTTGGCGCCGTGCACCGACACGCAGGCGACCTCGCCGGCCGCGTACAGGCCCGGGACGACGGTGACGTTGTCCGACAGGACCTCGCCCTCGACGTTCGTCGGGATGCCGCCCATCGCGTAGTGCGCGGTCGGCTGGATCGGGATCGGGTCCGTGTAGGGCTCGATGCCGAGGTACGTGCGCGCGAACTCGGTGATGTCCGGGAGCTTGGCGTCGAGCTGCTCCGGCGGCAGGTGGGTCAGGTCCAGGTAGACGTGGTCGCCCTCGGGACCGCAGCCGCGGCCCTCGCGGATCTCCGTGTAGATGGAGCGGGAGACGACGTCACGGGAGGCGAGGTCCTTCATGACCGGCGCGTACTTCTCCATGAAGCGCTCGCCGTCCTTGTTGCGGAGGATGCCGCCCTCACCGCGGGCGCCCTCGGTCAGGAGGATGCCCATGCGCCAGATGCCGGTCGGGTGGAACTGGAAGAACTCCATGTCCTCCAGCGGCAGGCCCCGGCGGTAGACGGCGGCCTGGCCGTCACCGGTGAGGGTGTGCGCGTTGGAGGTCACCTTGAAGAACTTGCCGGTGCCGCCGGAGGCGTAGATGACGGCCTTCGCCTGGAAGACGTGGATCTCGCCGGTCGCCAGCTCGTACGCCACGACACCGGCCGACTTCTTGACGCCGTCGACCTCGGTGATCAGCTGGTCCAGGACGTAGAACTCGTTGAAGAACTCCACGCCCTCCTTGACGCAGTTCTGGTACAGCGTCTGGAGGATCATGTGGCCGGTGCGGTCCGCGGCGTAGCAGGACCGGCGGACCGGCGCCTCGCCGTGGTTGCGGGAGTGACCGCCGAAGCGGCGCTGGTCGATGGTGCCGTCCGGGGTCCGGTTGAACGGCAGGCCCATCTTCTCCAGGTCGAGGACGGCGTCGATGGCCTCCTTCGCCAGGATCTCGGCGGCGTCCTGGTCGACCAGGTAGTCACCGCCCTTGACCGTGTCGAAGGTGTGCCACTCCCAGTTGTCCTCCTCCACGTTGGCCAGCGCGGCGGCCATGCCGCCCTGCGCGGCGCCCGTGTGGGAGCGGGTGGGGTAGAGCTTGGTCAGCACGGCGGTGCGGCTGCGCTTCGTCGACTCGATGGCCGCGCGCATGCCCGCGCCGCCGGCGCCGACGATGACGGTGTCGTACTTGTGGATCTTCATGTTTCTCGCAGCCCCGTGCCTAGCGGATGTTCGGGTCGAAGGTGAAGATCACCAGCGTGCCCAGCAGGATGGTGAACACCGTGGCGGTGTAGAGCAGCGCCTTCAGCCACATGCGGCTGGCCGGGCGCTCCGCGTAGTCGTTGATGATCGTGCGCAGGCCGTTGGAGCCGTGCAGCATCGCCAGCCAGAGCATCACCAGGTCCCAGACCTGCCAGAACGGGGACGCCCAGCGGCCGGCCACGAAGGCGAAGCCGACCTTGGAGACGCCGCCGTCCAGGAAGAGCTGGATCAGCAGGTGGCCGAGGACGAGGACGACCAGCACGATGCCCGACAGGCGCATGAAGAGCCAGGCGGCCATCTCGAAGTTGCCCCGGGTGGACCTGGGGGTCTTCTTGGTGCGCTTGCGGGGCGCCTCGATGAACGGGGCCGGGTTGTCGACCGTGTACACGGGGGCGCCCTCGACGGGGCCGACTCCGGACGCGGTGGTTTCAGTGGTGGACATCGGCGTCAGCTCCCAAAGAGGACACGGAAGGCGTGGCCCAGCACCGAGTAGACCGAGCCGAGCATCAGCACCACCCAGATGACGCCGACGACCCAGAACATCTGCTTCTGGTAGCGCGGGCCCTTCGACCAGAAGTCGACGGCGATGACACGCAGGCCGTTGAGCGCGTGAAAGAGGATGGCGGCGACGAGGCCGTACTCCAGCAGCGCGACGATCGGCGTCTTGTACGTGGCCACGACCTTGTCGTAGGCCTCGGGGGAGACACGCACGAGAGCGGTGTCCAGCACATGAACGAACAGGAAGAAGAAGATGAGGACGCCGGTGACTCGATGAGCCACCCAGGACCACATTCCTTCCCGGCCGCGGTACAGCGTTCCAGCCGGCACGGAAGAACCCTCCGGGAGCGGGGACTAGGGCCGCGCCGGCTTCACTGTCGGTCGGGCCCGGCCGGGTACGGTCCACCGGCCCCCAGCATCGTAGCGAGGCGGCGCGCCGTGGCTTACGGGGGGCCTACCGGTGTGATCAAAGTGGCACCGGACGGACTAGAAATGCGGCGTCTTGGGCGGTATGCCCGCTCATGTGCCGACCGCGGGCGCATCGTGCCTGGTCACGCCCGTGCGGCAGGGACCGGACGGCGCACACGGGCCCGTGCCCCTCAGCCGCGCCGCGAGTCTTCCCCGGGCCAGGCGCCGCAGCTCCTCGGCCGCCGTGACCCGTTCCTCCTCCGGATCGTTCGTCAATCGTGACCGGATCGCTTCGAGGATGCGATCGATGGCCTCGCCCGGAGGGGCGTCCCCCAGATAGATCACGAACGCGTGTCCGAACCGGGCCTCGTAGGCGGCGTGGGCCGCGCGCAGCGCCGTGTGGGCCGCCGAGTACGCGCCCGCGGGCAGCTCCGGCAGCGACTCGCCGGCCAGCGCCTCGGCCAGGTCGGCCGGCGAGAGGTCGTACGCCGCCTCGTCCGCCGCGGCCAGCAGGGACTCCGTGTCGGGGTAAGGGCGGTGGCCGGCGATCCGGCAGGACCAGCGGCGGCTGTGCAGGCAGCGCAGGAGCAGCGCGCGCGCCTCGTCGGCGGGAGCGGCGTTGAAGGCGTCGAGGGGCTGGGGGAGATACGGCAGGCGGTGGGCGGACAGCGTGGGTCCTCGCGTCACAGGTGGCGTGGCAGGGGATGCTGTGAAAGGTGTGTCGTCAGGTTATCGAGAGTGTTCATGGTGTGTCCGGTGGATGCCCGGATTTCACCCGAACGGGAGAGTTTCGGTTCGTCCGGGTGACACGTGGGCGCCGGATCGGTCGTACGTTGGCTGGGTGAGCCAGCACAGGCGCCGGGGTGCGGCGCGACAGGTGAAGCGGAAGCGGGCGGTCGTGACCGCCGCGGTCGTCGGGACGGTCGCGCTCGGCACGGGCGTCGGCGTGTGGGCCTCGGCGGACGGGGGCGGCGGGAGCCCGCGGGAGGGCGCGCGGCAGTCGGCGTCCGGCCGGATCGCCGAGGGGTCCGCGGTGCCGGACACGCCCGCGCCGAGTCCGAGTCGCTCCTATCCGCTCTCCCGGGCGCCGCGCACGATCCCCGCGGTGCGCTCCCACACCCCCGCGCGCGGGCCCGGCTGGCAGCCGCGCGGCGGCGCGCGCGTGGTGGTGGCCGACCCCGGCCTGGCCGACGAGGGACGGCTGGTGGCCGGCGAGCTGGGCCTCGCCTACGCGGGGCAGGCCGGCGACGTGCGGCCGGGCGACGTGCGGCTCGCGCTCGGCGGGGGCGGCGGCCCGGAGTCGTACACGATGACCGTCCGCGACGGGCGGGTCGAGATCAGCGGGCCCGGCGAGGCGGGTGTCTTCCACGGCACCCGCACCCTGAAACAGGAGGTCCGCGGCGGCGGCACCGCCCCGGAGGGCGTCGTACGGGACGAGCCGGCCAAGCCGGTGCGCGGGTTCATGCTGGACATCGCGCGCAAGCCGTACGACGAGTCCTGGATAGAGGACCGGATACGCGAGCTGGGCGACCTGAAGTACAACGAGCTGGGCCTGCACTTCTCCGACGACCAGGCCTTCCGGATCGAGTCCGCCACCCACCCCGAGATCGTCTCCCCGGACCACCTCACCAAGGCGCAGGTCAAGCGGATCGTCGACCTGGCGGACAGCCGCCACATCACCGTCCTCCCCGAGATCGACTCGCCGGGACACCTGGGCGCGGTCATCGCCGCCCACCCCGGCCTGCAACTGCGCGATGTGAACGGGACGCCCGTCCGGGGCGCGGTCGACATCTCCGAGCCGGGCTCCGCGAAGATCGTCGACGACCTGCTCGACGAGTACGCCGGCCTCTTCCCCGGCGGCCGCTGGCACCTCGGCGGCGACGAGTACCAGGCGCTCACGGTGCGGGACCCGCAGGCGTCCTTCCCGCAGCTCGCGGCCGCCGCCCGGCAGCGGTTCGGCTCCGGCGCCACCGTCGCCGACCTGGCCACCGGCTGGCTCGACGACCGCGCCGCCACCGTCCGCGCCCACGGCAGGACGATGCGGGCGTGGAACGACGGCTTCTTCCGGAGCGCCTCCGTGCCGCCCGCCAAGGACCTCCAGGTCGCCTACTGGACGGGCAAGGAGATCGGCGCCCGCAAGCCGGTGGAGTACCTGGACGCCGGCCGGCAGGTCGTCAACTACAACGACGAGTTCCTCTACTACGTCCTCGGGCAGCCGCAGACGTTCGTGTACCCGACGGGACAGCGCATCTACGAGCAGTGGACCCCGCGGGTGCTGCGCGGCACGACCGCCGTGCCGGCGCGCTACGACGGGCAGATCCTCGGCGGGACCTTCGCGGTGTGGGGCGACTTCCCGCACGCCCAGACCCAGGCCCAGGTCGCGGCCGGGGTGCGGATGCCGCTGCGGGCCACCGCGCAGAAGCTCTGGGACCCGGGCACGCCCGCGCTGTCCTGGGCCGAGTTCCGGAAGCTGGCGGACCGGCTGGGCTGAGAGACGGAATGGACGTGTGACGGCGGCCGACCGCAGGTTCGACCGCTGGGGCGCCCGGTTCGGGGAGAGCCGCGCGACGCGCCCGCTCGTCCAGTGCTCCGGGGGGACCCTTCATGACCGCACCCGTGCCCGCGCCGCCGTACGCCGCCCCGCCCGGCTCCCGGCCGCGTTCGCCGGCCGGCCTCGCCCGTGCCGCCACCGTCCTGCTCGGGCTCGTCGCCGCCGCCGACGTGTTCGCCTGCTTCGCGGACCTGCTGGATGCGGACGTCGCCGGTGACATCGCCGACGGCGCCGTCGGGGCGGGCACGGCGGACCGGGCCGACCGCGCCGACACCCTCTTCGCCGCGGCCGCGATCACGCAGGGGACCGTCCTGGTGGCCACGGCCGTCGTCTACCTGTGCCGGCTGTGGCGGGTGCGGCTGAACGCCGAGGTGTTCGACGCCGCCCGGCACCGGATGCGCCGCGGCTGGACGATCGGCGGCTGGTTCTGCCCGGTCGTGCACCTGTGGTTCCCGCGCCGGATCGTGGCGGACGCCTGGGACGCCGGCGCCCCGTGGGGGATCCGGCACCCGCACACGGTGCTCAACGCCTGGTGGGCGGCGTGGCTCGCCGGCGTCGTCGTGGGCCGGTACGCCGACGCCGCCTACCGGCGCGCCGACACGGCCGCCGAGATACGCGAGGCCGCGCGGGCGCTGCTGTTCTCCGACGCCCTCGACATCGTGGCGGCCGTCCTCGCCGCCGTCGTCGTCCTCCGCCTGACCCGGATGCGGGAGCGCAAGATGCGCACGGGCGAGGTGCCCGTACCGGCGCTCGGCTGAGGACCCCTCGCCGGTGCGGCGCGCAGGGCCGCCGCAGCGCGGAACACGTGACGTGGGGGGAAGCCGTGCCCGTCCTGCGGTGGACGTGGGGCGGTCCTGCGGCGGCTTTCGAAACGTCGGAGAAACGTCTCGAATGGCGGTGACGGAACGCGGCCCCGGCTCGCTCTCCCCTATGTGACAGCCCATCTGACAACCCATGTGACAGACCGGTGCGCGACGGTACCGCAGGAGCCCAGGCCGCATGCCGCGGCGAGGCCCGTGCGGTGGGCGGCGGACGCGGTGGCGACGATGCGCGAGGGTGCGCGGGTCCGGCTGGACTACTCGGCACAGAGCCTGTGGCGGGTGGACCGGATGATCGAGGAGATACGCCGGGAGGGGCCGCCGTACGCGGCCGTCGAGAGCGTGCTGCGCGGCTTCGGCGCCTACGCCGGCGAGGTGATCGTCCGCCGGACCGGCGGCGAGTGGTGGGCGACCGGCGGCGAGCACTGGGTGCGCACCCCCGACGGGCGGCTGTGGGACCCGGTCGAGGAGGCCCGCCGCTGCTACGGCGGCGACGGCTCGCTGCGGCTGCTGTGCCGGGACGCCACCGCCGGGGGCTGACCGCCCGGCTGTGACACTTCCGTCGGGGCCGACGCTGATGATCGTGGGGGGCGACGGACACGGCCGGAGCGTCTCGCACCGTGAGGCAGGCGCCACGCAGTGGCCAGGAACTCGGCACGAACGAGGACGGTCTTGGGCCAGGGAGGGGAACCCCGCCGCCCGCAGCCGCGGGACGGGGAGCTGGGCGCGGCGGTGGCGCGGGCCCAGGAGGGTGACGAGACCGCCTTCGCGGTGGCCTACCGGATCGTGCAGCCGGGCCTGCTGGGCTACCTGCGGGGCCTGGTCGGCGAGGACGCGGAGGACGTCGCCGCCGACGCGTGGCTGGAGATCGCCCGCGACCTCGGCCGGTTCCGGGGCGACGGCGCCGGGTTCCGCGGCTGGACCGCGACCATCGCCCGGCACCGCGCGCTGGACCACCTGCGCCGCCGGCGCGTCCGGCCGCGGGCCGCACAGCTCGAACGGGACGCCCTCGAACTGCCCGGCCCGCACAGCACCGCCGACCAGGCGCTGGAGTCGCTGTCCACGGCACACGCGCTGGAGCTGGTGCGCGCGCTGCCCCGGGACCAGGCCGAGGCGGTGCTGCTGCGGGTGGTCGTCGGCCTCGACGGCCCGTCCGCCGCCCGCGTCCTCGGCAAACGGCCCGGCGCCGTCCGCACGGCCGCCTACCGGGGGCTGCGCCGCCTGGCCCGCCGGCTCGGCGCGCCCGACGGCGACGACGGTGTGACGGCCGGCGAGCCCCCGACGCTGGGTGAGTCGTGACGACCGCCGCCGGGCGCGGGACTCGCGCGGGCGCGTACGGCGCCCCGGCCCGGCCGGTGCGCGGGACGCGCGGGGCCGGTGGCCGCGCGGGCCGGACGCCGGAGTCCGGCGGGCCGGTGGCCGCGGGCGCGCGGCGGGACCGCGCGGCACGCGGACGGGACACGGGGTACGGGTACGGGCTTCTAGGCGGACCGGACGAGGACGGGAACGGACATGGGTGAACGGCACAGCGGCGAGGGGCCGCCCGGCCACCGGCGCCCGTTCCCCGGCGGGACCGTTGTCGCGCCCGAACCGGACGGCTCCCCGGGCCCGGCCGGTGGACTGGAGGACCGGTTCGGCGCCGCGCTGCGCGCCGGGGACGTCGATCCCGAGGCCGAGCGCGGTGCCGTGGCCGCCTTCCGGGCCGCCCGCGACGCGGGCGCGCACGGCGCGCGCAGCCGCGCCCGGGACGACTGGCGGCCCGGGCGGCCGGGCCGCGCCCGGCGCTCGCTGCGGACCACCCTCTCGCTCGCGTTCGCGTCCGTCGCCCTCGGCGGAGTGGCCGTCGCGGCGATCGGTACCGCGGACTCCGGCTCCGGCGACCCGGGTCCGGCACCGCGGCCCGCGCGGGGGACGGCGAGCACCGCGCCCGCACCGTCCCACGCGACGCCCGGCACCGGCGGCCCGGCCGCCGGACCGCGGGTCACCGCGCCCGCCGGCCTCCCCGCCGCCGGCGCGCGCCCGGCCACCGTCCGGGACACCCTGGCCCACTGCCGGAACCGGGCCCGCTCCGGCGACCGAGGCGGGACGGCCTGGCAGCGCATCGTCGAAGCCGCGGGCGGCCCGGAGAGGGCCGCGGCCCACTGCGCCGCCCTGCTCGCCCGCGCCGAGCACGGCAACGCCGGGAAACCGGGCCACCCCGGCGGCCCGGGAAACTCCGCCCACGTGGACGCACCGGGCAACTCCGGCAAGGCGAGCGGCTCCGGTACGGGGGGCAACTCCGGCAAGGCGGTCGGCCCCGGCACCACCGGGAACTCCGGCAGGGCGGGCAACTCCGGCAAGGCGGGCCGGACGGGCGCCGCGGGCACGTCCGGCACCGGCGGCGGGGGAGCGGCCGAGGGCGGCGGCCGGGGACGGCAGTCCGGTGGGAAGCGGACCGGTGGCCGCGGGTAGGTGCCGTACCGCCGCGCCACGGCAACGGCCGGGGCCGCCACCCCCCACAGGAGAGGCCCCGGCCGTCGCGCGGACGGGCCGCGTACGGCCCGTACTCCCCTCAGCGCCGCGCGTGCGTTTTCTGTCACACCCTGGCGCGCCGGGTGATCACCCTGTGCACATCCGAACCCGGTCACGAGTTAGTTGCATCTTCTACAGACGTGGACGGGCACCGGTTTCACGCCGTAACGTGCCTTTCGCGCCGACCGAAGACAGGCGTAAAGGGAGTGCGGTGCTGGGGGACGACGCGGAGCTGACCACCGCGGTGCGTGCGGCACAGGACGGGGACGAGACCGCGTTCCGTACGGTGTACCGCGCCGTGCAGCCCCGGCTGCTCGGATATGTGCGCACCCTGGTCGGAGACCCGGACGCGGAGGACGTCGCCTCCGAGGCGTGGCTCCAGATAGCCCGCGACCTCGACCGGTTCAGCGGGGACGCCGACCGGTTCCGCGGCTGGGCCGCCCGGATAGCCCGCAACCGCGCCCTCGACCACATCCGCATGCGCGGCCGCCGCCCGGCCATAGGCGGCGACGAGACGGAGCTGACCGGCCGGGCCGCCGAGTCCGACACGGCCGGCGAGGCCATCGAGGCCCTGACCACCGACAGCGCCCTCTCCCTGATCGCCCGGCTCCCGCAGGACCAGGCCGAGGCCGTCGTCCTGCGCGTGGTGGTGGGCCTGGACGCGAAGACCGCCGCCGAGACGCTCGGCAAACGCGCGGGGGCCGTCCGCACCGCCGCGCACCGCGGCCTCAAACGGCTCGCGGAGCTGATCGGCGCGGATCCGGAATCGGCGGGCGGCCTCGACGCCCTCCCGCCACAGCGAGAACCGCGCCGCGGCGCGGTGACGTCCGCCACTGTGACGCATACGCGTACGCGGACGCAGAAGGACATGTGATGGCCGACGAGCGGTACAAGTGGCTGAACCGGGAGACGGCGGAACGCCTGCTGCGCGGTGAGTCACTGGAAGCCGTCGACCTCTGCGCCCGTGACCAGGCCGAACGCCTCTCCCGGACGCTCGGCGCGCTGTCCGCGGAGGTGGCCTCCGCCCCCGGCGGACTCCCCGGCGAGCAGGCCGCCCTGGCCGCGTTCCGCAAGGCCCGCGCGGCCGCCGAGGCGGAGCGCGCCGCCGCCGCGCACGCCCCCACCGGTGCCCGCCCGTCCGCCCCCGGCGCCGACGCGGGCCCGGTCCGCCTCGGCCACCGGGCCCGTACCGGAATCCCCGCCCCCCGCCCGTGGGCGCGTCCGGCACGTCTGGCGCTCGCCGCCGCGCTGGCCGTGGGCACGCTCGGCGGGGTCGCCGTGGCCGCCGGCAGCGGTGTGCTGCCCACCCCGTTCGGTGACGACGCCCCCCGCCCCGGCGCCTCCGTCTCCGCCGGTACGACGACCGGGCCGCCGCTCGGTCCGCCGCCGAGGCCGGCCACGACCGGTGGGGCGACGGCGACGGGCGAGCCGGGCCGCCGCCGCACCGGCGAGGCCGCCGGGCAGGGCGGTGGTCCCGCGCCCTCCGCGACGCCGGGCGCCGGGTGGCCCGGTGCGGCCGCGGTCTGCCGGGCCCTGGGGGACGGCGGGGACGTGGACGCCGGCCGTCTGCGCACCCTGGAGCGGCTGGCGGGCGGCCCCGCCCGCGTGGCCCGGTACTGCCGGATCCTGCTGACCGACGGCGGCACCGGCCCCGGCGGCACCGGGGAGGACTCCGGCGACGAGCAGGGCAAGGGCAGGGGCGGCAACGGCAACGGTACGGGTGGCGGGAACGGCAACGGCGGTAACGGCAAGGACAAGAACGGAAACAGCGGGAACGGCACGGGCGGGAACGGAAACGGCGGGAACGGCAAAGGCCGCGGCGGCGAGGACGGCCAGGGCGGCCAGGGCGGTGGCCAGGACAGCGGCGGTCAGGCCAGCGGCGGCCAAGGCGGCGGCGGTCAGGGCGGCGGGGACGAAGGCGACGGGGGCAACGACGACGGGGGCAGAGCCGGCGGGGGCGAAGGACTCGGCGGGCAGGGCGGGGGCCGGACCCCGGGCAAGGCCGGCCAGGGCCACGGCCACGGCCGCGCCGACCGGGACCACGGCGACCGGGGCGGTGACCCGGACCACGGCAAAGGCGGCCGGCCACGCCGCGCCGCCGCACCCGCTCCCTCCGCCACCACGGGCTCCCCGCACCCCGGCCGGTCGGGCGGCGGCCGGCCCGCCGCGGCACCGCGTGCCCCGCACTCGGCCTCCCGGACGACCCCGGCCTTCGTGCAGCCAAGCCTCTGACCTGCGTCTTTCCCAGTTTTGAAAATTTCATCGTGCGAGGTGTGACATTTCCGGGGCCCCTGACGCAGTACTGAGTGAGCCGACTGGTCATCGGCCGTCGCACTGAGCCGGGGTTCCCCCCGTACCCAAGGTTCGTGCACCCGGCGCGGGCGGGACACGTTCCCCCGGTCCCGTCCGCGCCCCCACCGCAACGCCCGCCCGGGCGGCCCGCCTCACCGGTGGACGACGACCTTGTCGCCGACCCGCACCTGGTCGAAGAGCCGGGCCATCGCCGTCTCGTCCCGGACGTTCACGCACCCGTGCGAGCCGCCCGTGTAGCCGCGCGCCGCGAAGTCGTACGAGTAGTGCACCGCCTGGCCACCGCTGAAGAACAGGGCGTACGGCATCGGCGCGTTATAGAGAGTCGACACATGATGCCGTGACTTCCAGTAGACGCTGAAGACACCTTCGCGGGTGGGGCTGTACTGCGAGCCGAACCGCACGTCCAGCGTGGACAGCGTGCGCCCGTCCACCATCCAGCGCAGCGTCCGGCCGGACTTGTCGATGCACAGCACACGGCCGGCCAGACAGCGCGGATCCGGCGCGCCGACCGGCCGGCCACTGGTCGGATACAGCTCCCCCGGGCCCGGCGGCCGCGTCATCGCGACCAGCCGCCGCCAGGTCTCGGCATCCGCCGCGCCGGTGCGCGGCAGCCCCCGCTTGCCCTGGAAGCCCCAGACCGCCTGCACGGTCGCGCCGTCGTACGACCCGGTCGGCTCCTCGGTCAGCCAGGCCACCTGGCGCAGCCGCGCCTGCAGCTCCCGCACGGCCGGCCCGCTGTCCCCGCGCGACCACAGCACCCGGGACGGTGGCTGCCCGGCGGACGCCGTCCGGCCGGGACCGGCCCCGTCGTCCGGGAGCCGGACGCGCACCGGCAGTCCCCGGCCGCCGTCCGCGCCCGGCGGCTGGACGGTGCAGCCGCAGAGCGCGGCGACCGCGGCGACCGCGGCGGCGGCCCGGGCGGGCAGGGCGGCAGGTCTCCCCGGCATCCTCATCCCCGGATGCTTCCCCGCGTGACCCGCGCCGAACTACGGGGCATGGTGAGGGGGTGGGGGCGTACCGCGGAGGCACCCATGGCACGTGAGTCGGAGTCGGGCCTGCCCATCGAGCCGGTGTACGGGCCGGCCGACCTGACCGGCTGGGATCCCGGCCGGAAACTGGGCGAACCGGGCGCGTACCCGTTCACCCGCGGCATCCACCCGACCATGTACACGGGCCGGGGCTGGACCATGCGGCAGTACGCGGGCTTCGGCACCGCGGCCGAGTCCAACGCCCGCTACCGGCAGCTCATCGCCCACGGCACCACCGGCCTGTCCGTCGCCTTCGACCTGCCGACCCAGATGGGGCACGACTCCGACGCCCCCCTCGCGCACGGCGAGGTGGGCAGGGTGGGCGTGGCCGTCGACTCCGTCGAGGACATGCGGGCGCTGTTCGACGGCATCCCGCTGGACCGGGTCTCCACGTCCATGACGATCAACGCGCCGGCCGCGCCGCTGCTCCTGATGTACGAGCTGGTGGCGGAGGAACAGGGGGTGCCGGCCGGGCGGCTGACGGGCACGGTCCAGAACGACGTGCTGAAGGAGTACATCGCGCGCGGCACGTACATCTTCCCGCCCCGGCCCTCGCTGCGGCTGACGGCGGACGTCTTCCGGTACTGCGCGGCCGGGATGCCGAAGTGGAACACCATCTCGGTCTCCGGCTACCACATGGCCGAGGCGGGCGCGTCCCCCGCGCAGGAGATCGCCTTCACCCTCGCCGACGGCATCGAGTACGTCCGCACGGCGGTGGCCGCCGGCATGGACGTCGACGGCTTCGCCCCTCGCCTGTCCTTCTTCTTCGTGGCCCGCACGACCCTGCTGGAGGAGGTCGCCAAGTTCCGCGCGGCGCGCCGGATCTGGGCCCGGGTGATGCGGGAGGAGTTCGGCGCACGCGACCCCCGGTCCCTCATGCTGCGCTTCCACACCCAGACGGCCGGGGTCCAACTGACGGCCCAGCAGCCGGAGGTGAACCTGGTCCGGGTCGCCGTCCAGGCCCTGGCGGCCGTCCTCGGCGGCACCCAGTCCCTGCACACCAACTCCTTCGACGAGGCGATCGCGCTGCCGACGGACCGCAGCGCCCGGCTGGCGCTGCGCACCCAGCAGGTGCTCGCCCACGAGACGGACGTGCCGGCCACGGTGGACCCGTTCGCGGGCTCCTACGCGGTCGAGCGGATGACCGACGACCTGGAGGAGGCCGCCCTCGCCCTGACGCGCCGGGTCGAGGAGGCGGGCGGGGCGGTCGCGGCGATCGAGCGGGGCCTGCAGAAGTCGGAGATCGAACGGAACGCGTACCGCATCGCCCGGGAGACCGAGTCGGGGGAGCGGGTGGTGGTCGGCGTGAACCGCTTCCGGCTGGCCGAGGAGGAACCGTACGAGCCGCTGCGGGTCGACCCGGCGATCGAGGCCCGCCAGACCGAGCGGCTGCGCGCACTGCGGGCCGGGCGGGACGGGCGGGCGGTGACCGCGGCGCTGGACGCGCTGGGGAGGGCGGCCGAGGGGGAGGACAACGTCCTCCACCCGATGAAGGAGGCGCTGCGGCGGCGGGCGACGGTGGGGGAGGTGTGCGGGGTGCTGCGCCGCGTCTGGGGCGAGTACGTGCCCCCGGACGCGTTCTGATCCGGCCCCCGGACACCCGGGCCGCGCCCGGGCACCCCCGTGCGACACTCCTGCCATGTTCGGCGTCACAGACCTCCCCACCTACCTCGCGGGCCTGGCCCTCATCATCCTGCTGCCCGGCCCCAACTCCCTCTACGTCCTGTCCGTGGCCGCCCGCCGCGGTGTGCGCGCCGGGTACACGGCCGCCGCCGGCGTGTGGTGCGGGGACACGGTCCTCATGACGCTCTCCGCCGCCGGCGTCGCCTCCCTGCTCCAGGCGAACGCGGTGCTGTTCGGGATCGTGAAGTACGCCGGCGCCGGCTACCTGACCTGGCTGGCGATCGGGATGATGCGCTCCGCGTGGGAGCTGTGGCGGACCCGGCGCACGCGGAGCGCCGAGGAGGCGGCCGGGCCCGACCGGGCCGCCGACGAGCGGCCCTTCCGCCGCGCCTTCGTCGTCAGCCTCTTCAACCCCAAGGCGATCCTTTTCTTCGTCGCCTTCTTCGTGCAGTTCGTGGACCCCGGGTACGCCTACCCGGCCCTGTCCTTCGTCGTCCTCGGCGCCTTCGCCCAGCTGGCCAGCTTCCTCTACCTCAGCGCGCTGATCTTCGGCGGCACCCGCCTCGCCGCCGCCTTCCGGCGCCGCAAGCGGCTGTCGGCGACGGCCACCTCGGCGGCGGGCGCCCTGTTCCTCGGCTTCGCGGTCAAGCTGTCGCTGGCCTCCTCCTGACGTTCCGCCGGACCCCGCCGGACCCCGGCCGGCGGGGCAGCGCCAGGCCGCCACCCCGCGTTCACCCCGTGTTCCGGCGGGGGTCGCCGCCCGGCGTCGAACACTTTCTACGGTCACACGGACCTGCCCCTGAGACGACCTGCTGAGAGAGCCCGGGTGTACGTGTGACCAACCGCTCCCCGAAACTGTCGGTGATCATCCCCTGCTACAACGTCGAGACGTATGTTCCGGAGACGGTCGCCAGCCTCGTCAACAACGCCCGAAGCGACTTCGAGTTCCTCCTCATCGAGGACCGGTCGACCAAGGACAACACCTACGAGGCGCTGCTGGAACTGACGAAACGGCTGCCGAACAGCAGGGTCGTCCGGCACGAGCAGAACGGTGGCCTGGCCACCGCGCGCAACACCGGCATCGACGCGGCGGAGGGCCGCTACCTCACCTTCCTCGACGGTGACGACTGGCTCGCCCCCGGCTACCTCGACAGCCTGGTGCGCCACATCGAGCGCCTGGACGTCGACTTCGTCCGCACCGACCACGTCCAGGTGACCGGCGTGAAGCGCGCCGTCCACCGGGCACCGGAAGGACGCCGGCACATCGCGCTCGACCCGCGCGACTCGATCCTCCCGGTCGACGAGAGCACCATGGTCGACTACCCGTATGCCTGGGCCGGCATCTACCACCGGCGCCTGCTCGACCGCGGCATGCTGCGCTTCCACGACGGCCTGCGCACCGCCGAGGACCGGCCCTGGATCTGGGAGCTGCACCGCAGGGCGGACTCCTACGCCGTCGCCAGCCTGCACGGCGTCTTCTACCGCAGGGGCGTCGCCAGCTCCCTCACCCAGATCGGCGACGTGCGCCAGCTCGACTTCTTCCGCTCCTTCGACCTCGTCCTCGCCGAACTCGCCGACGACCCCGAGGCGGGCAGGCTGCGCAAGAAGGCGCTGCGCAACTACTGCGTCGTCATCGCCCACCAGCTCCTGAACCGCGAGCGGTTCGAGCGGAGCGTCGCCGCCCGGCTGCGGCAGCTGGCCGGCGAGGCACTGGAGCGCATGTCCGAGGAAGAACTGACCGAGGCCCTCGTCGGCATGGGCGAGCGACGCGTGGACGTGCTGCGGCGCATACGCGGCGGCATGAAGGGAATCGCGGCATGAGCGGCACGGACCGTACGGACACCGGCGCGGGCACGGCCCGGGCCACGGCCGGGGGCGCGTGCCGGCCCGGTACGACCCAGATATTCTTTTCGGCCACCCAGTACGCGGCGGCCACCGTCACCGCCGCCCTGCGCGCCGGGCTCTTCGGCCCCCGCGCCGAGCACCGGCGCATCCTCGTCGTCAGCAACACCGCCGCCGTGCCCGAGGTCGGCACCCCGCTGGACCGCATGGCCGGCTTCGAGCGGCTGCGCCCGGAATTCGACGAGGTCCGCTCCTGGAACGACTTCATCGCCCCGCACCACCCGGCCGGCTGGTCCCCGCGCGGCCAGGACCTGGTGATGTGGCAGAAGGCCGTACGCCTCGACTGGAACCTCGGCGACGAGCCGGTCGAGATCGCCTGCGAGTCGATCCAGGCCAACCCCTCCCGCGCGGTGGCCGACATCTTCGCCGACAGCCCGATCCACGTGTACGCGGACGGCCTGATGAGCTACGGCCCCACCCGCAACCGCATCCCGCACGGCATGAGCAGCCGCATCGCGCGCGTGCTCCACCTCGACCTGGTGCCCGGGCTGCGCCCGCTGCTGCTGGCCGAGTACGGGATCGAACCCGTGGCGGTGCCGAACGACTCCGTCGTCGGGGTGCTCGCCGAGATCGGCGCGGAGGGCGCCGGGATCCTCGCCGACCGCGTCCCCGCCGCCGAGCGCCCCACCGCGGTGCTGCTCGGCCAGTACCTCTCCGCCATCGGCCTGATCACGCAGGACGAGGAGGAGGAACTCCACGTCCGCATGCTGCGCGCCGCCGCCCGCGCCGGGCACCGCGGGGTCCTGTTCAAGCCCCACCCCAGCGCCCCCGCCGCCTACGACAGCACGCTGGAGGCGGAGGCCGCGGCGCTCGGCGTGCGGCTGACCGTCCTGAGCGAACCCGTGCTCGCCGAGACCGTCTTCGCCCACCTGAAGCCGGAACTGGTCATCGGCTGCTTCTCCACCGCGCTGATGACGGCCGCCGCCTTCTACGGCATCCCGGTCGCCCGGGTCGGCACCGACCTGCTCCTCGACCGCATCACGCCGTACGAGAACAGCAACCGCATCCCGCTCACCATCATCGACGCGGCCCTGCCCGACGCGGAACGCGACACGACCGGCACCCCGCTCCCGCTGGACTCGCTCGGCGCGGACCTCGGCCCGCTCGTGCGCACCGTCGGCTACTGCATGCAGTCCCGCAAGCTGCCCGGCCTGCGCGAGGAGGCCGTCGCCTGGCTCGGCGCGCACCTCGCCGGCCGTCCGCGGTACTTCAAGAAGCGCCGCCTGACCGCGCTGCGCCTGCCCGGCGGCAGCACCGTACGCGCCGAGGCCCTGCGCCGCCACCCGGCGGTGCGCAAGGCCGTGAAGCAGATCCGGGCGCGCCGGCGGTAGCCGCGCCCGGGGCGGACCCGGGCGGCCGGCGGGAGCGGAGCGCTCCCGTCGGCCGCCTTTCCCTGCGGGTGCGGCAGGCCGCTCAGCGCGGGGGGACGGCCGCCGTCCGGCGCGCCGCCAGCGCCCGCTTCAGCCGGGGCCCGAACGGCCGCTCCACGAACCGGTGCATCAGCCAGGCCAGTCCCAGCAGCGCGGCCACGGTCAGCGCGAGCGTCGGATACGGGCCGAGGCCGAGCCCGCGGTGCAGGATCCGGATGACGAACCAGCCCAGGTGCTCGTGGATCAGGTAGAAGGGGTACGTCAGCGCCCCGGCCAGCGTCAGCCAGCGCCAGTTCGCCCACCGCGTCCAGCCCAGTGCCACCACCGCGACCGCCGCGAAGGACAGGAAGACGATCCCCTGGATGACGTGCGCGTCCCGCGGGAAGGCGCCCTGCGGGCCCGGGTGCCACAGGGCCGTGACCGAGTAGCGCTGTCCCAGCAGGAAGGACATGCCGACGATGCCCCACAGCAGCCAGTCGCTGCCGAAGCGGTGGATCAGGTAGAGCGCCAGGCCGCCGATGAAGTACGGCGCGTGGTCCCGCATCACCAGTTCGTCCGTGAGCGGGGTGTCGGCGACCCGCGACAGCACACCGGCCAGCGTCCACAGGATGCAGAAGGTCACCACGCGCCGGTAGGTGACCCCGCGCCAGATCACGAAGAGCGCGAAGAGCACGTAGAACCGCATCTCGACCCAGAGCGTCCAGCACACGCCCAGCACCCGCGGCACGCCCATCGGCTGCTGGAGCATGGTGAAGTTCATCAGGAACTCGTCCGACCGGAGCGGGTGCACCACGACCGGCAGGACGACCGAGGCCGCGCCCACGATGAACAGGGCCGCCCAGTAAGCCGGGTAGAGCCGGGAGACGCGGGAGCGGAAGAAGTCGCCCAGGGTACGGCCCCAGCTGCTCATGCAGATCACGAAGCCGCTGATGACGAAGAAGAACTGCACGCCCAGACAGCCGTACGTCGCCGCCTGCGACAGGGTGGGGAACACGTCCGAGGGGGACTGGTGCCAGGAGGCGGCGACCTCGCCGTTCTTGCCGGCGAAGTGGTAGAGGCAGACCATCAGCGCGGCCAGCAGCCGCAGCCCGTCCAGGGCGCGCAGCCGGTCACCCGCGCGCACGCGGACGGGGCCGGCCGGCAGGCTGCCGGGGCCCGGCAGCCGTTCGGCGGGCAGCGCACCGACGGCGCTCGCCGGTGCGAGGGTCTGGTCGGCCGGTTTCATCGTGGGCCTCTTTCGGCGGATGCGATCTCGGGGGTCGCGCTCGTGGGTCAACGAGGCGACGCTACGCACCCCCGACGGAGGGAAAACGAGGGGAAGTTGACGTACGGAGATCGCACAGGTGTCGTGCGGGTGAAGGACGGTGTGCCCGCCCCGGCGCCCGTTCCGGCTCCTTCCCGGCGCCCGTCCGGAGGCTCACCCCGGCGCCCGCGCGGGCTCCCGTTCGGGCACCTGTTCTGGACCCGGACGGCGGGAGGCGGGACGCCCCCGTGGGCCACGAGGGTCACGGGGGCGATGTGCGGCGGGGCGGGGCGGCGGGCTCAGCGCCGCGTCAGCGCACGGGCCCGGCGGGCGATGCGGCGCACGGTCGCGTTGCGCGGGATGAACGACAACTGCGCGGGGACCGCGCCCGGCAGGGCCAGCGCGGTCAGCCGGCGGCGCTTGAAGTAGCGCCAGGTGTGCTGGTCGAGGTGGCGGGCGAGATAGGTCTCGGCGGCGCCCCGCAGTTCGGGGTGGATCTTCGGCTGCATCGCGAAGCCCACCGCCGCGAGCAGCGCGGCCAGTTCGGCCACGCGTTCCGGCGAGGGCATCGACCAGCCGGACACGGCCGCGCCGTCGTCGAGGTCGGGCAGCAGCGCGTCGACGATGGTGACCGGCACCCGGTTGCTGTTCTGGTAGGGCGCGAGCCGGGCCAGGACGGTGTCCGTGCCGACCCGGGCGACGGGCAGGCCGTGCAGCGCGGCCGCCGTGAGCAGCGCGGTGGAGAAGCAGCCGACGACCAGCGCGGGACGCAGCCGCCGGAAGGCCACCTCGGCGAGCACGGGCACGTCCAGCAGGACGAGTTCCGCGCCGAGCCGCTCCGCCTCCCGCTGGAGCAGCCGGGACCAGTGGGCGGGCGCCACCGGATGCGGCTTGAACACCAGCCTGCGGTGGCCGAGCGCCACCGCGCCGCGCACCATCCGCAGGTGCAGCTCCTCCTCCTCGGCGACGCTGAGGACGTCCAGCGCGGAGAGGTACTGGCCGAGCAGCAGGGCGGGCCGCGGCCCGTCGGCATCCGGCAGCTCGGTGCCGTCCCCGGCGAGCTCCTCCAGCACCTTCAGGAACGCCTCCGCGGGCACCAGTTCCGGCCGTACGCCGAACTCGGTGAGCAGCAGCGGGGTCAGCCCGGGGACCAGATCGAGGTGGAGGAGGCGGTCGATGCGCGTGCCGACCAGCGGGTCGATCTTGTCGCGCGTGGGGCCATAGCTTATGAGGCCGTCGGCGTAGACGTCGACGGGCGCCCCGGTGAACAACTGGCACAGCGCGAGGGCCGGGTTGACGTGCACGGATTCCACGGTGAGCCGGATCCGGTCGTCGCCGAGCCCCCACAGCAGCCGGACGTACCGCTCCCACATGGGGATGTCGTTGGCGCGCGGGCCCCAGCCGCTCGGGTGCAGGGGCGCGATGGCCTCGTTCCAGGACAGCACCCCGTCGAAGCGGCCGGCGAGGGCCTCGAAGCCCGGCATCCGGTCCACGGACGGCGTGGTCTCGGGGTTGACCGCGTTGTTGGTGACCACCAGCAGCCGGCGGTCGGCCGGGGCGAACAGCCCGGCGTCCAGGGCGGCGGCCAGGGTGGCCGCCCCGTACAGCGTCGACGCGCAGAAGATGTGGGTCGTACGGGACATCAGGCGGCCACCGTCCGGGTGCCGGCCGGCCGGCGCCGCAGCCGCCGCAGCCGGCCCGCGCGCTGGGGGTCCATCGAGTCCAGGACCTGGGCCAGGACGTCCTGCGGCAGCCTCCTGAGCGCGCCCGCGCCCAGGGAGCGCAATTGTCGGGCCACGGCGGGTTCGAACCTCTCGATCGATCCGAGATGATGAGCCATGATGGCGCAATATGTACGCACGGCTTTCGGGAGCAGTTTATCGGCCTCGGGATCCCGCGCCGTTTCCTCGATCACCTGGTCGAATGCGCGAACGAAATCCAATTGGCGGACGTCACCGATCTGGGTGAGTGACGAGGCGACACCGCGCCGGTAATACACGCCGAGCAGGCCGACCGCGGCGAAGGACTCCGCCTCCCGGTGCAGCCTCCAGATCCACGGCCGGTCCTCCGCCGTGCGCAGCCCGTGGGTGAAGTGCAGCAGGCCCCGGTCGACGAGCCGGCGGTGGTAGACGCCCGCCCACGCGTACGCGTAGTCGACGGAGGTGGACCGGTCCGCGGGCAGGATCGCCTCCCGCGGGTTCAGCACGACCCCGCGGCGGCCCTGCGGGACCCGGTGGACGGCGCGGGCCCGGCCCGTGCACTGCACGTGGTCGGTGCGGACGAAGTCGCAGCCCAGCTCGTCCATGGCCGCCACCAGTCGGGGGTAGTACCCGGGGGCGAGCCAGTCGTCGCCGTCCAGGAACGTCAGATACTCGCCGCGGGCCCGGTCGATGCCGGTGTTCCGGGCGGTCGCCAGCCCCCCGTTCTGCTCGTGTCTGACCAGCACCGCACCGGGCAGTTCGCGTTCCGCGCGCGCCAGGATCTCCGTCGTCTCGTCGCGCGAGCAGTCGTCGACGAGAATGAATTCGAAGTCCTCACGCGTGTTCGCGCGCAGGCTCTTCAGCGTGTCTGGCGCGTATTGCTGGACGTTGTAGAAGGGCACGATCACCGAGAGCTTCACCACGCGGAAGACGGTAGAGGGCGGCCCGGCACACGCCCTGACCGGATGCTGGATTCCAGGTGAACTGCGCGTGGCAAAGCTGTGAACCGAACTGTTTTCCGATGTGATCAGAGCCTGATTCGCCATTCGGCGACGTTCTGTTAACCGTTTGTTGTGTTCAGGTTGGGCGGAACCTCGAAATCGGTTCCTAGCGTCTTCGGCGTGCCAGTAAGTGCTACGAAGTCTCTGCGGGTCGCCGTCCTCGCGGACTCCGACACCCGCTGGAAGTGGGGCGCGCTCACCGCGCAGCGCCTCACTCCCGCGGCTGCCGAGGTCCGGCTCGACGGCTACCTCCTGCGGGGACGCGCCACTCCGACCGCCCGCCAGCTCGGCGAAGTCGGCGTCCGGGCGGACTCCCTGCGCGAGGTCACCGGCGTCGAGTTCCTGCGTGCCCTGACCGACGAGCCGTACGACGTCCTCGTCCTCGCCCTGGTCGGCGGCGGGGTGCAGGCGATGCTGCACGGGCTGCGCGCCGCCTGGGGCTCGGGGAAGCGCCCCGTGGTCGTCACCGGCTACGTCGGGGTCGTCTACGAGAAGCTCGCCGACGGACTGCTGCTGCGGCACGGCGCGGACATCGTCCTCGCCAACTCCCGCCACGACGCAGACCGGTTCCGGGCCGTCTACGAGGGCGTGGGCGCCGACGCCTCCTCGGTCACCGAGGTCGCCCTGCCCTTCCTCGGCGGCGCGCCCTACACCGGCGGCCCCGACGCCCCCGCGGCGGACGGGCGCGGGACCCGCACCGTGGTGTTCGCGGCCCAGCCGTCCGTGCCGGACAACCGCCGGGACCGCCTCCACCTGCTCGACCGCCTCCTCGACCACGCCCGGAAGCACCCCGAGCGCGAGGTGCTGCTGAAACTGCGCTCCAAGCCCGGCGAGCACACCACCCACATCGAGGAACTGCCGTACCAGAAGCTGGTCCAGGGCAAGGACCTGCCGGCCAACTTCCGGATGGTCTACGGGCACATGGGCGAGGTGCTGGACCGCACCGACCTGCTCGTCACGGTCAGCTCCACCGCCGCCCTGGAGGCCCTGCACCGCGGCATCCCCACCGCGATCCTCACCGACCTCGGGGTCCGCGAGGTGCTCGGCAACCACCACTTCACCGGCTCCGGCTGCCTCGCCTCCTGGGAGCAGCTCGACGCCGGGCACCTGCCGGTGCCGGACGGGGAGTGGGTGGCCCGGCAGGGCGTCGCGCCCGCGGGGACGGGGGCGTACGCCACCGCGTACGACGCCGCCCGCGAGCGCATCGCCAAGTTGCTGGACCGCCCCGGCGGCCTGCCTCCCCTGAACCCCTACTACACCACCGTGACCGCGCCGGGCTACCTGCCCGGCATCCTCGCCCGCCACCACCTCGGCCCCGACGGCGTCCCGCTGCCCGGCGCGCCCGCCGCCGACAAGGCGCCCGGCCCCGTCCGGCAGATCGTGCGCCGGGCCGCGCGCGGCGCCTACCGGCACGGCGTCCAGCGCGTCGCCCCCGTGATCCGGCGGATGGGCGAGCTGTGACCTCATCGCAAGGAGTAGACCCCATGTCCCACTCGGAACCGGCCCCAGGACCCGCCGTCCGCCGGGTGCTCGCGGTGATCCCGGCGCGTGGCGGCTCCAAGGGCGTGCCCGCGAAGAACCTCGCCCCCGTGGGCGGTGTCCCGCTGGTGGCGCGCGCGGTGCGGGAGTGCCGCGCGACCCGGCTGGTGACCGACGTGGTCGTCTCCACCGACGACCAGGCCATCGCGGCCGCCGCGCGGCAGGCCGGCGCCGAGGTCGTGCTCCGGCCCGCCGCCATCGCCGGGGACACCGCCACCTCGGAGGCCGCCGTCCTGCACGCCGTGGACACCCACGAGGCACTGCACGGCGCCCCGGTCGACGTGGTCGTGCTCGTGCAGTGCACCAGCCCCTTCCTGGTCCGCGAGGACATCGACGGGGTGGCCGCGGCGGTCGCGGAGAACGGCGCGGACACCGCCGTCACCGTGGCCCCCTTCCACGGCTTCGTCTGGCGGGAGGCCGGCGAAGGGGCCGGCGCCGGGGCCGACGGCGCGGTGAGCGGCGGGACGGGCGTCAACCACGACAAGTCCTACCGCCCGCGCCGGCAGGACCGCCCCCAGGACTTCCTGGAGACCGGCGCCGCCTACGCGATGGACGTGGCCGGCTTCCGCGAGCACCGGCACCGCTTCTTCGGCCACACCGAGCTGGTCCGCACCGACCCGGCCCGGGTACTGGAGATCGACGACCCGCACGACCTGGCCCGGGCCCGCGCGCTCGCGCCGCTGTTCGACGCGGACCGCCCCGGTTCGCTGCCGACCGCCGACGACGTCGACGCGGTCGTACTGGACTTCGACGGCACCCAGACGGACGACCGGGTGCTGATCGACTCCGACGGACGGGAGTTCGTCGCCGTGCACCGCGGTGACGGGCTCGGCGTCGCGGCCCTCCGCAGGAGCGGCCTGAAGCTGCTGATCCTGTCCACGGAACAGAACCCGGTCGTCGCCGCCCGCGCACGGAAGCTGCGGATCCCCGTGCTGCACGGCATCGACCGGAAAGACCTCGCGCTGAAGCAGTGGTGCGAGGAGCAGGGCATCGCGCCGGAGCGCGTGCTCTACGTCGGCAACGACGTCAACGACCTGCCGTGCTTCGCCCTCGTGGGCTGGCCGGTCGCGGTCGCGAGCGCTCACGACGTCGTACGCGGCGCCGCACGCGCGGTCACCACCGTCCCCGGCGGCGACGGCGCCGTCCGAGAGATCGCCAGCTGGATCCTCGGCCCCTCTCTCGACTCCCTCCCCAAGTAAGGACACCCCCCTGATGAGCACCAACTCCCGTCTGCGCACCTTCGGTTCGCGCGAGGTCGGCCCCGGCGCGCCCGTCTACATCTGCGGCGAGATCGGCATCAACCACAACGGTGAGCTGGAGAACGCCTTCAAGCTGATCGACGTGGCCGCCGAGGCCGGCTGCGACGCCGTCAAGTTCCAGAAGCGCACCCCCGAGATCTGCACCCCCCGCGACCAGTGGGACATCGAGCGCGACACCCCCTGGGGCCGGATGACCTACATCGACTACCGCCACCGCGTGGAGTTCGGTGAGGACGAGTACCGCCAGATCGACGCGTACTGCAAGGAGAAGGGGATCGACTGGTTCGCCTCCCCCTGGGACACCGAGGCCGTCGCCTTCCTGGAGAAGTTCGACGTCCCCGCCCACAAGGTGGCCTCCGCCTCGCTCACCGACGACGAGCTGCTGCGCGCCCTGCGCGCCACCGGCCGCGCGATCATCCTCTCCACCGGCATGTCCACCCCGAGGCAGATCCGCCACGCGGTCGAGGTCCTGGGCAGCGACAACATCCTCATGTGCCACGCCACCTCCACCTACCCGGCCAAGGCCGAGGAGCTGAACCTCCGCGTGATCAACACGCTGGAGAAGGAGTTCCCGAACGTCCCGATCGGCTACTCCGGCCACGAGACCGGCCTGCAGACCACCCTCGCCGCGGTCGCGCTCGGGGCGACCTTCGTCGAGCGCCACATCACCCTCGACCGCGCCATGTGGGGCTCCGACCAGGCCGCCTCGGTGGAGCCGCAGGGCCTCGTCCGCCTGGTCCGCGACATCCGCACCATCGAGGCGTCCCTCGGTGACGGCGTCAAGCGGGTGTACGAGTCCGAGCAGGGCCCGATGAAGAAGCTGCGCCGCGTCGCCGGCGTCGTCGCCGAGGCGGAGATCGCCGCGGCGGCGGGCGAGCCGGTCTCGGTCTGACCCCTCCGATCGCCTTAGCTGCCCTACGACGGGACGGTCGTACGCCGATGAGCCCCCGCGCCGGTCAGGCCGGCCACCCTGCCCGCACGCTCGCCTTCGTGGAGAGCCCGGTACAGCTGCTGAACGTACTGGAGTGGGCGCACCTGCACGGCCGGCCCGGTGGCGCCGCGCCGGACCGGCCGGCGGTGCCCGCGCAGTCCCGGCGGGTGCCGGCCGCGCCACCGCCGGCCGGCGCGGAGCTCACCGTCGTGGTCCTGTCCCCGACGGACCCCATGACCCGGGGCCAGTTGCGCCGCATGGCCGACCTGGCCCGGGACGAGGGGTACGTGGTGCGCTGGGAGGAGGCGCGGGGCGGTACGACCGCGCCCTTCCACACGATCGGCGGTCTGGCGGGCCCGCTGCGCCGGGCCGACCGCATCGTCATGGGGGACCCGTTCTCCCGGTACGTGCAGCTCCTGCTGACCATCACCCGGGCGACCGACCTGGTCGTGGTGGACGACGGCACCGCGACGCTGGAGTTCGTCGCCCAGCTCGCCCGCGGCGAACGCCTGGTCCGCTGGCACCGCAAGGGCGGCCGGCCCGGCCCGCGCGACCTGCTCTTCGCGCCGGTCTCCTCCTCCGCCCGGCGCCGCCTCACCCCGGGCGGCGACCGCCGGGTCGAGGTCTTCTCCTCCATGCCGGTGACCGAGGCCCCCGCGGGGGTCACCGTCACCGCCAACGAGTTCGCCTGGACGCGGGCCCGTTTCGGCCCGCCGCGCATCACGCGGGGCGCGGACCTGGTCGGCACCTCCCTGGTGGAGACCGGCGTCGTGGACGGCGACCGCTACCTGGAGGCCGTCCGCGGCCTGGCCAGGGCGCACGGCGCCGCCCGCTACTTCGCCCACCGCCGCGAGAGCACCGGCAAGCTGCACCGCCTCGCCACCGAGACGGGCCTGGAGATAGTCCGCCCGGACCTCCCGCTGGAACTGATCGCCCGCCGCGGCCCCATCGGCCGGACGATCCTCAGCTTCCCGTCCACGGTCGTCCACACCCTCCCGCTGGCCCTGGCCGGCACGGGCGTCCGGGTGGCGGTCTGCGACATCGACCCCACCTGGCTCACGGACACCGCCTCCCCCCGCGCCCAGGGCTTCCTGTCCGACGTCACGGGCACGGCCCGAGACATCCACCACCTGCCGGCGGTGACCCCGGCGTGACGGTCCCCACCGGTTGGCGGAGCCACCCGCCTGACCGTACGTAAGTACGCATACTCAGGCACCGTGGAACCGCTCCGTCCTAGGATTTCTTCCCTGCGCACCGACCATGCGCGACGCAGCGGAAGACCGCCGGAAACGTGGGAAAACGGGGAGGTCGTCACCCATGGCGTGGGACGAGTGGGAGCGGGTGAAGGCGGACGTCGCGGCCCGCGGCTCGACGGGGATGCGGTTGAACCACGTGCCGTCAGGCCCCGGAGACGGCGGCGGGGACAGGCTGAAGTCCGACAAGAAGATCTGGACGCAGGTCGGTGAGGACACCAGAGGTCTGCGGGACGATATCGGCAAGGCCCTGCGGAAGCTCGACGACGGACAGTCCGGGCTCGGCGAGACGTCCGGGTGCCAGTCCGCGGCGGCCCAGAAGGAGTTATACGACTCCTGGAAGAAGTACGTCGAGGACGTGCAAGGTCGCTGCGTTGAACTCGGTGGGGTGATGGAGCGCTCCGGGCACGACCTTGCGAAGACGGATGGCGATGTCAAGGCCGAGCTGGACAGGCTGAGGACGAAGTACCAGGACACCGAGGCCGTCGGCGGCCAGGCGAAGGGCCGGTGACGGAGCGGCCATGGACCTGGCGACGCTGAAGGCACTGAAGCCCTCGGAGTTCGAGGAAGCCGCCGAGGGGTACCGGGCCGCGAGCGATATGGCGAGCACCGCCAAGGAAGCCGTGGACAACCGGATCTCGGCGCGCCTGCGCAACCAGTTGGAAGGCGCAGCCGTGGACGCTGCCCTACGGGAGCTGCAGGAACTGGGCAACGACTTCCACTACATGCAGACCGAGTGCGCGCTGGCCAGTACCGCGCTGAACGGTTTCGCTTTCGAGCTGGCGGCCGCCAAGCGGAAGCTGGAGGCCGCGCTGGCGGACGCCGAGGCGGCCGGGTGCACGGTGGGCGCGGACGGCTCGGTCACCTTTCCCCCCGGCGGCGAAGAAGTCGATGGCAAGGTACCCGGGGGTGACATCGTGGCGCCCAGCACCAGCATGACCGACCCGACGTCCGCGGCGATCGAGCGCCAGGCCGTCAACATGCATCCGAACCCGAACTTCGGCAAGGCGGTCGGGTTCGCGAACCGGATCGGTGATGCGCTTCAGGAGGCGACGGACGCGGATGCCACGTGGGCGCCGAAGCTCCGGGCGCTGAAAGCCGACGACGACCTGAAGGTCTCGGACCAGGACTGGTCGGACGTGAAGTCGGACCAGGACGGGGTGGGCGAGGCCGGCAAGAAGTATCTCGACTCGCTCCCGCGCCCGCCCGAGGATGGCAGCCCCAGGGATAACGCGGCGTGGTGGAGAGGCCTCACCGACGAGGACCGGCAAGCATGGCTCTCCCTCCGTCCGGACAGTGTGGGCAAGCTCGACGGGCTGCCCTCGACGATCCGCGACGAGGCGAACCGGGTGGTGCTCGACGAGACCCGGGCCCGATACCGGATGGAACTCGATTCCATGCCGAAGCCACCCATGAACGAGTGGACCTACATCGCCACCAACGGCTGGGCGTCCAAGGTGCACACCGACGAATGGATGGACTGGTACAACAAGCACGGCGAGCGTTACGACCACCTCACCAGCTCGCTGCGTGGGATGGAGGCCATCCAGAGCCGCTTCGACTCGACCGGCCGGGGCACCGAGAGGGACTCGAAGGGGCTGCCTCCGGCTTTCCTCCTCGGCTTCAGCGCGGACGGCAACGGTCGGGCGATCATCGCAAACGGCGATCCGGACACGGCCCGGCACCAGGCTGTCTACGTGCCCGGCACCACCTCGAACCTCGGCAACATCAGCGGCAACGTCGACAGGATGACCTCGACCTGGCGGGTGGCCACCGATGAAGCCGACGGGCAGCCGGTCTCGACCATCACCTGGCTCGGGTACGACGCCCCACAGAACATCGTGACGGACTCGCCGCGCCGCCACTACGCGGACGACGGCGCACCGGCCTTCAACCAGTTCCTCGACGGGCTGGAGGCCTCCCACAGCGGCGACACCCCGCCGCACCGCACCGTGATCGGACACTCGTACGGTACGACCCTCGTCGGCTCGGCCGCCGACCATGGCACGCTGAATGCGGACGATGTGATCACCGCGGGCAGTCCCGGTGTGACGGTGCCGAAGGCGGAGCAGCTGGACGTTCCGAAGGGTCATGTGTGGAACGAGGAGGCGGACGGCGACATCGTGCCCGACATCGGCCGCTTCGGCCACGGCGGAACCGACTGGGACGGGCCCTGGACCGTGCCCAGCGACGAGCGCTTCGGTGCCCAGCAAATGACCACCGACACCGACGGCCACAGTGGTTACTGGGACGAGGGCTCTGACAGTCTGCTCAACCAGGCACTGGTCGTCGCGGGGCACGGGGAGGACGTGCAGCTGAAGCAACCGACCCCGACCTGGCAGTACACCCGTTAGGAAGAGCGAGGCCCGTCGATTTTGAAGAGACGCATGAGCGCGGCCGCGCTCCTCGTGACCACCGTCCTCACCACCTCCACCGGATGCGGCATGACCTCCAGCACGGAACCCGATGACATCCCCTCCGCCGGCACGAGCACGTCACGGGACGCCGCCGCCAGGGCGGAGAGCGTTTCCAGCCGGCTCTACGACCTCATCGGAGTCGAGGGCACGGCCTCCGACAGCGGCCCCGGCGTCCAGGAGTGCCCGGGCAAGGACCGCGACACGTACTTCCGGATCTTCCACAAGTGGAGCTTCCGTCCGGCGTCGGCGAGTGATCTCGACGCCGCGATGCGACACCTGCGGGAAGGACTGCCGAAGCACGGCTGGAAGATCGTCGAGTACGGCCCCGACACCAGCCGGAACGAGAACCTGGCCCTGACCGCCGACAACGACGAGCAGAAGGTCGGCGTACAGATCACCCAGATGAAGAAGAGGAACCCTCCCAAGCTCAGCATCATGATCGTCTCCGGCTGCTACCAGGTCCCCGGTGGGCAGGAGGTCGAGCGTTTCTAGGCGATCGGGCGTGGTCCGTTTCGTGGACATGACGCGCGCGACACCTGGGATGCATGGTATCCGTGGAGGGAGGAAACAAGGGTCTTACCCAACACAGTCCGCAGCCATGCGTCCGCCGGTCAGATTTTCTTCCCCTAACGGGCTGAACTTTGGTTGATCGAGGGGTAGTTGATCAGTGGGCGTCCTACCCTTCAGAGGGTGAAGCAATTGATGTCCCTAGAGTCCGAGGCCGGCCTTTCGGGGGATGTGCTCCCCGGCGTGCTGAGCGAGTCCCTGCACGCCGAACTCGTCGCCTTCCGCCGCGACTTGCACATGCATCCCGAACTGGGAAACCAGGAGTTCCGCACCACCGCCGCGATCAAGGAGCGGCTGGAGGCGGCCGGGCTGCGCCCACGCGTCCTGGCCACCGGTACCGGGCTCGTCTGCGACATCGGGCTCACGGAGGGTGAGCGGCCGTCCGTCCCCCTGCTGGCCCTGCGGGCGGACATCGACGCCCTGCCCATCCCGGACACCAAGACGGACTGCCCCTACCGGTCCACCGTCCCCGACCGCGCCCACGCCTGCGGCCACGACGTGCACACCACCGTCGTCCTCGGAGCCGGGCTCGTCCTGGCCGACCTGCACGCCAAGGGGCTGCTGTCCCGCCCGGTGCGGCTGCTGTTCCAGCCCGCCGAGGAGGTGCTGCCCGGCGGCGCCCTGGGGGCCATCGCGGACGGGGCACTCGAAGGGGTCGGCCGGATCCTCGCCGTGCACTGCGACCCCCGGGTGGACGCCGGCCGGATCGGACTCCGGCACGGGCCGATCACCAGCGCCTGCGACCGCCTGGAGATCGCCCTGGACGGCCCCGGCGGGCACACCGCCCGCCCGCACCTGACCACCGACCTGGTCACCGCCGCCGCCCGGGTCGCCATCGACGTGCCCGCGCTCGTCGCCCGGCGCGTCGACACCCGCGCCGGTCTCGCCGTCACCTGGGGCCGGATCGAGTCCGGGCACGCCCCGAACGTCGTCCCGCAGCACGCCGAGCTGTCCGGCACCGTCCGCTGCCTGGACCTGAACGCCTGGCGGGACGCCCCGGACATCGTGCACGCGGCGATCGACGAGGTCGCGACCCTGCACCGCGCCAAGTCGGAGATCAACTACATGCGCGGGGTGCCGCCGGTGGTCAACGACCGGGACTCCACCGACCTGCTGCGCCGCGCGATGGTCGCGCGGCGCGGCATGAAGTCCGTGGAGAGCACCGAGCAGAGCCTCGGCGGCGAGGACTTCTCCTGGTACCTGGAGGAGGTGCCCGGCGCGATGGCCCGCCTCGGGGTGCGCCGGCCCGGCGAGCGCACGGTGCGCGACCTCCACCAGGGCGACTTCGACGCCGACGAGCACGCCATCACGGTCGGGGTCGAGATGTTCACCGCCGCCGCCTTCCTGGAGGGCGACACCACGCGCGGCTGACGGCCGGTCCCCCGGGGCCGTGCCGCCCCCGCCCGGCGCAGCGGCGGGGGCGGCAGCACCTGGCACGACACCGAAGGCGGCTCCCGACCCGACGGCGGGGCCGACACCCGGCCCGCCACCGAAGGCCGCGCCCTGGCACGACACCCAGGGCGGCTCCCGGCCCCGGCAGCGAAGGCCGCGCCCGCCGTGACACCGAAGGCGACTCCCAGCCCGGCAGCAGCGAAGGCCGCTCCCGCCGCGACACCGAAGGCCGCTCCCGCCCCGGCACCGCAGACCGCACCCGCCCCGACAGCGAAAGCAAGCCACTCGCACCCGGCCCGCGGCGGCGCCGTCGGACGGCCCGGAGGCCGAGTTCAGGCAGTGTTTGCCTCGAATCGATAACGGCTTCGCGAGAGGGTTTTTTGCGACATCTACGCGCGTTACGATGCCGCGAAGCCGACGCCGAAGGGGCGTCTCGGCTGGGGCGCCGACACGGCGCTCCCATCAAGCGCCGACATGGCGCTCAGGTCAGGTGAAGGAGCCTTCCCGTGCGCCGGGTAGCCAAGCTTTCCGCTGCGTGTATCGCATCCGCAGCACTCGCACTGACTGCCACTGCCTGTGGCAGCACCTCCTCCGACAAGGACTCCGGCTCGTCCTCCGGTGACGGCAAGGGCGTCAAGGTCGGTCTCGCCTTCGACGTCGGCGGCCGTGGTGACCGCTCCTTCAACGACTCCGCCGCGCGCGGTGCCGACAAGGCGAAGGGGGAGTTCGGCGGCGACATCAAGGAGCTGACCGCGAAGACCTCGGACACCGAGGCCGACCGCGAGCAGCGCCTGTCGGACCTGGCGGACGCGGGCTACAACCCGATCATCGGTGTCGGCTACGCCTACGCCGCCTCCATGACGAAGGTCGCCGCGAAGTACCCGAAGACCAGCTTCGGCATCGTCGACTCCGTCGTGGACGGCAAGAACGTCGACAGCATCAACTTCACCGAGGAGCAGGGCTCCTACCTGGCCGGTGTCGCCGCCGCGCTGAAGTCCAAGTCGAAGCACGTCGGCTTCATCGGCGGTGTCGACGTCCCGCTGATCAAGAAGTTCGAGGCGGGCTTCGTCCAGGGCGTCAAGGACACCAACCCGAAGATCAAGGTCGACACGCAGTACCTGTCGCACGGCTCGGACACCTCCGGCTTCGCCAGCCCCGACAAGGGCAAGGAAGCCGCGCAGGGCATGCTCGACAACGGCGCGGACGTCGTCTACACGGCGGCCGGCTCCTCCGGCAACGGCGCCATCGAGGCCGTCGCGGGCAAGAAGGGCGCCTGGGCCATCGGCGTGGACTCGGACCAGTACAACATCCCGGGTCTGGCCAAGTACAAGAACGCGATCCTGACCTCGATGGTCAAGAACGTCGACGTCGGCGTCTACGACTTCGTCAAGTCGGTGCACGACGCCAAGCCGCTGACCGGCACCAACACCTACTCGCTGGCCAAGGACGGCGTGAAGCTCTCCACCAGCGGCGGCTTCATCGACGACGTCCAGGCCAAGCTGGACGCGGCGAAGAAGAAGATCGTCGACGGCTCGATCAAGGTCAAGACCACCCCGTGACCTGACGGGTCCCGCCGGACCTGAGGCTCGGCGCGGGGGCACCTGACGGAGCCCCCCGCCGAGCCATAACAATGTGTCAACTCTACGCGTGTAGCACGGAGTTGCCGCGCTAGCGTCGCCGACGCCTGCCACCTCCCCTAAGCAGCCCCTTTCCCCGAGGAGAGTGCGCCATCAACGCGTCCAGCCCTCCCGCTGCCGTCGAACTGCGCGGCATCACCAAGCGTTTCCCCGGCGTCGTCGCCAACCGGGACATCGACATCACCGTGCGCACGGGCACCGTGCACGCCCTGTGCGGTGAGAACGGCGCCGGCAAGTCCACCCTGATGAAGATCCTGTACGGCATGCAGCAGCCGGACGAGGGCACCATCACGGTCAACGGCGAGCAGGTCGTCCTGCACAACCCCGGCGACGCCATCGCCCGCGGCATCGGCATGGTGCACCAGCACTTCATGCTCGCCGACAACCTCACCGTGCTGGAGAACGTCGTCCTCGGCGCGGAGAAGCTGTACGGCATCGGGGGCAAGGCCCGCGCCCGGATCAAGGAGATCTCGGACGCGTACAGCCTGAACGTCCGGCCCGACGTCCTCGTGGAGGAGCTGGGCGTCGCCGACCGCCAGCGCGTGGAGATCCTCAAGGTCCTCTACCGAGGCGCCAAGACCCTCATCCTCGACGAGCCGACCGCCGTGCTCGTGCCGCAGGAGGTCGACGCGCTCTTCGACAACCTGCGCGAACTCAAGGCCGAGGGCCTCACCGTCATCTTCATCTCCCACAAGCTGGGCGAGGTGCTGTCGGTCGCCGACGAGATCACCGTGATCCGGCGCGGCACCACCGTCGGCACGGTCGAGCCGCGGGGCACCACCCCCAAGCAGCTCGCCGAGCTGATGGTCGGCAGCGAGCTGCCCACCCCGGAGACCGAGGAGTCCACCGTCACGGACGTCCCGATGCTGAAGCTGGCCGGGGTGCACCTGTCGCAGACCGACCTCGACGGCATCGAGCGGATCATCCTGGACGAGGTCTCCTTCACCATCCACAAGGGCGAGGTCCTCGGCATCGCCGGCGTGGAGGGCAACGGCCAGTCCGAACTGGTCGAGGCGATCATGGGCATGCGGCAGCCCGACACCGGCGTCGTCACGCTCGACGGCACCGACATCTCGCGCACCGCCACCCGGGACCGCCGCCAGGCCGGCATCGGCTACATCCCCGAGGACCGCCACCGCCACGGCCTGCTCCTGGAAGCACCGCTGTGGGAGAACCGCATCCTCGGCCACGTCACCGAGAAGCCGAACTCGCGCGGCGGCCTCCTCGACATCAAGGCGGCCCGCGCCGACACCGAGCGGATCGTCCAGGCGTACGACGTCCGCACGCCCGGCATCGACGTGACCGCGGCCTCGCTGTCCGGCGGCAACCAGCAGAAGCTGATCGTCGGCCGCGAGATGAGCCACCACCCCAAGCTGCTCATCGCCGCCCACCCCACCCGCGGTGTGGACGTCGGCGCCCAGGCGGCCATCTGGGACTACATCCGCGAGGCCCGCCGCGAGGGCCTGGCCGTACTGCTGATCTCCGCCGACCTGGACGAGCTGATCGGCCTCTCCGACACCCTGCGGGTGATGTACCGCGGCCGCCTGGTCGCCGACGCCGACCCCGCCACCATCACCCCCGAAGAGCTGGGCTCCGCCATGACGGGTGCGGCCACCGGCCACCTGGAGCACACAGAGGACGACGAGCGATGAACAAGCTGACCTCACGGATCGACAAGGAGCGGCTGTTCCTCGGCGTCGCCGCCCCGGTGCTGGCGGTCGTCGCCGCGCTCGTCGTCACCGCCCTGGTGATCGCCGCGACCGGCAAGAACCCCGGCTCCGCCTTCAGCGACATGATGACCTACGGCTTCGCCAGCGACAGCCAGGTCTACATCCTCAACAAGGCGACGACGTACTACCTCGCGGGCGTCGCGGTGGCCGTCGGCTTCCGCATGAACCTGTTCAACATCGGTGTCGACGGCCAGTACCGGCTCGCCGCGTTCATCGCCGCCGTCCTCGGCGGCGCGCTGACCGTGCCGGGCTGGATCGCCATCCCGCTGATCCTGATATGCGCCATGGCGACCGGTGCCCTGTGGGCGGCCATCGCGGGCATCCTCAAGGTGACCCGGGGCGTCAGCGAGGTCATCGCGACCATCATGCTGAACTCGATCGCCACCGCGATCATCGGCTACCTGCTCCAGCCGGACCGGCTCGGCGAACTCCAGCAGGGCGGCACCCTCGTCTCCACCGAGCCGCTGCCGTCGTCCTCGTTCTTCTTCAGCATCGACACCGGCCAGGCCGGCGTCCTGGACGGCTTCATCGTCGTCGCCGTGATCGTGGGCCTCGCCTACTGGTTCGTGCTCGGCCGCACCCGGTTCGGCTTCGACCTGCGCACGGTCGGCCAGTCCGAGAGCGCCGCCTCCGCCAGCGGTGTGTCGGTGAAGAAGATGATCGCCACCAGCATGATCATCTCCGGTGCGGTGGCCGGCCTGATCGGCATGCCCACGCTGCTGAACGAGAGCCACCAGTACGACAACAGCTTCCCCACCGGGATCGGCTTCACCGGCATCGCCATCGCGCTGCTCGGCCGCAACAACCCGGTCGGCATCGCGCTCGGCGCCCTGCTCTGGGGCTTCCTGGAGCGCACTACCAACCACCTCGAGTTCGAGGGGTACGACAAGGAGATCCTCGGCGTCATCCAGGGCGTCATCGTCCTGTGCGTCGTGATCGCGTACGAGGTCGTCCGGCGCTACGGCCTCAAGCGCCAGCAGCAGAAGGTCGGCGCCGAACTCGCCGCGCAGGCCGCCGCCCCGACGAAGAAGAAGCAGGAGGTGGCGTGATGACTGCCACGATGACCGACGCGCCGCCGCCCGCGGCGCCCAAGGCGGAGGGGGCGCCCCAGCGCTCCGGCCGCTCCCTCGGCCTCGTCCTCATGATCGTCGCCGGCGCCCTGCTGCTCCTCGCCGCCGTCCGCGTGATCACCGGTGCCAACCAGCTCGACTCCGCGGGCCAGGTCGCCGCCGCGCTCGGCCTCGCCGTGCCCATCGGCCTGGCCGGCCTCGCCGGCCTGTGGTCCGAGCGGGCGGGCGTGGTCAACATCGGCCTCGAAGGCATGATGATCCTCGGCACCTTCGGCGCCGGCTGGGTCGGCTGGCAGACCAACCCCTGGCTGGGCCTGCTGTGCGGCATCGGCTTCGGCGTCCTCGGCGGCCTGGTGCACGCCGTGGCCACCGTCACCTTCGGCGTCGACCACATCGTCTCCGGTGTCGCCGTCAACCTGCTCGCGCTCGGCGCCACCCAGTACCTGGCCAAGCTGTTCTTCGCCGACGGCACGGCCGCCGAGGCGGGCGGCAACCCCAAGCAGTCCCCGCCGGCCGACTCGCTGCCCGACGTCACCCTGCCCGGCCTCTCGGACGGCCTCGCATCGATCGAGAAGCACCACTGGTTCCTGGTCTCCGACCTCGCCGGCATCATCGGCGGCCTGATCACCAACCTGTCCGTGGTGACGGTCCTGGCCGTGCTGCTGTTCGTCGGCAGCTGGTGGCTGCTGTGGCGCACCCCGTTCGGCCTGCGGCTGCGCTCCTGCGGCGAGAACCCGGTCGCCGCGGAGTCGCTCGGCGTCAACGTCTACCGGTACAAGTACGCGGCCGTGGCCGTCTCCGGCGGCCTCGCCGGCCTGGGCGGCGCGTTCCTCGCGCTGGTCACCTCGCACACCTACCTGGAGGGCCAGACCGGCGGCCGCGGCTACATCGGTCTCGCCGCGATGATCTTCGGCAACTGGCGTCCCGGCGGCCTCGCCATGGGCGCGGGCCTGTTCGGCTACTCCGACGCCCTCCAGCTCCGCAACGGCGGTGTCACCGTGCACGCCCTGCTGCTCCTGCTGGTCGTCCTGCTGGCGCTGCTGGCCGGCTGGAAGATCTACCGCAAGGCACACTGGCAGGGCGGCATCAGCCTCGGCACGGCCGTGCTGGTCCTGGTGTGGTACCTGTTCACCGACGAGGTCCCGAGCGACTTCGTGGGCGCCACGCCGTACGTCGTCACGCTGCTGGTGCTGTCGCTGTCCGCGCAGCGCCTGCGGATGCCGAAGGCCGACGGCATGCGGTACCGGAAGGGTCAGGGCAAGTGAGCACGGAGACCGCCGCCTTCGACTGGGAGGCACTGCGCGCCGAGGCGCGCGAGGCCATGGCCCACGCCTACGCCCCCTACTCGGGCTACCCGGTCGGTGTGGCGGCCCTGGTCGACGACGGCCGCGTCGTCACCGGCTGCAACGTCGAGAACGCCTCCTACGGCATCGGCCTGTGCGCCGAGTGCGGCCTGGTCTCGCAGCTCCAGCGCACCGGCGGCGGTCGCCTCACGCACTTCACCTGCGTGGACGGCGAGGGCGCCCTGCTGGTGCCCTGCGGCCGCTGCCGCCAGCTCCTGTACGAGTTCGGCGGCCCCGACCTGCTCCTGGACACCCCCGCGGGCGTCCTCCCGCTCTCCGCGATGCTGCCCCAGGCCTTCGGCCCGGACCACCTCGCCAAGTAACTCCCGTACGGCCCCCCTGAGTGCTCAGGGGGGCCGTACGGCTTCGCACCTCCCGGAAGGAAGCCACCAGCCATGGCCATGGACGCCATCTCCGTCATCCGCACCAAGCGGGACCGCGGTGAACTGACCGACGAGCAGATCGACTGGGTCATCGACGCGTACACCCGCGGCGAGGTCGCCGACTACCAGATGGCCGCGCTCAACATGGCGATCCTGCTGAACGGCATGAACCGCGCCGAGATCGCCCGCTGGACCGCGGCGATGATCGCCTCCGGCGAGCGCATGGACTTCTCCACGCTGAGCCGCCCGACGGCCGACAAGCACTCCACCGGCGGCGTCGGCGACAAGATCACCCTCCCGCTGGCCCCCCTCGTCGCCGCCTGCGGCGCGGCCGTGCCGCAGCTCTCCGGCCGGGGCCTCGGCCACACCGGCGGCACCCTGGACAAGCTGGAGTCCATCCCGGGCTGGCGCGCCCTGCTCTCCAACGAGGAGATGCTGCACGTCCTCGACACCACCGGCGCGGTGATCTGCGCGGCGGGCGACGGCCTGGCCCCCGCCGACAAGAAGCTGTACGCCCTGCGGGACGTCACCGGCACGGTCGAGGCGATCCCGCTGATCGCGTCCTCCATCATGTCCAAGAAGATCGCCGAGGGCACCGGCTCCCTGGTCCTGGACGTCAAGGTCGGCAGCGGCGCCTTCATGAAGACGATCGAGGACGCCCGCGAGCTGGCGTCCACGATGGTCGGCCTCGGCACGGACCACGGCGTGAAGACGGTCGCGCTGCTGACGGACATGGCCACCCCGCTCGGCCGCACCGCGGGCAACGCCCTGGAGGTCCGCGAGTCGGTGGAGGTCCTGGCGGGCGGCGGCCCGGCGGACGTCGTCGAGCTGACGATCGCGCTGGCCCGCGAGATGCTCGACGCGGCCGGCCTGAAGGACGCCGACCCGGCGAAGGCGCTGGCCGACGGCTCCGCGATGGACGTCTGGCGCCGCATGATCGCGGCCCAGGGCGGCGACCCGGACGCCGAGCTGCCCACCTCGCGGGAGCAGCACGTCGTCACGGCCCCGTCCTCCGGCGTCCTGACCCGCCTGGACGCCTACGACATCGGCATCGCCGCCTGGCGCCTGGGCGCGGGCCGCGCCCGCAAGGAGGACCCGGTGCAGGCGGCGGCGGGCGTGGAGATGCACGCCAAGCCGGGTGACACGGTCACCGAGGGCCAGCCGCTGCTGACCCTGCACACCGACACCCCGGAGCGCTTCGCGTACGCGCTGGAGGCGGTCGAAAGCTCCTACGACGTCGCGGCGCCGGGCACGGACTTCCGGCCCAGCCCGGTGGTGCTGGAGCGCATCGCCTGACCCGCGCCCCGCACCGTTCCGGGGCCCGGGACCGGCGGACCGTCGCCGGTCCCGGTCGGTACGCGCCCGCCGCGGGCCGCCCGGGTCATCCCAGCACCGCCGCCACCGCCACCAGCACCGGGACCGACACCAGGGTCGACAGCAGGACCGACTCGCGGGCCAGGTCCTCGGCCACCCGGTAGCGGCTCGCGTAGGTGAACAGGTTCTGGGCGCCGGGCAGGGCCGCGGTCACCACCACGTCCAGCAGCGCGGCGCCGTGCAGTCCGAAGGCGCCCCGCGCCAGCGCCCACGCCACCAGCGGCTGGCCCACGGACTTCAGCGCCACGGACAGCAGGACCGGCAGCCGGTCCCGCCCCCGGCCCGGGGCCGGGCTGCCGTGCAGGGACATGCCGAAGGCCAGCAGCGCCGCCGGCACGGACATCGCGCCGAGCAGGGCGAGCGGGTTCAGGACCGGGCCGGGGAGCCGCCAGCCCGCCGCCGACACCACGACCCCGGACAGCGAGCCCACGGCGACGGGATTGCGCAACGGCGTCAGCAGCAGCCGCCCCACCGAACCCTTCCCGCCTTCCCCGCCCTCGCCGCCTCTGCCGTCCTCGTGGTCCTGCCGGGAGAGGTCCAGGACGGTGAGGGCGACGGGCGCGACCAGCACGACCTGGAAGAGGAGGACCGGCGCCACCAGGGAGGCGTCGCCCAGGACGTACGCGGCGATCGGGATGCCGAGGTTGCCCGAGTTGACGTACCCCGAGCACAGCGCGCCGATCGTCGTACGGCCCAGCCCCCAGCGCCGGACCACGCCGACCGCCACGAACACCCCGGCGACGGCGGCCGTGCCGAGCGCCGTCACCAGCAGCCGGGCGGAGAACAGCACCGAGAGGTCGGCGCGCGCGAGGGTGGTGAAGAGCAGCGCCGGACCGGCCACCGCGAACGCCAGCCGGGTCAGCACCTCCCCGCCCTGCGCCCCGAGCGTCCCTCGCCGCCCCAGTACGAACCCCGCCCCGATGACCACCGCGATCACCGCGAACCCGCTCAGCACCCCCGTCATGGGGCCAACCCTCCGGGGGCGGAGCCGGGCCGGTCAATGTGATCTCCGCCGGGAGCGCGCCCGCCCGGCGGCCGTGCCCGCGGCCACCCGGGCCGGACCCGCCGATGAGTTCCGCGGGCCGTGCCGGTCTACCCGCACGTGGATGCCGAGAACACCGCCGTGCTCGTGCTGCCCGGACCCGTCCGCCGTGACGAGGTGGCCCGGTGGTGCGCCGAAGTGCGGGTACTGCTGGAGGGCCGTGGCGCCGGGGTGGTCGTGTGCGACGTGGGCGGGATCGGGCCGCCCGGTCTCGCCGCCGTCGACCTGCTGGCGCGGCTGGAGCTGACCGCCCGCCGGTCCGGCGGGCGGATACGGCTGCGGGACGCCGACCCCGCGCTACACGCCCTCCTGGACCTCGTCGGACTCCGCGTCCAGGTGGAGGGGCAGGTCGAAGAGCGGGAACCAGCGCTGGGTGTCGAGGAAGCAGTGGAAACCGGTGATCCGGCCGTCTGAGATCTCCAGGACCTGCACCGCCCACGGGCTGTACCCGCCGTTGTCCGGGTCCGGCTTGTAGTGCGCGAAGCCCGGCAGGCCGTTGGCCTCGACGGGCAGCAGCCGGGAGCCGGCGCAGGAGGCGCCGAAGGTGGTCATGAAGCCCGTGATGTCGGCGGTGCCGCGCAGCCACAGGTCGAACGGCGGCATCGTCATGATGGCGTCCTCGTGCAGCAGCGCCGTCAGCGCCGTCATGTCGTAGCCCTCGAACGCCTTCACGTAGCGCTCCAGGAGTACGCGCTGCTCCTCGTCCAGCGGGTCGGACACCGCTCCGGCGGAGCCCGCCTCGCCGCGCTCGGCGAGCGTGGCGCGGGCCCGCTGCAGCGCGCTGTTCACCGAGGCGACGGTGGTGCCCAGCAGCTCGGCCACCTCGCTCGCCCGCCAGGCGAGCACCTCGCGCAGGATCAGCACCGCCCGCTGCTTGGGCGGCAGTTGCTGGAGCGCCGCCATGAAGGCGAGCCGAACGGACTCCTTCGCGACGGCGGCCTCCGCCGGGTCCTCGACCGTCGGCAGCACGCGCGCGTCGGGCATCGGCTCCAGCCAGGTGCTGTCCGGACGGGGGGAGAGCGCCGCCCGGGCGAGCGGGGACGCCTCGGTCAGGTCCATCGGCCGCGCCCGCTTGCCGCCCGCGGTCAGCATGTCCAGGCACACGTTCGTCGCGATCCGGTACAGCCACGAGCGCAGCGAGGAGCGGCCCTCGAACGTGTCGTAGCTCCGCCAGGCCCGCACCAGGGTGTCCTGCACCGCGTCCTCGGCCTCGAAGGAGGAGCCGAGCATGCGGTAGCAGTACCCCGTCAGCTCGGTCCGGTGCTTCTCCAGTGCGACGTCCAGGTCCGCCGTCGCCGTGCCGTTGCCCATCGTCCACCCACCCCTGTGGCCGTCCTGTGGCGCGCCGTCGCGCCCCAGCACTCGGGAAGTTACCGCAGCCCACTGACAACGGCCCCCGGAGTGGGAGAAACCCCAGGCGGGAGGGGTCGCCCCGGCGGGCGGAGCGGCGTGCGGCGGCTCAGTGCGCGGCCACCGGCTCCCGGCGGTCCGCCACCCGGGCGGCGCGCGAGCCGAGCACGGTGATCGTGACGACGCCGAGGACCGCGACGAGGCCCACGCCGACCGTGCCGGCCCAGCCGTCCGCGTGGAAGGCCATCGCGCCGACCGTGCTGCCCGCGCTGGAGCCGATGTAGTACGCGGACTGGTACAGCGCCGCGGCCTGGGCCCGGCCGCGGGTGGCGGTCTTGCCGACCGCCGAGGAGGCGACCGCGTGCCCGGCGAAGAAGCCCGCCGTGATCAGCACCAGGCCCGGCAGGACCAGCGGGAGCGAGGACGCCAGGGAGAGCAGCAGCCCCGCCGCCGTCGTACCGCCCGCCAGGTAGAGCGCGCCCCGGCGGCCGCACCGGCCCACCAGCCGGCCCGCGGTGGACGCGGAGACCGTGCCCACCAGGTAGACGAGGAAGATCGAGCCCACGACGCCCTGCGGCAGCCCGAACGGCTGCTCCGTCAGCCGGTAGCCGATCACCGTGTACACCCCGCCGAACACCGCCATGAACAGCGCGCCGATCGCGTACAGGCGGCGCAGCAGCGGGTCGGAGAGGTGGTCGCGGACCGTGCCGAGCAGGACGCGGGGGCGCAGCGAGCCCGCCGTGAAGTGCCTCGGGGCCGGCAGCAGCAGCCGGAAGGCCACCGCGCAGGCGACCGCGACCGCCCCGATCACGCCGACCGAGACCCGCCAGCCCCACTCCTGGGCGACCCAGCCGGTGATCACCCGGCCGCTCATCCCGCCGACGCTGTTGCCCGCCACGAACAGCCCGATGGCCGTGACCAGGGCCTTCGGCCGGACCTCCTCGGCGAGGTAGGCCGTCGCCGAGGCCGGCAGACCGGCCAGCGCCGCGCCCTGCACCCCGCGCAGCACCACCAGCGCGCCGAGCGACGGCGCGAAGGGCACCAGCATGCCGACGGTGACGGCGACCGCCAGGGACGCGGTCATCACCGTACGGCGGCCGAAACGTTCCGACAGGGCACTCATGGGCAGCACGAACAGGGCCAGCCCGCCGGTCGCGGCCGCCACGGTCCAGCTCGCCTCGCCCGCCGCGACGCCGAACTCACCGGAGATCAGCGGGAGCAGGGCCTGGGTGGAGTAGAGGAGGGCGAAGGTCGCGACCCCGGCGAGGAACAGGGCGAAGCTCATCCGGCGGTAGCCGGGGCCGCCCGGGGCGAGACGCGGGTCGGAGTCGGGGGCGGGCGGAGCGGCGTCCACGGGGGCGGACGCCCCGGTACTGGCGGGAGACATGCCTCGACCGTAGGGACGGCCGGACTCATCCGTCCAATGCATGGAATCGCCATAATCGATCCCATGGAGCATCAGCACAGGTCACAGCTGCGGCTGTCACCGTCCGGTGACACAGCAGACATGGGCGGGACGGTGCGGCTGCTCGCGCCCCGCCTCGCCTACTTCGCCGGCGTCGCGCGCACGGAGCACGTCACCCGGGCCGCCCACGAGATGAACGTCCCGCAGTCCACCCTCTCCCGCGCGATGGCCCGCCTGGAGCAGGACCTGGGCGTCGACCTGTTCGCCCGGCACGGCCGCACCGTCTCCCTGACCACCGCCGGCCGCACCTTCCTCGCCTCCGTCGAACGGGCCCTCGCCGAGATCGGGCGCGCCGCCGAGGAGGTCCGCGCGGACGCCGACCCGGCCACCGGGAAGGTCGCCTTCGGCTTCCTGCACACCATGGGCGCCGAGACCGTGCCGGGGCTGCTGCACGCCTTCCGCGCGGACCACCCGCGGATCCGGTTCAGCCTGGTCCAGAACTACGGCGAGGCGATGCTGGAGCGGCTCCGCGCGGGCGAACTGGACCTCTGCCTCACCTCGCCCGTCCCCGACGCGCCCGACCTGGTGGCCCGCCGCCTCGACGAGCAGAAGCTCCGACTCGTCGTCCCGGCCGACCACCGCCTGGCGGGCCGCCGCCGTATCCGGCTGGCCGAGGCGGCCGAGGACACCTTCGTCACCCTGGAGCCCGGCTACGGGCTGCGCCGCATCTTCGACTCGCTCTGCCGCGAGGCGGGGTTCCGTCCGCGGGTCGCCTTCGAGGGCGAGGAGGCGGAGACGCTGCGGGGACTGGTGGCGGCCGGGCTGGGCGTGGCCCTCCTGCCGCCGCCGACGGTGCCGCGGCCGGGCGTGGTGGAACTGGCGGTCACCGCTCCCCGGGCGGTGCGGGAGATCGGCGTCGCCTGGCTCGCCGACCGCCCGGACACCCCGCCGGTGGCCGCCTTCAAGAAGTTCCTGCTCTCCAGAAGAGGCGGCCTGCTCCCCGCCTGACGCCACCTCCCCGATGTCCCCGCCGGCCCGGCCCCGGACCCGCCCGCCCGTACGCGTCCGCGTCCCGCCCCGTCCGTGTGCCCGCGGCTCGGCCCCGCCCGCGCCCGTGACCGCGGGCGGCCTCGCTCCGCCGGGTGCGGGCACGGTCCGGGTGGTCCCGTTTCCCGGGTGGGACCAGGCCCCGGCCCCGGACGCGTTCGTGGCCCGAGCGGCCCCGCCCGGCCGGGCGCGGGCACGACCCGGGCGGCCCCGCCTGCCGTACACGACCGTGGCCCGAGCCGCCCCGCCCGCCGTGCGCGTCCGCGGCGAAAGCGGCTCCGCTCCCGGGTGCGTCCGAGGCCGGAACGGTCCCGCCCGGCCCCCGGGCCTCCCCTCGGTCGAGTCGCCGCGCCCGCCGCCGGTCCTACCGTTTCAGCGACTTGCCGAAGCCCGCGGCCAGCGGCATGCGGAGGCCGATCGGCGGGGGCGCGGCCAGGGCGTCCTCCACCGGCCGGGCCACCGGGCGCCCGAACAGCGCCCCCATCACGAAGTCGGCCGTCAGACAGCGCACTTCGTCGCGGTGCCCGTGCATGCCGTGGCCGTCGGAGTGCACTTCGAACCGGCACACCTCCCGGTTCACCTTCTTCGCCCGCGCCGCGAACCGGAACGACAGCTCGGGGTCGGTCCGTTCGTCGTTCGTGCCGTGCGCGATCAGCACCCGGCGCCCCACCAGCTGCTTCACCGGCTCGGCAGGGGCGGCGACGTCCTCCTCGGGCAGCCAGGGAGCCAGGGCCACCACGGAGTTGACGGCGTCGTGGCCGCCCACCCGCAGCGCCGCGCGGCCCCCCATGTCCACCCCGACCAGGCACACGGGCACGTCCCCGTACCGCCGTACGACCTCGTCCGCGGCCCACTCGGCGTCCGCCGCGGGATGGGCCGCGCTGCCGTTCCAGCCGCGGTAGCGGTAGTGGACGGGGTGGACGGCCAGTCCCTCGGTGCGGCCCGTGCGGGCGAGCGCGCGGCCCAGGGGGCGGATGAGGGCCGTCGGCCAGACGGGGGACGGGCGGCGGGCGGAGACCTCCTGCCCGCCGGGGAGCAGCAGCACCGCTCCGCTCACCGACGTCGGCTCCGGGCCGACTGCCTTTCCCAGCCTGGCCGTTCGCACCGGTGTCGCTTGCTGTCCCATGACAGAACAGTGTCAGAAGGCGCGGTGTACGAAACCCGTCCGTGGGGTCACCGTTGCGTATCGGCGGAAAAAGGCCGGACGCCGGTCGCCGCGCACACCGGGACCTCTACGCGCGTAGGAGTTACAGTGCGGAAATGACGAGCCAGACTGCACCGACGGGGGCCGTCCCGGCGCCCGTGCCGGCACACGTTCCGACGCCGGACCAGATCCGCCGGGCGCCCAAGGTACTGCTGCACGATCATCTCGACGGCGGGCTCCGCCCGGGCACCGTCGTCGAACTCGCCCGGGAGACCGGGTACACCGGTCTGCCCGAGACCGACCCGGACAAGCTGGGGATCTGGTTCGGGGAGGCGGCCGACTCCGGCTCGCTCGAACGGTACCTGGAGACCTTCCGGCACACCGTGGGCGTGATGCAGACCCGGCAGGCCCTGGTCCGGGTCGCCCGGGAGTGCGCCGAGGACCTCGCCGAGGACGGCGTCGTCTACGCCGAGGTCCGCTACGCGCCCGAGCAGCACCTCGCCGCGGGGCTGACCCTGGAGGAAGTGGTCGAGGCCGTCAACGAGGGGTTCCGGCAGGGCGAGCGGCTGGCCCGGGAGAACGGCCGGCGGATCAGGGTCGGCGCCCTGCTGACCGCGATGCGGCACGCGGCCCGCTCCCTGGAGATCGCCGAACTCGCCAACCGCCACCGGGACGCGGGGGTGGCCGGCTTCGACATCGCCGGTGCCGAGGCCGGCCACCCGCCCACCCGGCACCTCGACGCCTTCGAGTACCTCAAGCGGGAGAACAACCACTTCACCATCCATGCCGGCGAGGCGTTCGGGCTGCCCTCCATCTGGCAGGCGCTCCAGTGGTGCGGCGCCGACCGGCTCGGGCACGGGGTGCGGATCATCGACGACATCGAGGTCCGCGAGGACGGCTCGGTCCGGCTCGGCCGGCTCGCCTCCTACGTGCGGGACAAGCGGATCCCGCTGGAGCTGTGCCCCAGCTCCAACCTCCAGACCGGCGCCGCGCCGTCCTACGCCGAGCATCCGATCGGGCTGCTGCGCCGGCTGCACTTCCGGGCGACGGTGAACACCGACAACCGTCTGATGTCACACACCAGCATGAGCCGCGAATTCGAGCACCTCGTCGACGCGTTCGGTTACACGCTCGACGACCTGCAGTGGTTCTCCGTCAATGCGATGAAATCGGCGTTCATTCCTTTCGATGAACGACTCGCGATGATCAATGACGTGATCAAGCCCGGATACGCCGAGCTGAAATCCGAATGGCTGTTCCGGCAGACCGCGTCCACCAGCGGTTCCGGCGACCCGGAGGCATAGCCGCGAGGTCTGGGCGGCACGGAATGCGGACACGCTTTCACGGGGTGTCCGCATTTCGGTGTTTGCGGCGGCCGGTGCGGCATGTTTACGGTCGGGGACCGCTCGGCCCGTTCGTGGTCCACCGTCTCCGCACGCAAGGACGCATTCATGAAGCAGTCTGCCGTCAAGACCCTGGGTGTCGCCGCCCTCGGTGCCGCCATCGCCGCCGTCGGCGCGGGCGCGGCCAACGCCGCCCCGGCCGCCCCGGGCGCGTCGCAGGCCCTGGACACCGTCACGAGGACGCTGCCGGCCGAGAACGTCGGCAAGGCGCTGCCGGGTGCCGCCCAGGCGCTCACGCAGGGGCAGGGCGCCGTGGGTGCCGGGGTGGCCGCCGCCCAGCCCGCCGTGCGGAAGGTCCTCGCCCAGGGGCCGACCGCGCCGGTCGCCGGGCTGCTCGGCGGACTGCCCGTGCACAACACCGGTCTGCCCACGCACGGCGTGCCGGTGAACGGGATCCCGCTCGGCTGACACCGCCCGCCGTACGACGCCGCTGGGGCGCCCCGGAGTCCGGGGGCGCCCCGGCGGCGTCCGCGCGTCACCTGCCCCGCGTGCCGTGCGGCCCGGCCGCCGTCGGCTACCAGGCGTTGCGCACCTTGTCCTCGGACGGCAGCAGCAGCCACAGGGCTATGTAGAGCAGGAACTGCGGGCCCGGCAGCAGGCAGGACACCAGGAAGATCACCCGCATCGTCGTGGCCGAGGTGCCGAACCGCCGGGCGAGTCCGGCGCAGACTCCGCCGATCATGCGGCCGTGGGTGGGGCGGGCGAGGGCGGTCATCTCGGTTCCTCCGTGGTCGTCGGCCCGTTCGCGAGCCGGTGGCGAGGGCCCCGGGCGGAGCCCCTCATCTGTCTTCCACGGTACGGAGACGAAGGGGGCGAAACATCGCTCTACGGGGCGATCCCGACCCTGGGAATCGTCGGGGTACGCCCCTGAGCCAGCTCCTCCTGGACGGTGACCGCCTGCCCGGCCGCACCGGGTTCACGCGTGTCCCGCCGGCGCAGCCACGCCCGGCCCGCCGGCACGACGGCCAGGTGGGCCACGACGACCCCCGCCGTGTTCAGCAGCAGCGAGTCGACGTCCACGACCCGGCCCGGCACACCGGTCTGCAGCAGGGCGATGCCGAGGGAGACCAGCGTGCCGGCCGCGGCCGTACGGACCAGCGAGGCGAACGGCGAGACGGTGAGCCTGCCGTGCGCCATGGGCAGCAGCACCCCCAGCGGCGCGAGCAGCGCGAGACCCTCACCGAGGGGCCTCGCGGCCCCCGGCCAGCCCAGCGCCAGGTCGGCACGGACGCCGGCCAGCGGACGCAGGTTCGGGGGCATCACCCAGAGGACGTCCAGGGGGCGCAGCATCAGCCAGGCGACGAGGGCGAGGTGCGCGACGAGGAGGACACCCCCTGTCACACGGACGCGGATCGCGGCGCTGCCGCCGATGGAGCCTTGACGCTGCACGACCCCCTAGACGCGGGGGCGGGCGCGATCGGTTCCGCCGTGGAAACGTTTCGCCCGTAGGATCCGGGCCGCGCCCCCGGTTCCTACCCGCCCGTGATCTCCCCGGACGGGGGCCGCGTCGTGCCGGGGTGGTCGCGGACGGCGTCCGTGCACTCGTAGCGCCGCAGCGGGCCCGGGCCGGGGCCGCCCAGGATGACCGAGCCGTCGTCCTCCGTCGCCGCCGAGTCGGACAGGGTGCACACCAACTGGGCCAGCGCGTAGGGGGTGAGCCGCGAGGGCGCCGTGGTCAGCCGCAGCGTGTCCTCGGGGTCCCCCTTGCCGGGCCCGCTCACGCCGAGGCCGCCCCGCACGTGCGTGGCGTAACCCGCGGAGCGCTCCGCGCTGGTCGGCGACTTCGCGAGCTGGTCCAGCAGCCCCTGCGCGACGATCACCCGGCGCCGGGCGTCCGCGGTGCCCTCCGGGACCCGCACCGCGCGGTCCACGGCCACTAGGGACGCCCGGCACAGCAGGAACACCTGGACGGGCACCCCGCGCGAGACCGCGGAGGCGTCCGGCCCGGCCAGCGTGCACGGCACCCGGGACGGCGCCGCCCCGAAGTCGGTCGGCACCTCCGTGGCCCGGATGCCGCAGCCGGTGAGCAGCGCGCCCAGCAGGGGCAGCGCCAGCAGGCGTCGTACGGTCATGACCCCTCCTTCCGCGCGCCGGTGCGGCCCGTCCCGCGGTCCTCGGCGCCCCCCTCGTCCTCCTCGGTCAGCCGTGAGGCGTCCCGGGGCAGCCGGAGGGTGAACACCGCTCCGCCCTCCGGTGAGTTGGCGGCGGTGATCTCGCCGCCGTGGATGTGGGCGTTCTCCAGCGCGATCGACAGGCCGAGCCCGCTGCCCTCGGAACGCGGCCGGGAGGCGCTCGCCTTGTAGAACCGGTCGAAGACGTGCGGGAGGACGTCCTCCGGGATGCCGGGCCCGTGGTCGCGGACCCGGATGTCGACCCACTCGTCCGCCGCCCGCACCGACACCCGCACCGGCGAGCCGCCGTGCTTGAGCGCGTTGCCGATCAGGTTGGCGAGGATGACGTCCAGGCGGCGCGGGTCCAGACGGGCGTGGAGAGCGCGCTCGGCGTCCAGCTCGACCGCGTCCAGCCAGGCGCGGGCGTCGATGCAGGCGGTGATCTGGTCGGCCACGTCGACGTCGTCCAGGACCAGCCGGGCGGTGCCCGCGTCGAAGCGGGTGACCTCCATCAAATTCTCGACCAGGTCGTTCAGCCGCCGGGTCTCGCTGACCACCAGCCGGACGGCCGGCTCGATCATCGGGTCCATGCTCCCGGTCTCCGCCTCCAGCTCCTCCTCCAGCACCTCCGTGACGGCGGTGATCGCGGTGAGCGGCGTGCGCAGCTCGTGCGACATGTCGGCGACGAACCGGCGGGACGCCTCGTCCCGCGCGGCCATCTCCGCGACCCGGTGCTCCAGCGCCTCGGCCGCGTTGTTGAACGTCCGCGACAGGTCGGCCAGTTCGTCCGTGCCGGACACCCGCAGCCGGGTGTCGAGCCGGCCCTCGCCCAGCCGCCTGGCGGCCACACCGAGCCGGTGCACCGGTTTCAGCACGGTGGTGGCGGCGGCCTGCGCGAGCAGCGCGGCGCCGATCAGCGCGAGCCCGGTGGCGATGCCCAGCGACCAGGCCAGCGAGTTGAGGTCCTTCGCCTCCGGCTCCAGGGACTTCGCCATGTACCCCGTCGGGCCGCCGCCGATGACGCGCGTACCGGCCACCAGGTAGGGCGTGCCGTGCGCCACGACCCGCTGCCAGTACAGGTGGTACGGCTGCCGGTTGGAGTCGGTCACCTGCTGCCGCTTGGCCACGGCCGTGCGCAGCGACTCCGGCACGTCCTCCAGCGCGAAGCCGTTGATCCCGCCCGAGTTGCCGTACACCGTCTCGCCGTCGCCGTCCCGCGCGACCAGCAGCACGCTGAACCGCTGGCTGCTGGCGGCCATCTGCCCCGCGGCGCGCTGGAGCTGGTCCTGGCTCGGGTGCGCGGGCAGGGCGCCCGCGCGGTTCTGCATCTCCTGCCGGAAGTCGCGCAGCACCGCGTCCTGGGCGCGGGTGAGCACCGCCTCCCGGTTCAGCCAGTAGGCGATGCCCGACGCCGACACCGCGGCGGTGAGCGCCACCAGCCCGAAGACCAGCACCAGCCGCAGCCGCAGGCTGGTGAACCTGAGCCGTGCGAGACCTCCCCTGCGCCCGGCGCCCCAGCCGCGCGACCCCCCTTGCGTGTCGGTCACTGAGGCGTGTCCAGGCGGTAGCCGACACCACGGACGGTGCGGATCAGCGTCGGCGAGGAGGGCACGTCCTCGACCTTGGCGCGCAGCCGCTGCACGCACGCGTCGACCAGACGCGAGTCGCCCAGGTAGTCGTGCTCCCACACCAGCCGCAGCAACTGCTGCCTCGACAGCGCCTGACCGGGCCGCCGGCTCAGCTCCAGCAGCAGCCTCAGCTCGGTCGGGGTGAGCTGGAGGTCCTCGCCGTTCTTCGTCACGGTCATCGCCGAGCGGTCGATGACCAGGCTGCCGAAGGTCGCCGAGTCGCTGGACTCGCGCTCCCCGCGCCGCAGCACGGCCCGGATCCGGGCGTCCAGCACCCGCCCCTGCACCGGCTTGACGACGTAGTCGTCGGCTCCCGACTCCAGTCCGACCACGACGTCGATGTCGTCGCTGCGCGCGGTCAGCAGGATGATCGGCAACTGGTCGGTGCGCCGGATGCGCCGGCACACCTCGAACCCGTCGATGCCGGGCAGCATCACGTCCAGCACGATCAGGTCCGGCCGCTGCTCGCGCAGCAGCTTCAGACCGTCCTCGCCGCTGGCAGCGGTGGCAACCCGGTGCCCCTGGCGCGTCAGGGAGAGCTCCAGGGCCGTACGGATGGCGTCGTCGTCCTCGATCAGCAACAGGGAAGGCACGGGCTCATTCTGGCCCATGGACGGGGTGTCGTACGACCCGCCGGCGCCCGGCCTTCGCCGGCGCGGCCGCCCGCGCGTGGTGGGTGACCGCGCCGGGAGGGGCCCTGTGACAGGTCTGTGACAGACGGCGGACACGGCGATGAAGTGGCCCCGGCAGTCTTTTCGTCACGGGCCGGACGGAGAGCCGGAACCGGCCCGGCGACACCGAGTCACCGGAAGTCCACGACGGGGAGCGCGAGATGAAAACGCTGCACGGCATCAGCACCAGCGCAGTGGTCACGCGCCTGCACGACGTGCACCGGGGTACCGAGAAGTCCGGTGCCGAGGGGGGTCCCTCCCGCGCGAGCGCTTTCGAGCGCGGGGGAGGGCGGGGATGCGCCCGTGGCACCGGACGCCAGCATGCGTCCTACATGTCGGTGGTCGACGCCCGCCCGGACGAGCACGGCGGTTCCGTGTCCCGGGAGGACTCCGGTGAGCGGCGCCGGTCCCTGACGGAGGCGGAGTTCACCGCCTACGTCCAGGAGCGACGCGCCTCCCTGTACGCCACCGCCTACCACCTGACCGGTGACCGCTTCGAGGCCGAGGACCTGCTCCAGAGCGCGCTGTTCTCGACCTACCGGGCGTGGGACCGGATCAGCGACAAGGCGGCGGTCGGCGGCTACCTCCGCCGCACCATGACCAACCTGCACATCAGCGCCTGGCGGCGGCGCAAGCTCAACGAGTACCCGACCGAGGAACTGCCGGAGACGCCGGGCGAGACGGACGCGATGCGCGGCACCGAACTGCGCGCCGTCCTGTGGCAGGCGCTGGCCCGGCTGCCCGAACTCCAGCGCACCATGCTGGTCCTGCGCTACTACGAGGGCCGCACGGACCCGGAGATCGCGGAGATACTCGGCATCAGTGTCGGCACGGTGAAGTCCAGCATCTGGCGGTCGCTCCGCCGGCTGCGTGAGGACGAGGTCCTCAGCTTCGGCCGTGACGAGGAGGACGCCTTCGGCGAGCTGGTCGCCTGAAGGCCGGGGCCATCGGGGGAATGGCCCGAGGGGGGACACGGGGGACAACGGGGGAACGGGGGAAACGGGGGGAGCCACCTGGGGGGTGGGCTCACGGGGGAGCAAGAGGAACGGGACTGGCGGGCCGGGGGGCCGACCAGTCCCGTTCCGCGTTCGCGTACGGCCGTCAGGCCGCCGTCCGCTGCCGCGCCTGCCCGCCGGCCGCCGCCGTCAGCCGGTCCAGCGCCTCGTCCCGGTCGCACGGGTGGGCGCCGAGGGACACCTGGCGGGAGACGATCGAGCGCTCCGCGCGCATCAGCCGCCAGCCGCGGCGCACCAGGAACGGCACCGACTTGCGGCCCTCCTTCAGGTCCCGCAGGAACCGCCGGCGGAAGGTGGTGACGGGCCCGCGGGTCAGGCACAGCGCGTCCGCGAGGACGCCCAGCTCCCGGCAGCGCTCCACGATCTCCGCGGCGAAGATGCCCTCCGCGATGAACAGCGGGGTGCGGCCGATGCTCAGCGCCTCCTCGCCGGTACGGGCGCTCAGCGAGATGTCGTACACCGGGACCGGCGTCGAACCCGTCGCGCACAGCCGGGTGATGGCCTCGACCGCGACGTCCGCGTCCCAGGACTCCGGGTGGTCCCAGTCGATGTCCGAACTCCCCCGCACCAGCGGCAGAGTCGGGTCGTCGGCCTCCTTGTAGAAGTCGTCCAGGCGCAGGACGGGGAGCCCGGAGCGGGCGGCGACGAGTGACTTGCCCGAGCCCGAGGGGCCGCACAGCAGCACGACACGGGCGGGTGACGGGGGATGAATGCTCACGGAACACCAGTTTGACGCATGGGGGGCGCCCTGCCGACCCCGCGGGTCGGCTTTTGAGCGTGAGCCCCGCCTCAACTACCCTTGGTGCCGACCTGATTACCCTGCGCACCAGAAGGTGGCACCAGCGATGGCCCGACACAGCTCCCCCCAGCACCCCACCGCGCAGCGCGCCCTGATCGCCCTCGCCGCCGCCGGAGCGGCCCTGGGCGCGGGCGCGGCCACGGCCCACGCCGACTCCGGCCCCCAGCTCCTGAACGTGCCGTGGCGGCCCACGTCGCTGGGCAAGGTCGACCCGCAGGCGGGCCTGACGGCGCTCTCCGCCGCGACCGGCTACGTCACCGGGCCGGTCGCCGGCCTCAAGCCCAACCCGCTGGCGGGCACGGGCGTGGACCCGCTCGACAACGGGCTGGGCACCCAGGTGGCCGACTTCAAGCCGGTGGGCTCGCGGATGCTGACGGCCCCGGTCGCCCAGGCCCGCTCGCTCGGCGCGGTGCCGGTGGCGGGGCAGGTACTGGGCGCGCTGGGCCGCTGAGCCCCCGGCAGGGGGCGTCCGGCCGCCCTCGCGGGTGACCGGACGCGGGGCGCCGCGGCCGGTCCCGACGAGGCCGGGCGCCGGGCCCGGCCGGGCTCAGTAGGCGGAGCCGGAGGCGCCCAGCGAGCCCGTCGGGTGCCACACCGTCTTCGTCTCCAGGAACGCCGTCATCCGGTCGGTCCCCGGCGTCTCGAAGTAGTCCACAGCCTGTGGACGCAGGACGCGCTTCAGGTTGTCGGCCGCCGCGATCTCCAGCTCCTTCGCCAGCGCCTCGTCGGCGCCCGCGAGGTCGATCGCGTTGACGTCCTGGTGCGCGGCCAGCGGTGCCGCGATCTCGGCCGTGCGGCCGGACAGCACGTTGACGACACCGCCCGGGACGTCCGAGGTGGCCAGCACCTCGGCCAGGGACAGCGCGGGCAGCGGGGCCTTCTCGGAGGCGATCACGACCGCCGTGTTGCCGGTCGCGATCACCGGGGCCACGACCGACACCAGGCCGAGGAAGGACGACTCCTGCGGCGCCAGCACGGCGACCACACCGGTCGGCTCGGGCGAGGAGAGGTTGAAGTAGGGGCCCGCGACGGGGTTGGCGCCGCCGATCACCTGGGCGATCTTGTCGGTCCAGCCCGCGTACCAGACCCAGCGGTCCACGGCCGCGTCGACGACCCCGGCCGCCTTCGACTTGGAGAGGCCCTCCGCCTCGCCCACCTCGCGCACGAACTGCTCGCGGCGGCCCTCCAGCATCTCCGCGACGCGGTAGAGGACCTGGCCGCGGTTGTACGCGGTCGCGCCGGACCAGCCGCCGAACGCCTTGCGCGCGGCCACGACCGCGTCCCGGGCGTCCTTGCGGGAGGAGAGGGGCGCGTTCGCCAGCCACTTGCCCTTCGAATCGGACACCTCGTACACCCGGCCGCTCTCCGAACGCGGGAACTTCCCGCCGACGTACAGCTTGTAGGTCTTGAAGACGCTCAGACGGTCAGACATCGAGGTAAGCCTCCAGGCCGTGGCGGCCGCCCTCGCGGCCGAAGCCCGACTCCTTGTAACCGCCGAACGGCGAGGTCGGGTCGAACTTGTTGAACGTGTTGGACCAGACGACACCGGCGCGCAGCTTGTTCGCGACGGCCAGGATCCGGGAGCCCTTCTCGGTCCAGATGCCCGCCGACAGGCCGTACTGCGTGTTGTTCGCCTTGGCGACCGCCTCGTCCGGCGTGCGGAAGGTGAGGACCGACAGCACCGGGCCGAAGATCTCGTCGCGGGCGATGGTGTGCGCCTGGGTGACGTTCGTGAACAGCGTCGGTGCGAACCAGTAGCCGGAGGAGGGGAGTTCGCACGCCGGGGACCAGCGCTCGGCGCCCTCCGCCTCGCCCTGGTCGGCGAGCGCGGTGATCCGGGCGAGCTGCTCGGCCGAGTTGATCGCGCCGATGTCGGTGTTCTTGTCCAGCGGGTCGCCGAGGCGGAGCGTGGACAGGCGGCGCTTGAGGGAGTCCAGCAGCTCGTCGTGGATCGACTCCTGGACGAGCAGGCGGGAGCCCGCGCAGCAGACCTGGCCCTGGTTGAAGAAGATGCCGCTCACGACGCCCTCGACGGCCTGGTCGATCGGGGCGTCGTCGAAGACGATGTTGGCGCCCTTGCCGCCCAGTTCGAGGGTGAGCTTCTTCCGCGTGCCGGCGACCGTGCGGGCGATTTCCTTGCCGACGGCCGTGGAGCCGGTGAAGGCGACCTTGTCCACGTCCGGGTGCGCGACGAGCGCGGCGCCCGCGTCGCCGTGGCCCGGGAGGATGTTGACGACCCCCCTGGGCAGGCCGGCCTGGCGGCAGATGTCCGCGAAGAAGAGGGCGGACAGCGGGGTGGTCTCGGCGGGCTTGAGGACGACCGTGTTGCCGGCCGCCAGCGCCGGGGCGATCTTCCACGCCAGCATGAGCAGGGGGAAGTTCCAGGGGATGACCTGGCCGGCCACGCCCAGCGGCCGCGGGTCCGGGCCGAAGCCGGCGTGACCGAGCTTGTCGGCCCAGCCCGCGTAGTAGAAGAAGTGCGCGGCGACCAGCGGGAGGTCCGCGTCGCGGGTCTCCCGGATCGGCTTGCCGTTGTCCAGCGTCTCCAGGACGGCCAGCTCACGGCTGCGCTCCTGGACGATGCGGGCGATGCGGAACAGGTACTTGGCGCGCTCGGAGCCGGGCAGCGCCGACCACTTCTCGAACGCCTTGCGGGCGGCCCTGACCGCGCGGTCCACGTCCTCGGCGCCGGCCCGGGCGACCTCGGAGAGGACCTCCTCGGACGACGGCGAGACCGTCTTGAAGACCTTGCCGTCGGCGGCCTCGGCGAACTCGCCGTCGATGAAGAGGCCGTACGAGGGCGCGATGTCGACGATCGCGCGGGACTCGGGGGCGGGTGCGTACTCGAATGCCATGGGGGATCAGTCCACCGTCACGTAGTCGGGGCCGGAGTAGCGGCCGGTGGCCAGCTTCTGCCGCTGCATCAGCAGGTCGTTGAGCAGCGAGGAGGCGCCGAAGCGGAACCAGTGGGCGTCCAGCCAGTCCGCGCCCGCGGTCTCGTTGACCAGGACCAGGAACTTGACCGCGTCCTTGGTGGTGCGGATGCCGCCGGCGGGCTTCACGCCGATCTGGACGCCGGTCTGGGCGCGGAAGTCGCGCACCGCCTCCAGCATCAGCAGCGTGTTCGCGGGGGTCGCGTTGACGGCGACCTTGCCGGTGGAGGTCTTGATGAAGTCGGCGCCGGCCAGCATGCCGAGCCAGGAGGCGCGGCGGATGTTGTCGTACGTCGACAGCTCGCCCGTCTCGAAGATGACCTTCAGCCGGGCGCTCGTCCCGCAGGCCTCCTTCACGGCGACGATCTCGTCGTACACCTTCAGGTACCTGCCGGCGAGGAACGCGCCCCGGTCGATCACCATGTCGATCTCGTCGGCGCCGGCCGCGACCGCGTCGCGGACGTCGGCCAGCTTCACGCCGAGCGCGGCACGGCCGGCCGGGAAGGCGGTGGCCACCGAGGCGACCTTGACGCCCGAGCCGGCGACGGCCTCCTTGGCGACGGCCACCATGTCGGGGTAGACGCAGACGGCCGCCGTGGCCGGGGTCGTCCGGTCCGTCGGGTCGGGGTGGACCGCCTTGGCGCCGAGCGCCCGGACCTTGCCCGGGGTGTCCGCGCCTTCCAGCGTCGTCAGGTCGACCATCGAGATGGCGAGGTCGATGGCGTACGCCTTCGCGGTGGTCTTGATGGATCGGGTGCCGAGAGACGCGGCGCGCGCCTCCAGGCCGACCGCGTCGACGCCGGGCAGCCCGTGGAGGAAGCGGCGCAGCGTGCCGTCGGACGCGGTGACGTCCGAGAGAGCGTGTGCTGTGGGTGCGGTAGTGGGCATGGTCACCAGACGAGCATATCTACGCGCGTAGTTTCTGTACACCCCCGGCGCTCGTCCCGGGCCGGGAGATCACGGATGAGCGCCGGTTCGAGGGCGGCCGGCCGCACCGCCGCCGGCGTCGTGCAGAATCGGGCCATGACCCCGGACCACCCGTCACCCGCGTCACAGCCCCCGGTGCCCACCGTCAGGGACCGGATCTACCGCTCGCCCCTGGGGCTGGCGGGCGGCGTGCTGCTGCTCCTGGTCGTGCTCTGGCTGGGCTTCGACGCGCTGTTCAAGGGCCACGGCCGGACCCCGTGGCTGGCGCTGGCCGGCATGATCCTGGTCGTGCCGCTGATCCTCGCCTTCACGCTCCGCCCGGCGGTCTTCGCCAACGAGGACCGGCTGCGCGTCCGCAACCCCTTCCGGGTGATCATCCTGCCCTGGGGCGCGGTCACCGGCCTGCGCTCCGGCTACACCAACGAGGTCCTCGCGGGGTCCGGCGCCAAGTACCAGCTGTGGGCCGTCCCCGTCTCGCTGCGGGCCCGCAAGAAGGCGGCCCGCCGGCAGCAGCGGGCGGCGGCGGACGCGGCCCGGGGCGTGCGGCCGGGCGGCCGGGGCGGCGGGCTCGGGCCGAGCGGCATCGGCATGGGCGGGTTCAGCCTGCGCGGCCCGGACGCCGGGCCGACCCGTGCCGAGACCGACAGGGTCATGGACGACCTGCGGGAGCTCCTGGAGAGCCGCGGGCCGGCCGAGTCGGCGCAGGGCGAGGTCACCGTGCGCTGGGCCTACGAGGTGGCCGCGCCCGCCGTCGCCGGAGCCGTCCTGCTGGCGATCCTGCTGATCGCGGGCTGATCCCACCGGGGCGCTCCGCGCGGGGTGTGAAGGGCCCGCGGTGCCGCTTGGCGGTGGCCGGTGTCCTGGGGCGAGGTGTCGTCGGGGCCGGGTGCCGGGTGTGTTGCGGGGCCGGTGCGCGAGGTCTGAGGCGAGCCCGGCCCGCCTGGGTGCGTTCCGTACGGGGCTCGGTGGGTTCGCGGTGCCGTTTGGCGGTGGCCGGTGTCCTGGGGCGAGGTGTCGTCGGGGCGTGGAGAGGCGCCGGGGCCGTGGTGGGCCGGGCCCGCCGGGGGCGCGCTCCGAGGCGGGGGCGTCGAGGACCGCGGTGCCGCTCGGCGGTCGCCGGGCGTGGTGGGCTGTCGAGCCTGCGCGGTGGGGTGCATCCAGTTCCGGGGGCGGGGCCCGGTGGGCTTGCCGGACCGTGCCGCGGCGAACGCGGAGGTGCTGTCGGGCCCGGGAGGGCGGCGGGCGGTGACCGGGCCGCCCGCCGCCCTCCTCCCGGCACCTGACCGTCCTCCCCGCCTCCAGGCGGGCCGGAGTGGTCCGTCCGGAGGGTGCCGCGCCGGGCAGCCGAGCCTCTCCGTCCGGCTCTGCCGTCTGCCGTCTGCCGTCTGCCGTCTGCCGTCTTCCGTCTGCCGGCTGCCGGCTCCGCCGCATCCGGCCGGCCGGTTCGCGTGGTTCCGGATGGCCGGTGTGCCGTGCCGCGGGAGTGCAGGGTCGCCGGTCGGTGCGGACCCGGCCGTTCCCTCCGCCCCGGGCGGGTGGAGGAACGGCCGGACGGGGTGCCCCCTCGTGGGGGCACCCCGTCCGGGAGGTGCGGGTCAGATGCCGGCGGCGGCCGACAGGTCCCGCTTGACGGCTGCGAGCAGTTCCGCCGCGCGGGCGTGCGCGGCCGGCAGCCCGGCGTGCGAGGAGACCGGCACGACGACCTCCAGGTAGCACTTCAGCTTCGGCTCGGTGCCGCTCGGGCGGACGATGACCCGGGCGCCGTCGAGGGTGTAGCGCAGGCCGTCCGTGGGCGGCAGCAGGTCCGTGCCCCGGGTGAGGTCCTCGGCCCGGGTGATGGGGAGGCCCGCCAGCTCGGTCGGCGGCTGTTCGCGCAGCCGGCGCATCGCGTCCGCGATCAGCGTCAGGTCCTGCACCCGCACCGACAGCTGGTCGGTGGCGTGCAGGCCGTGCTCCACGGCGAGGTCGTCCAGCAGGTCCAGGAGGGTGCGGCCCTCCTCCTTCAGCACCGACGCCAGCTCGGTGATCAGCAGCGCGGCGGTGATGCCGTCCTTGTCCCGCACGCCCTGCGGGTCCACGCAGTAGCCGAGGGCCTCCTCGTAGCCGTAGCGCAGGCCGTCGACGCGGGCGATCCACTTGAAGCCGGTCAGGGTCTCCTCGTACGGCAGGCCCGCCTTGCCGGCGATCCGGCCGAGCAGCGAGGAGGAGACGATCGACTCGGCGAAGGTGCCGGTCGCGCCGCGCCCGACCAGGTGGGCGGCGAGCAGCGCGCCGACCTCGTCGCCGCGCAGCATGCGCCAGTCGCCGCCGTCCCGGACGGCCACGGCGCAGCGGTCCGCGTCCGGGTCGTTGGCGATGACCAGGTCCGGTTCGGCCGCACGGGCCCGCGCGAACGCCAGGTCCATCGCGCCCGGCTCCTCCGGGTTGGGGAAGGCGACCGTCGGGAAGTCCGGGTCCGGCTCGGCCTGTTCGGCGACGAGCAACGGCTCGGGGAAGCCGGCCCGGGCGAACGCGGCGAGCAGGACGTCCTTGCCGACGCCGTGCATGGCCGTGTAGACCGTGCGGGCGGTGCGCGGGGAGCCGGCGTCCAGGACGGCGTCGGTACGGGCCAGGTAGGCGTCCAGGACCGCGTCGTCGAGGATCTCCCAGCCGGCGTCCGGGCGGGGCACGTCGGCCAGGGAGGCGATCGCGTCGATCTCGGCGGCGATGCCCGCGTCGGCGGGCGGGACGATCTGGGAGCCGTCGCCGAGGTACACCTTGTAGCCGTTGTCCCGGGGCGGGTTGTGGCTGGCGGTGACCTCGACGCCCGCGACCGCGCCGAGGTGCCGGACGGCGAAGGCCAGCACGGGGGTCGGCAGCGGGCGGGGCAGCACGGCGGCGCGCAGGCCGGCGCCGGTCATCACGGCGGCGGTGTCCCGGGCGAAGTCGGCGGACTTGTGGCGGGCGTCGTAGCCGATGACGACGAGCCCGGCGGTGCCGTCCCCGTGGGGCGTCCCGGTCTTCTTGAGGTACGCGGCGAGGCCCGCGGCGGCGCGGATCACGACGCTGCGGTTCATGCGCATCGGGCCGGCGCCCAGTTCGCCGCGCAGGCCGGCGGTGCCGAACTGGAGCGTGCCGCCGAAGCGGTCCGTCAGCTCGGCGGTGTCACCGGCCTCGATCAGCTTGGCCAGCTCCTCACGGGTCTCCGGGTCCGGGTCCTCCGCGAGCCAGGACTCGGCCCGGGCGATGAGATCGTCGTGCACCTTGGGATCAACCTCTCCTGTGGATGTGTCCGCCCGTCCACCCGCTTCCCGCCCGACTCGGGCGGCCGGGGAGCGGGCGGACGGGCACCGGACGCCTTACAGCTTGCCCAGCACCTGGGCGAGGAGCTGCCCCATGCGCGCGGCCGAGTCGCGGCCCGCCTGGAGCACCTCCTCGTGGTTGAGGGGCTCGCCGGTCATGCCCGCGGCCAGGTTGGTGACCAGGGAGATGCCCAGGACCTCGGCGCCCGCCTCGCGCGCGGCGATGGCCTCCAGGACCGTGGACATGCCGACCAGGTCCGCGCCGATGACGCGGGCCATGCGGATCTCGGCCGGGGTCTCGTAGTGCGGGCCGGGGAACTGGGCGTAGACGCCCTCCTCCAGGGAGGCGTCGACCTCCTTGCACAGGGCGCGCAGGCGCGGCGAGTACAGGTCGGTGAGGTCCACGAAGTTCGCGCCGACGATCGGGGAGGTCGCCGTCAGGTTGATGTGGTCGCTGATCAGGACCGGCTGGCCGGGGCGCATGCCCTCGCGCAGGCCGCCGCAGCCGTTGGTGAGGACCACGGTCTTGCAGCCGGCGGCGACGGCGGTGCGCACGCCGTGCGCCACGGCGGCGACGCCACGGCCCTCGTAGTAGTGGGTGCGACCCAGGAAGACCAGGGCGCGCTTGTCACCGAAGGAGTACGAGCGGACCTTGCCGCCGTGCCCCTCGACGGCCGGCGGCGGGAAGCCGGGCAGCTCGGTGACCTGGAACTCGGCGTCGGGGGCGCCCAGGGCGTCGACGGCCGGAGCCCAGCCGGAGCCCATCACGAGGGCGACGTCGTGGGTCTCGGCGCCGGTGAGGGTGCGCAGGCGCGCGGCGGCGGCGTCGGCGGCGGCGTAAGGGTCGCCCTTGATGTCGTCCGGAAGAAGAGATGCGTTCACGCCGATGAGGGTAGCCGCTCGACGCCTACGCGCGTAGATGACAGAGCCCACGGGAATGCATTCGTTGTCTTGTCGTTTTCCACAAACGGTGGGCAAAAGCGGACGAAAACCGCCGCAAAAGTGGCCGGGACCAGCTCAGCAGGGGCGCTTGCGGAGTTCCATCACATAGTCGTGCGGCGCCCCGGCGGACTCCGCCGCGTCGGCGATCTCGCCCAGGTAGCGCGCCGACGGCAGACCGCCCTCGTAGGCGTTGAGGACGTACGTCCAGGCGTTCTCCTCGCCGTCCAGGGTGTGGACGCGCACGCGCGTGCGCCGGTAGAGGCCGAGGCCGGTCCCCTCCCAGCGATCGAGCGACTCCTCGTCCATGGGCGCGAGGTCGTACAGGCCGACGAAGACCTGGCACAGCGGGTCCTCGACGAGCGTCGCCAGCGCGCCCTCCCAGCCGAGCTGCTCGCCGCCGAAGGTCAGCCGCCAGCCGTTCAGCCAGCCGGTGGCGCGCAGCGGGGAGTGCGGGGCGCGGCGGGACATCAGGCGCGCGTCGAGATTGCCGGCGTAGGCGGCATAGAGCGACATGGGGAGAGGGTACGGCAGCCGCCCCCCGCGCCCCGGGCGCCCCGGTGGTGCCCCCGGGCAGTGGCACCTTGAAGCGTGCGGGACAATGGGGTACGTGACTCGGATCGTGATCATCGGTGGCGGACCCGGCGGATACGAAGCGGCGCTGGTGGCCGCTCAGCTCGGCGCGGAGGTGACCGTCGTCGACTGCGACGGCCTGGGCGGGGCGTCGGTGCTGACCGACTGCGTACCGTCGAAGACCTTGATCGCCACGGCCGAGGTGATGACCACCTTCGACTCCTCGTACGAGGAGCTGGGGATCATCGTCGCCGACGACACCCCGCCGCTGGAGCAGGCGGCCCGGGTGGTCGGCGTGGACCTCGGCAAGGTCAACCGCCGGGTCAAGCGCCTCGCGCTGGCCCAGTCCCACGACATCACCGCCTCCGTCACGCGCGCCGGCGCCCGGGTCATGCGCGGGCGCGGGCGGCTGGAGGGCATGCAGGCCCTGGACGGCTCCCGCAAGGTCGTCGTCACCGCCGCCGACGGGACCGAGGAGACGCTCCCCGCGGACGCCGTCCTCATCGCCACCGGCGGCCACCCGCGCGAGCTGCCCGACGCCCGGCCGGACGGCGAGCGCATCCTGAACTGGACCCAGGTCTACGACCTCGACGAGCTGCCCGAGGAGCTCATCGTGGTCGGCTCGGGCGTGACCGGCGCCGAGTTCGCCGGCGCCTACCAGGCGCTGGGCTCCAAGGTCACCCTGGTCTCCTCCCGCGACCGGGTGCTGCCCGGCGAGGACCCGGACGCCGCCGCCGTGCTGGAGGACGTCTTCCGGCGCCGCGGCATGAACGTCATGGCCCGCTCGCGCGCGCAGTCCGCCAAGCGCGTCGGCGACCGGGTCGAGGTGACGCTGGCCGACGGCCGGGTCATCGGCGGCACGCACTGCCTGATGGCGGTCGGCGCGATCCCGAACAGCGCGGGGCTGGGCCTGGAGGAGGCCGGCGTCAAGCTGCGCGAGTCGGGGCACATCTGGACCGACAAGGTCTCCCGGACGACCGCTCCGGGCGTCTACGCGGCCGGTGACGTGACCGGCGTCTTCGCCCTCGCGTCCGTCGCCGCCATGCAGGGGCGCATCGCCATGTACCACTTCCTCGGCGACGCGGTGGCCCCGCTGAACCTGAAGGCGGTCTCCTCGAACGTCTTCACGGACCCCGAGATCGCCACGGTCGGCTACACGCAGGCGGACGTGGACGGGGGCAAGATCGACGCCAAGGTCGTCAAGCTGCCCCTGCTGCGCAATCCGCGCGCCAAGATGCAGGGCATCCGGGACGGCTTCGTGAAGATCTTCTGCCGTCCGGGCACCGGGATCGTCGTCGGCGGCGTGGTCGTGGCCCCGCGCGCCTCGGAACTCATCCACCCGATCTCGATCGCCGTGGACAACAACATGACGGTCGAGCAGATCGCGAACGCCTTCACGGTCTACCCCTCGCTCTCGGGGTCGATCGCGGAGGTGGCCCGCCAGCTCCACACCCGCAAGGCGAGCGCCGAGGCCTGACGGCCGGCCCGCCGCCGCGGGCCGGTCACGGGGAGTCGCGGCGCGTGCGGGCGGCACAATCGGGGCGGGTGGGCTCTATATCACCTCCCGCCCCACCATGCGAACAACTTCTGTTATTCGGCGCAAACTGCTGAAAGCAGACGGTCGCTGGGGTTACTGTCAGTTTCGTGTTCGCTGCTGAACGTCGCCAATTGATCCTCGAAATGGTGCGAGCGAACGGTGCCGTGTCGCTCCGTGAGCTCGCCCGCGTCGTCCAGACCTCCGAAGTGACCGTACGGCGCGACGTGCGGGCACTGGAGGCGGAAGGACTCCTCGACCGCCGGCACGGCGGTGCGGTACTGCCGGGTGGGCTCACGCGGGAATCCGGCTTCCCGCAGAAGTCGCACCTCGCGACCGCCGAGAAGACGGCCATCGCCGACCTCGCCGCGAGCCTCGTCGACGAGGGCGAGGCCATCGTGGTCGGGGCGGGTACGACCACGCAGGAGCTGGCCCGCCGCCTCGCGCGCGTGCCGGGCCTGACGGTCGTCACCAACTCCCTGCTGGTGGCCCAGGCGCTGGCCCACGCCAACCGGGTGGAGGTGGTGATGACCGGGGGCACCCTGCGCGGCTCCAACTACGCCCTCGTCGGCTCGGGCGCCGAGCAGTCCCTCCAGGGCCTGCGCGTGTCGAAGGCGTTCCTCTCCGGGAGCGGCCTGACCGCCGAGCGCGGCCTGTCCACGTCCAACATGCTCTCGGCGTCCGTCGACCGGGCCCTCGTCCAGGCCGCCGCGGAGGTCGTGGTCCTCGCCGACCACACCAAGCTCGGCACGGACACGATGTTCCAGACCGTGCCGACGGACCTCATCACCCGGCTGGTCACCGACGACCCCCCGGCCCACGACGACCGCGCCGCCACCGAGCTGCAGGCCCTGGCCGACCAGGGTGTGCAGATCGCCGTCACGGGGGCGAGCGGGACCCCGGGGGGTGAACAGGTCCCGGCGGGCCGCCGCGCCCCGCTGCCGGGACCGCGCAGGGGCCACGCACCGGGCGCCTCCCCCCTGCGCTCCGCCCCCGGCCTGGGTGACCAGCCCCCACCGGAACGCGGCCGCGTGGCAGACCTGCGCCGCCGGTAGGGCGGGTGCGCGGACGAACGAGGGGCCCCCGGCGTGTGCCGGGGGCCCCTCGGGGGTTCGGGGTGGGTCAGTCCTTGATCTCGCAGATCGCGGCGCCCGAGGTGACGGACGCGCCGATGTCGGCGGTCAGGCCCTTGACGGTGCCCGCCTTGTGGGCGTTGAGGGGCTGCTCCATCTTCATGGCCTCCAGGACGACGACCAGGTCGCCCTCCTGGACCTCCTGGCCCTCCTCGACGGCGACCTTGACGATCGTGCCCTGCATGGGCGAGGCGAGGGTGTCGCCGGAGGCGACCGGACCGGACTTCTTCGCCGCCCGGCGCTTCGGCTTGGCGCCCGCCGCGAGGCCCGTGCGGGCCAGCGACATGCCGAGCGAGGACGGGAGGGAGACCTCCAGGCGCTTGCCGCCCACCTCGACGACGACCGTCTCACGGCCGAGCTCCTCGTCCGCCTCGGTGTCGGCAGGCGCGGTGAAGGGCTTGATCTCGTTGACGAACTCGGTCTCGATCCACCGGGTGTGCACCGTGAACGGGTCGGCCGAGCCGGTCAGCTCCGGGGCGAACGCCGCGTCCCTGACCACCACGCGGTGGAACGGGATGGCCGTGGCCATGCCCTCGACCTGGAACTCGTCCAGGGCCCGGGCGGCCCGCTGGAGGGCCTCCTTGCGGGTGCGGCCGGTGACGATCAGCTTGGCGAGCAGGGAGTCCCAGGCGGGGCCGATCACGCTGCCGGACTCCACGCCCGCGTCCAGGCGGACGCCGGGGCCGGACGGCGCGTCGAAGCGGGTGACGGTGCCGGGGGCGGGGAGGAAGTTGCGGCCCGGGTCCTCGCCGTTGATGCGGAACTCGAAGGAGTGGCCGCGCAGGACCGGGTCGTCGTAGCCCAGTTCCTCGCCGTCGGCGATGCGGAACATCTCGCGGACCAGGTCGAAGCCGGCGACCTCCTCGGTCACCGGGTGTTCGACCTGCAGGCGGGTGTTGACCTCCAGGAAGGAGATCGTGCCGTCCTGGCCGACCAGGAACTCACAGGTTCCGGCGCCCTCGTAGCGGGCCTCCTTCAGGATGGCCTTCGAGGCGCGGTACAGCTCGGCGACCTGGGCCTCGGACAGGAACGGCGCGGGCGCCTCCTCCACCAGCTTCTGGTGGCGGCGCTGCAGGGAGCAGTCCCGGGTGGAGACCACGACCACGTTGCCGTGCTTGTCGGCCAGGCACTGCGTCTCCACGTGCCGGGGCCGGTCCAGGTAGCGCTCGACGAAGCACTCGCCGCGGCCGAACGCGGCGACGGCCTCGCGGACCGCCGACTCGTACAGCTCCGGGACCTCTTC
>NZ_JBVHNF010000008.1:0-124963 GCF_055558055.1 Streptomyces sp. NPDC025833
TCGCTTCCTTCGTACTCACCCTCTCGGGCTTTCCTCCGGGCTTCCCTTCGGTGTTTCCGACTCTATCAGATCTTTTTCCGATCCGATTTCCTCGGTGCTTTCCAGGTTCTCGCTTTCGCGTTTCCCTTTCCGGCGGTTCCGACTCTATCAGATCCTTTCGGCGTCTGACTCCCAGTCAGGGGGCTTGTCCTCCGGGCTGTTGGGCCCTTCCGACGTCTCAAACCTTAGCGGATCCGCTCGGCGATTCCCAATCGGGCCGCCGGGCTTCCCGTCGAATTGAATTCGGGCAAGCCGAAAGCAACCCGTTCGGGAGATCGTGCTGGTGGTGTGAGGGGTGCCGCTCGGGGCGGCTGAGTGCTACCGGAGAACCGTTACGGCTCCGTGGCAACCCGGAGAACACTACGGATCGGTCGGGGGCGTGTCAACACCCCTCTGTCAAGATCTTTTCGGGGAGGTGCGGGCCCTCAGTCCAGGTCGCTGAGCCGGCCGCCGGCGTCCGGCTGCGCGTGCTCCACCCTGCGCAGGAGCCGGATCAGGACCTCGCCGAGCACCGCGCGCTCCGCAGGGGTCAGGTCCTGGAGCAGGTCCGCCTCGAACACGGTGGCCAGACGCATGGCCTCCAGCCACTTCTCCCGGCCCTCGGGGGTCAGCTCCACGATGACGCGGACGCGGTTGGACTCGTCCCGCTCCCGGGTGACCAGGCCCTCGGTCACCATGCGGTCGATCCGGTGGGTCATCGCGGCCGGCGTCAGGCCGAGCCGCTTGGCCAGGTCGCCCGGGCCCATGCGGTAGGGGGCGCCGGAGAGGACCAGTGCCTTGAGGACCTCCCAGTCCGCGTTGCTGATGCCGAGGTCGGCGGTCTGGCGGCCGTACGCCACGTTCATGCGGCGGTTCAGCCGGGACAGCGCCGACACGATCTCCTCGACCTGGGGGTCCAGGTCCTGGAACTCGCGCTGGTAGGCGGCGATCTGTTCTTCGAGTGTCGGCTCCGGGACGCCGGTGGTGTCGGCCATGGCCGCAGTATGGCACGCGGCCCCTTTGCCTTGAAGTCCTTCACTGTGTACTCTTTAGCTTCGAACTTTAGCTTTGAAGTCTTCAGGTCTCACTAGTGAGAGAGGTGAACGTGACCAGGGCGATGGGCGCAGCGATGCGCCGGATCCACGTGGGCAACGCACTCAGCGCTTTCGGGCTCGGTTTCACGGTCCCCTACCTGTACGTCTACGTGGCGCAGGTGCGGGGGCTGGGTTCCATGACGGCGGGTCTCGTGCTCGCCGTCTTCGCCGTGGCCGCGCTGATCGTGCTGCCGCTGGCCGGTCGGGCGATCGTGCGGCGCGGCCCGCTGCCGGTCCTGCTGGCCGCCCTGGTGACCGCCGCTCTGGGAGCGCTGAGCCTCGGTCTGAGCGGCGGGGCCGCGACCGTGCTGGTGTCGGCGGCGGCCCTCGGTGCCGGGCAGGCCGTCATGCAGCCGGCGCTGGCGACGATGATCGTGGACTGCTCCTCGGCGGACACGCGCTCGCGCGCCTTCGCAATGCAGTTCTTCCTGCAGAACCTGGGGCTCGGCGTCGGCGGCCTCATTGGCGGCCACCTCGTCGACACCACCCGCGTCTCCTCCTTCACGCTGCTGTTCGCGATCGAGGCGGCCATGTTCCTGCTGCTGGTCGTCGTGATGGCGACCGTGCGGATGCCGCACTCGCCGCGGCTGGAGGACGCCCCGGAGGGCTCGGCGAAGGGCAGCTGGAAGCAGCTGCTCGGCAACCGGGCGATGGTGCAGCTGTGCGTGCTGGGCTTCGTGCTCTTCTTCGCCTGCTACGGGCAGTTCGAGTCCGGGCTGAGCGCCTACGGCGTCGAGGCCGCCGGGATATCCACCTCCGACCTGGGCACGGCGCTGGCCGCGAACACGCTGGTGATCGTGATCGCCCAGTTCGCCGTCCTGAAGCTGGTGGAGCGGCGCCGCCGGTCCCGGGTCATCGCCGCGGTCGGGCTGATCTGGGCCGTGGCCTGGCTGGCCGCCGGGTACGCCGGGCTCGGGCACGGCAGCCGGGAGATGGCCACGGCCGCCTTCGTGTCGACGTACGCGCTGTTCGGTCTCGGTGAGGCGATGCTGTCGCCGACGGTCGCCCCGCTGGTCGCCGATCTGGCGCCGGAGGGCATGGCCGGTCAGTACAACTCGGCGTTCGCCCTGGTCAAGCAGTTGGCGCTGGCGGTCGGTCCGGCGGTGGGCGGGCCGCTCGGCGCCTCGCTGCCCGGGCCGTACGTCGTGACCTTCCTGCTGTTCTCGCTGGGGATCACCGTGCTGGCGCTGCGGCTGGGCCGGCGGCTGTCCGCCGTGCAGGACCGGCCCGCCGCGGTGCGCGGTACCCGGGTGGTCACGCGGGGCGGGGCCGCGGCGGAGCCCGTGGCCGCGGAGGCGTGAGCCCCCGGTGGTCCGTGACGGCCGTCGCCTTCGGGCGGCGGCCGTTTCGCGTACCGGTCAGCGGGTCGCCGTGAGGAGGACCGCGGTGAAGGGCACGGACGCGGTGCCGTCCCCGGCGGTGCGGCCGGCGAGCCGGTCGCGGACCAGGCGGGCGGCGCGGGTGAGGGCCTCCTCGCCGCCGGCCTCCCTGAGCAGGCCGCCCCACAGCGCGTCCAGGTGGTCGCGGGCGTAGGTGTCGAGCGGGGGCAGGGCGATGCCGAAGGTGACCTCGCGGTGGGCGGTGTCCCGGTAGCCGGCCGCGCGGAGGGCGGCGGTGAGCTGATCGGCGGTGCCGGTGAAGGCCCGGGCGAAGTGGCGGGCCGCGTCGGGGCCGCCGTACTCCCGGAGCGCCAGGTGCTGGGCGCGGAAGTAGGGCTGGCGTTCGAGGGAGGCCCAGACGGTCGCGGCGAAGCGGCCCCCGGGGCGGGTGACCCGGGCCGTGCCGGTGAGGGCGGCACCGAGGTCGGGGAAGAACTGGGCGCCCTGCTGGCAGAGCACCGCGTCGAAGGTGGCGGGCCCGTACGGCAGGCGGCCGGCCGGGGCCACCCGGAAGTCGATGTCCGGCCGGAGGCGGGGGGCGTGCGCCCGGGCGACCCGGATCATGCCCTCGTCGGCGTCCACCCCGCAGACCCGGCCGGTGGGGCCGACCAGCGGGGCGGCCGCGCGGGCGGCGAAGCCCGTGCCGCAGGCGAGGTCGAGGACGTGGTCGCCGGGGCCGAGGCCGGCGGCGTCCACCAGCTCGGCCACGAAGGGGGCCATCAGCGGTGCGTGGTGGATCTCGTACCCCTCGGGGCCCGTGCCGCCGCGGGGTCCTTCCGTCCTGTCCGTCCTGTCCGGCATGGGTGCGCTCCTCGCAGCGGGCGTGGTCCGCCGCCGTGGTCCGGGCGGCCGTACGGGTCAGGTTCGCTGACCGGCCCCGGGCAGCACGAACTCGCACCACACCGCCTTGCCGCCGCCGGGGGTGCGCCGGCAGCCCCAGCCGGAGGCGATCGTCGCCACGATCGCGATGCCCCGGCCCGACTCGTCGCCGGGCTCGGCGCGGCGGCGTCTGGGCAGGTGGTCGTCGCCGTCGGTGACCTCGACGATCAGACGGCGGTCGGTGCGGCGGAGCCGGAGCCGCATCGGCGGGGTGCCGTGCTGGAGGCTGTTGGCGACCAGCTCGCTGGTGGCGAGGACGCCGAGGTCGTGCAGTTCGGCGGGGAAGCGCCAGCTGGTGAGGACGCCGGAGGCGAAGGCACGCGCGCGGGGGGCCGCCTCGACCCCGCCGAGGAGTTCGAGGGCGGCGTTGCGGAAGAGGTCGCCGTCGGGGCCCGTGCGCGCCGGGTGCTGGAGGACGAGGACGGCCACGTCGTCGTCGTGGTCGGCGGTGACGCCGGCCGAGCGGACCAGGCGGTCGCAGACGACCTGCGGGGTGCCGGTGGCGCCGGCGAGGGCGCCTGCGAGCGCGGCGATGCCCTCGTCCAGGTCGGCGTCGCGGCGCTCGACCAGGCCATCGGTGTAGAGGACGGCCGTGGCGCCGGGGCCGAGGGCGACGGAGCCGGAGGAGTGGATCCAGCCGCCGGTGCCGAGCGGCGGGCCGGTGGGTTCGTCGGCGCGGGACACCATGCCGTTCTCGTCGCGGACCAGGATCGGCAGGTGGCCCGCCGACGCGTACACCAGGCGGCCCTCGTTCGGGTCGTGCACGGCGTAGACGCAGGTGGCGATCTGGTTGGCGTCGATCTCGGCGGCCAGGCCGTCGAGCAGCTGGAGCACCTCGTGCGGGGGCAGGTCGAGGCGGGCGTAGGCCCGTACGGCCGTGCGGAGCTGGCCCATGACGGCCGCGGCGCGCACCCCGCGGCCCATGACGTCGCCGATGACGAGGGCGGTCCGGCCGCCGCCGAGGGTGATCACGTCGTACCAGTCGCCGCCGACCGCGGCCTCGGTGCCGCCGGGCTGGTAGGTGGCGGCGATGCGCAGGTCGTCGGGCTGCTCCAGTTCCTGCGGCAGCAGGGAGCGCTGGAGGGTGACGGCCGTCTCGCGCTGGCGGCGTTCGCTGGCGCGCAGGCGTTCGGCGGCTTCGGCGTGGTCGGTGACGTCGGTGGCGAAGACCAGCACACCGGCGTCGCGGTCGCCGTCCTCGGTGACGGGCGTGCAGGTGAAGGTGTACGAGCGGCCGTCGACGGCCTTGCGGGACTTCAGGGTGCGCGGCCGGCCGCTGCGCAGCACCTGGTCCAGGAGCGGGAGCAGGCCCAGCCCGGCGAGTTCGGGCAGGGCGTCGCGGGCGGGCGCGCCGGCGGGGCGGGTGCCGAAGGCGGCCGTATAGGCGCCGTTGACGTAGGCGATGCGGTGGTCGGGGCCGTGGACGAGGGCGACGAGGGCCGGGACGCGGTCCAGGACGTCCCGCACGGGCAGCTCGTCGACGGCGGGGACGGCGGGGGCCGGGGCCGGGTCGTCGGCCGGGTGTTCGGCGCGGGCCGCGGGCACGGCCCCTTCCCCCCGCCGGTCCGGGGGGACCGGGCTCTTGGTCCGTGCGGCGGCGCGGCGCTGCGTTCCGGGGAGACGGGCGCTCCAGCGCGTGAAGTTCACTGTGGGGAAGGCCTCGTGGGTGCGGTGGGCGGGCGGGGGACCCGTCCGCGGACGTGGGCAGTCTGACAGGAGCGGGCCGCGGCGACATCCTGTCGACGCGTCGGCGGGCCGGGGAGTTCCCGGGTCCGGTCAGGAGGACCCCTTCGGGTCGTCGGAGGGGGCGTGGGGAGGCTTTCGCCCGGCCGCCAGTTCGAACTCGGCGCGCGGGTGTTCGAGCGAGCCGAGCGAGACGATCTCCCGTTTGAAGAGGCCGGCGAGGGTCCATTCGGCGAGCACCCGGGCCTTGCGGTTGACGGTGGGCACCCGGCTGAGGTGGTAGACGCGGTGCATGAACCAGGCGGGGTAGCCCTTCAGCCTGCGCCCGTAGACCTGGGCGACGCCCTTGTGCAGGCCGAGGGAGGCGACGGAGCCGGCGTACCTGTGGGCGTACGTCTGGAGGGGCTCGCCGCGCAGGGCGTGGACGATGTTGTCGCCGAGGACCCTGGCCTGGCGGACCGCGTGCTGTGCGTTGGGTGCGGTCTCGGTGCCGGGTTCGGCGGCCGTGACGTCGGGGACGGCGGCGGCGTCGCCCGCGGCCCAGGCGTGCTCGGTGCCGTCGACGGTGAGCTGGGCGGTGCAGCGCAGCCGGCCGCGGGCGGTGCGCGGCAGGTCGGTCGCGGCGAGCAGCGGGTGCGGTTTGACCCCGGCGGTCCACACGACCGTACGGGTGGGGAAACTCTGGCCGTCGCTGAGCACGGCGACGCGGCCGGCACAGGACTCCAGGCGGGTGCCGAGCAGCACCTGGATGTTGCGGCGGCGCAGCTCGGTGACGGTGTAGCGGCCCATCTCCGGGCCGACCTCGGGCAGGATGCGGTCGGTCGCCTCCACGAGGACCCATTTCATGTCCTCGGGGCGGAGGTTGTGGTAGTACCGCGCCGCGTAGCGGGCCATGTCCTCCAGTTCGCCGAGTGCCTCGACGCCCGCGTAGCCGCCGCCGACGAAGACGAAGGTGAGGGCGGCGTCGCGGATGGCGGGATCGCGGGTGGAGGAGGCGATGTCCATCTGTTCGATGACGTGGTTGCGCAGGCCGATGGCCTCTTCGACGGTCTTGAAGCCGATGCCGTACTCGGCGAGGCCGGGGACGGGCAGGGCCCGGGAGACCGAGCCGGGGGCGAGCACGAGTTCGTCGTAGCCGAACAGCTCGTCCGACCTGCCCTCCTCGGCGGTGGCGAGCGTGGTGACAGCGGCGGTGCGCACCGCGTGGTCGACGGACGTCACCTCGCCGACGACGACGTGGCACCGGTCGAGGACGCGGCGCAGCGGTACGACGACGTGGCGCGGGGAGATCGATCCCGCGGCGGCCTCGGGGAGGAACGGCTGGTACGTCATGTAGGGGTCGGGGGTGACGACGGTGATCTCGGCCTCGCCCCTCCTCAGCTCGGCCCTCAGCTTCCGCTGGAGACGCAGGGCCGTGTACATCCCGACGTAGCCGCCGCCGACAACCAGAATGCGCGCACGTTCCTTCACCATCCCATGACGCACCCGGCGCTGTTGTTTGTCCACAGCCCCGACCAGGTGTGTGACCGACGGCCGGGGGCGCCCGGGGCCGGCGGCGGCGTTCACGCAGGACGAATGGGGCCAGGTCAGCAGGGGCGGACGAGAACGGGCGAAGGGACGGATTCGGGACGTACGCGGCCCGTACTCCGATCGGGGGGCGCACTGTGCGGAACCTGCCCCTTCTGAATTGACCCCGCCTCAACTATGTTCGTGTGTCGTCGGAGTGTGGGGGATACGGGCGGCCGGGTTCGCGACGGGCGGGTTCGGCCGGGACCGATGCCGGTTCCTCGCACTGCGTATTCAATGGCGGGGAGTCTCCGGGGGGAGACGTCATTTCCGGGGGAAATACATGCATGTTCAGGACACGCATTGGGCACCCGCAGCCGCGATCGCGGCCGGCGGAAAGGCCATGAACGCGGCGATGGGCAACGGACGCGCGGACGGGGCGCGTACGGCTCCGCTGCGGGTGGACGCACAGCGCAATCTGGAGCACGTGCTGCGTGCGGCGCGTGAGGTGTTCGGCGAGCTGGGTTACGGCGCGCCGATGGAGGACGTGGCGCGGCGCGCGCGGGTCGGGGTGGGCACGGTGTACCGGCGCTTCCCCAGCAAGGACGTACTGGTCCGGCGGATCGCGGAGGAGGAGACGGCACGGCTGACCGAGCAGGCGCGGACCGCGCTCGGGCAGGAGGACGAGCCGTGGTCGGCGCTGTCGCGGTTCCTGCGGACGTCCGTGGCGTCCGGGGCGGGCCGGCTGCTGCCGCCGCAGGTGCTGCGGGTCGGCTCGGACGATCCGGTCGAGGAGGCCGTCGGCGCCGCCGCCGGTGCCGCCCTGTCCGTCGGCCCGGTCGGGCCCGTCGAGGCACGGCTGCCCCAGCAGCGGACGCTGGGCGGCGGTGAGCTGCGCCTGGTGGCGGAGGACGCCGCGCCGGTGGCCGACGACGCCGGGGTCGGGGCGCTGCTCGAGGTGGTCGGGCGGCTGGTGGAGCGGGCCCGGGCGGCCGGTGAACTGCGGGCGGACGTGTCCGTGGGGGACGTCCTGCTGGTGATCGCCACGGCCGCGCCGTCCCTGCCGGACGCGGCGCAGCAGGCGGCGGCCTCCGCGCGGCTGCTGGAGATCCTGCTGGAGGGGCTCCGGTCCCGGCCGGCGTAGGTCCGGCGCGAGTGACCCGAGCGGCGGGGCCCGTCCCGGCCCCGCCGCCTCACCGGCACCACGCGTGCTCACGCGTACCGCTCGCAGCACTCGTTCGGGTGGTGCGGGCGGCGGGCCGGTCCGTCCGAGGGATGTTCCGGAGCGGTACGGGCGCGGGATCACCGTCCAGGGGACGTCGTCGGTCGCCGTCGTCCTCGACCGGCGGTGCACCGCGTACGACGCGCCGGCCGGCGTGGACGACCTGGCGTCCGGCCTCGGCGCGGCCTCCTTCGCCGTCTACGCCGACGGGGTCCCGCTGTGGCGGTCCGGCGTGGTCCGGGGCCGCGAGCGGGCCGTCCCCGTCCACGTGGACCTCGCCGGGCGCCGGAGCGTGCGGCCGGTGGCGGACGGGCACGGCCGGCCCGCGGGCCCGGGTGGCGCCCGCGGACCGGGCGGAGTCCCGGTTCACCTGCCGGTAGCCCGCTCCGGCCGGTCCCCGGCGGCCGCCGGCACGGCGGCCAGCTCCCGCAGGACGTCCGCCACGCCGTAGGCGGCACCCCGGGCGCACTCGGCCGCGTACCGGCCGGGGGGCAGGGCCGCTCGGGCGCCCGCCCGTACCCGGTCGGCGTCGGTGCGCTCGGGTTCGGGCCGCCGGCGGCCCTCGCGCCACCGGTCCGCGGCGGCGAACAGCCGGATCGCGCCCGGCAGGTCGCCGAGCCGGGCCAGCAGGCCGGCCGCCGCGTCGACCAGGCCCGCCGTGATCGACTCCGCGCACTCCTGGGCCACGGCCTCGCGCAGGGCGTCCGCCAGGACCGGCAGCCCGTGCGCCGGGCCCGACTCGGCGGCCAGGAGCAGCCCCTCCACCGTCCGCTGCACCGCCACGAACTGCGGGGGCGGGGTGCCGATGCCGGCCACCTCGCAGGTCGCCTCGTACAGCTCGCGGGCGCGGGCGGTCTGCCCGCCGTGCAGGGCGAGGTGGGCGCGGAGCAGCAGTGCGAAGGACCGCGACTCCGGCACCACGTACCGGTCGGCGGCCGCCTCGGCCTCGTCCAGCAGGGCCAGCGCGGCCTCCTGGTCGCCGCCCCGGTAGGAGATCTCGGCGAGCCGGGCGAGCAGGAACGGCGCCTCGGCGTTCGCGCCCACCTCGTAGGAGAGGCGCAGCGCTTCCTCGTACTCGTCGCGGGCCTCGTCCAGCCGGCCGCGCGCCATGGCGGCCTCCCCGGCGGCGCTGCACACCTGCGCCCCCATCCAGCGGTCGCCGACGCGCCGGCTGAGCACCCGCAGCTCGGCCAGGTCCTCGTCCACGCCCCGGAGGTTGCCGGGCGAGTCGACGGTCACGTGGGCCCGGTACATCAGGGCGACCGCGACCTCCCAGTCGCCGCCGAACACGCGGGCGTTGGCGACGGTCCGCGACATGTGCGGGCGGACGTCCACCGGGCCGCCCAGGTAGTACGTGGTCAGCGGCCAGATGATGCCGGGGAACCGGGCGGCACGCGGGCCGCCGCCCTCGTAGGCCTCCCGCACGCGCGCGACGTACTCCGCGAGCCGGTCGTCGGCCGCCAGGTTGCCGACGCCCGACTCGGAGGTCAGGAAAAGGTCGAGCATGCGCAGGTCCATGCGGAGCGCGGCGAGCGGGTGCGCGGCCTGGCCGTCCGGGTCGGCGAAGAGGGCGGCCACCGGGTCCGCGCGGTCGGCCGCGACGGCCGGCGGTCGCGCGGGCAGGGTGTCCAGGGCGGCGCCGAGGCGGAGCACCAGCCGTACCCAGGCGACCGCCTCCGGGCGGTGGTTGCGCAGCCACCAGAACCAGCCGATGGCCAGGACGACGGCGCCCGCCTCGGCCTCGTCCCCGGCGCGCACCGCGCGGTCCAGGGCCGCGCGGATGTTGTCCAGTTCGGTCTCCAGGCGGGAGAACCAGGCGAGCTGGGCCGCCGAGCGGAGCTGCGGCTCGGCCTCCTCCACCAGCGACCGCACCCACGCGCGGTGGCGCCGCTCGGCCGCCGCCCGCAGTCCGGGGACCTCGGCCGCGCGCTCGGTGGCGTACTCGTGGATGGTCTCCAGCATGCGGTAGCGCATCCCGGTGCCGGTGCCGTCCGGGTCGTGCGGGGCGGCGACCACGAGGGACTTGTCGACCAGTGCGCCGATCAGTTCCGCGGCGGGCCCGGTGCACACCGCCTCGGCCGCCGCGAGGTCCCAGCCGCCGGCGAACACCGACACCTCGCGCAGCACCGTCCGCTCCCGCTCGTCCAGCAGTTCCCAGGACCAGTCGACGACCGCGCGCAGGGTCTGCTGGCGGGGCAGGACCGTGCGGCTGCCGGAGGTGAGCAGCCGGAAGCGGTCGTCGAGGCGGTCGGCGATCTGCCGCGGGGTGAGCATCCTGAGCCGGGCCGCGGCCAGTTCGATGGCGAGCGGCAGCCCGTCCAGGCGGCGGCAGATCTCCGCCACGGCCGCGGTGTCGCCGAGGACCGTGTCGGCGTCGGGGCGGACGGTCCGCGCGCGCTCGGTGAACAGGCGGTGCGCCTGTTCCGGGACGAGGGGTTCGACCGGGCGCACCGACTCGCCGGGGACGCCCAGGGGTTCGCGGCTGGTCGCGAGGATGGTGAGCCCGGGGCAGCGGGTGAGGAGGGTCTCGGCGAGGGCGGCCGCCCCGTCGACGACGTGCTCGCAGTTGTCGAGGATCAGGAGGTGGTCGCGGGCCGCGCAGTGCTCGACCAGCAGGGCGGTCGGGTCGGCCTGCTGGGTGGCCGGCTCGTTGGTCAGGAGCACGGTCTCGCGCAGGCCGAGCGCGCTGACCACCGCGCCGGGGACCGCCTCCGGCCGGTCGAGCGGGGCCAGTTCGACGAGCCAGGCGGAGGGGAGCGCCGCTGCGGCCTCCTCGGCGAGGCGGGTCTTCCCCGAGCCGCCCGGTCCGGTGAGCGTGACCAGGCGGGCCCGCCGCACGTCGGCGCGGATGGCCTCCAGCTCCGGGCCGCGGCCGACGAAGGACGTCAGCCGGGGCCGGAGGTTGCCGGTGCGCCCGGTCCGCGGGGCGGGGGTGTGCGGGACGGGCGGGCGGGGCGGCGCGGCGGGCTCGTGCCGCAGCAGCGAGGCGTGCAGGGCCCGCAGTTCCGGTCCGGGATCGGTGCCGAGGGTGTCGGCGAGGGTGCGGCGCGCGGACTCGTAGGCGGCGAGCGCGTCGGCCGGACGGCCCGTGTCGCGCAGGGCCCGGATGAGGAGGACGCGCAGGGGCTCGTCGTACGGGTGGGCGGCGGTCAGTTCCCGCAGTTCCGGTACGACCTCATGGGCCCGGCCGAGGTCGAGGGCGGCGGCGGCGCGGGCGCGGGCCGCCTCCCGGCGCAGGGCCTCGGGGCGGGTGGCCGCGGCGCGGTCGGGGAGGTCGGCGAGGGCCGGGCCGTACCAGAGGGACAGGGCCTCGGTGAGAGCGCGGTGGGCGGTTGCCGGGTCGCCGGCGGCGAGGGCGGCGGTGCCGGTGCGGGTGAGCCGTTCGAAGGTGTGCAGGTCGACGTCCGCCGGGGCGGCTTCGAGGCGGTAGCCGCCCGGGGCGGAGGTGACGGCGTCCTTGCCGAGGGCCCGGCGGAGGCGGCCGACGAGGGCCTGGAGGGCGGCGGGGGCGTCCTTCGGCGGGTCGTCCGCCCAGATGTCGCCGATCAGCGCGTCGGGGGTGGCGGTGCGGCCGGCCCGGAGGGCGAGGGCGGCGAGGAGCGCGCGCAGACGCCGGCCGCCGACGGGTACGGGGGCGCCCTGGTCGTCTGCTGCTTGGGTCACGCCCAGGATTCGGTACCGCACCCGGTCATTGTGGCCGGGGGCGCGCGGCGGGTCACCGGAGTTTCCGCCGCGGCGAGCCGCGGCCGACCGCGCCGCGGGCACGGGCGCGGCCGTCACGGCATCCGGCGAGCCCCCGGGACGCCGAGCGCGCACGCCCCGCACGCGCGCGGGACGCCTCCCGTCGCGCCCGTACCCGCTCACGCGCCGGAGGCGAGCGCGCTCCTCCTCGGCTGGATCCCGGACGGCACCGCGCGGGAGCGTCCCGGCGTGCCCGTCCAGCAGGTGCCGCGGCGGGAGAGCAGGCGGCGGAGCCAGAGTTCGAGGGAGACGAGGTCGGCCAGGCCGTCCAGGGGCAGCGGATCGCCGGCCGCGGCGGAGCGTACGGCCTTGCGGACCACGCGGGCCTCCACCAGGCCGGCGTCGGCGAGGAGCGGTGTGGCGAAGAGGTCGACCAGGGGATCGGCCGCGACGCGCAGGCCCGTGTGGACGGCCGCGGCCGAGGAGGCGTGGGAGGGGGCGCCCCAGCCGGGCGGGAGGTCGGTGACGCCGGCGCCCTCCAGCACCGTGCGGAGGATGGCGGCGCGGGCGCCGGGCTGGACGCGCAGGGCCTCGGGCAGGTCGCGGCAGGCGCGGACGACCTGGTTGTCGAGGAAGGGCGCGTGCAGGCGCTGGGAGCGGATCTCCGCGGCCTGTTCCAGGACCCGCAGGTCGGCGGCGTAGCGGGCGAGCGCCGCACGCGCGCGGTAGTCGCCGGGGCGCTGCACGCCAGTGCCGGAGCGATCGGCCTCCGCCTGGAGCAGAACCGATACTTCAGCCAGTGCCTCGCCCGTCAGCCACCGTGCGGCGGGCCCGGGTCTCGCCCAGGTCAGCGCGGCGAGGGACGCGCCGACCGCGCCCTCGGGCTCGTCGAAGCGGCGCCGCATCAGCCGCTCGGCCAGCGCCTCCAGGCCCGCCCGGTAGGGGGTGCGGGCCAGGCGCCGGGCCGCGCCGTACACCCGCGCGGGGACCATCACCGAGCCGTCCGCGCGGGCGAGCGCGGCGACCGGCCGGACCAGGTGGCGCCGGCGGCGGTCCACCAGGAGGTCGGCGAGCCGGGCGGGGTGGGCGTCCAGGACCTGGCGGGCACCGTGGCCGGTGAAGTGGTCGGCGCTGCCGGCGGCGAGCCGCGCCCGGTGCCGGGCCGCCTGGACGAGGGAGGGGCCGGGTTCGTCGGTCAGGGGGCCGTCGAGGTCGGCGTACGGCAGGGTCTCCTCGTCGCCGGTGACCACGACGTGGTGCAGGCGGGGGTCGGCGGCCAGGGTCCCGGCGCTCTCCAGCTCGGCCTCGCGGCCGGCCACGGCGAGGTCGTTGAAGGTGACCGCGAGGAGGCGCTCGCCGGCGCCCGTGCCGTGTCCGAGCAGCGTGCCGGGCCGGCCGGGCAGTCCGGCGGCCAGCAGTGCGAGGGTGCCGGACGCGGGCCCGCCGGACAGGTCGGCGCCGATGCCGGGGACGGGCATCCCCCGCGCGGCGCGCCGCTCGGCCGGTCCCATGCCGGGCACCGGCCCGGGGTCCAGGTCGGGCACGTGCCGGGGGGCCGCCAGCCGGGTGCGGACCGCGTCCACGAGGGCGTCCCGGACGGCGTCCACGGCCCGGTCGGCGTCGGCGGGGGGCGCGGCCACGGCGAGGGAGGCGACGGGCTCGTACCCGGCGATCTCGCGCGCTCCGGCGCGGAGCACCAGGGCGTGCCCCGGCGGAATGCGCCGCACACCGTCGTACGGGGTGGTGTCGCGCAGCGCGGCCGGTACGTCGGGGGCGGCGAGCAGGGCGGCGAGGTGGGTGAAGTCGAGGTTGGCCTCGACGAGGTCGGCGAGGGGCAGCGCGGCGGTGGCGTAGGCGGTGCCGCCGTCCCAGGGGGTGTGGAAGACCGGCCGGGCGCCCGCGAGATCGCCGCAGACCGTGATCCGGCGGCCGGCCCGGACGACGGCCGTGTAACTGCCGGACCAGGTGGTCAGGTGGCGGACCGCGCCGCCGCGCGCGGTGAACAGGCCGCGCCGCAGCTCCTCGTCGGTGGCGCCGCAGATGCCGAGGACGGCGATCCGGTGCTCCGCGTCGGCGTGCACCACGCGGATCTCGTCCGGCCGCCAGTCGCCGACGGCCCACAGCGGGTCGGGGTCGCCCCACAGGAGCTGGGCGCCGACCGGGTGCAGGGCCTCGCCCTCGTAGCCGACGGCACCCGCCGAACCGATCGCGGCGGCGCCCGCGGCGGTGCTGCTCCACCCCACCAACCACCGCATCGACGCCTCCACAGGCTGTGGACCACCAGTGCACCGCATGAACCGGACCCATGCTGCCATGAAGGGAAGGCCGGAGCGTGGCGGTGGCGCCGCCTTCGATCGAGGGAAACCGAGGGAAGTTCGCGCGGCGGGCCCGGGGAGTCGATCTCCGGCGGGCGGGTGCCGAGTGGTCCCGCGGGGAGCGGTGTCCGTCGGGTGCGGCGCGAACGCGCCCCCAGTGCGCTCCCCCAACACCCCTTTCGCGCCCTCAAGTTGCATGGTCGCGAAGGAATTTCACCGTGCCGGGTGGGAGTCGGTTTTCGGCCAAATAGGCAGCGGGTCAACGGACATGGCCACGCTCCGTACAGGCCGGCGGCGCGTGCGCCGACCCGCGCACGCGCACGGTCCGGGAGGCGGTCGACGCCCCCCGGACCGGTCCGCCACCCGCGGGGATGAAGGCGGCGGTGTCCCCCAGCCCACTGGATCCAGTACAGCGGGCCGACCCACGCACGAGCCATCGAACCGGCTGCCGGATGGCCGCAGGAGAGCGCACGCACGGGCGCACGGCCACACGGGCGGGGGCACGAGGCGGCACTCCGTGCACGGTGCGTACAGGGCCGGGCGCCGGTACGGACCACAATCCCGCCATCCGGAAGAATGCCCCTTAACGCTTGGGATGCGGCGAACTACGCTGGGTTTACGAATGCCGCGTGGTTATGCCAGAGCGGCAGCCGTCTGTGTCGAGGGGTGGCTCATGTCCAGGGAGCAACGCGGGCCGAACGAGAAACTCGGCGCCGTTCTCGCCCTCGCGGGAATCAGCAACGCGGGACTCGCGCGGCGCGTCAACGACCTGGGCGCCCAGCGCGGGTTGACGCTTCGCTACGACAAGACGTCGGTGGCGCGCTGGGTGTCGAAGGGCATGGTGCCGCAGGGCGCGGCGCCGCACCTCATCGCCGCCGCCATCGGCCAGAAACTCGGCCGCCCGGTGCCGCTCCACGAGATCGGCCTGGCCGACGCGGACCCCGCGCCCGAGGTGGGCCTCGCCTTCCCCCGGGACGTCGGGCAGGCGGTGAAGTCGGCGACGGAGCTGTACCGCCTCGACCTCGCCGGGCGCCGGGCCGGCTCCGGCGGCATCTGGCAGTCCCTCGCCGGATCGTTCGCGGTGAGCGCGTACGCGACGCCCGCCTCGCGGTGGCTGATAACCCCCGCCGACAGCTCGGTCGCACGGGAGGCGGGGTCCGCCGAGGGCTCCGGCGCACCGCTCAGAGTCGGCCACAGCGACGTGCGCAAGCTCCGCGAGGCCGCCGAGGACGCCCGGCGGTGGGACTCCAAATACGGCGGCGGGGACTGGCGTTCGTCGATGGTGCCGGAGTGCCTGCGGGTCGAGGCGGCGCCCCTGCTGCTCGGCGCCTACTCCGACGAGGTCGGCCGCGCCCTGTTCGGCGCCTCGGCGGAGCTCACCCGGCTCGCCGGCTGGATGGCCTTCGACACCGGGCAGCAGGAGGCGGCGCAGCGCTACTACATCCAGGCGCTGCGCCTCGCGCGCGCGGCGGCGGACGTCCCGCTGGGCGGCTACGTGCTCGCCTCCATGTCGCTGCAGGCGACGTACCGGGGGTTCGGGGACGAGGGGGTCGACCTCGCGCAAGCCGCGCTGGAGCGCAACCGGGGCCTGGCGACCGCCCGCACCATGAGCTTCTTCCGGCTGGTCGAGGCCCGCGCACACGCGCGTGCGGGCGACGCGCAGGCCGCCGGCGCGGCCCTGAAGGCCGCCGAGGGCTGGCTGGAGCGCTCGCGCGAGGGGGACAGCGACCCGTCCTGGCTCGGCTTCTACGGGTACGACCGGTTCGCCGCCGACGCGGCCGAGTGCTACCGGGACCTGAAGGCGCCGCGGCAGGTCCGCCGGTTCACCGAGCAGGCGCTGTCCAAGCCGACGGAGGAGTTCGTGCGGTCGCACGGGCTGCGGCTGGTGGTGTCCGCCGTCGCCGAGCTGGAGTCCGGCAACCTGGACGCGGCGTGCGAGCAGGGGGTGCGGGCCGTGGAGGTCGCGGGGCGGATCTCGTCGGCGCGGACGACGGAGTACGTGAAGGACCTGCTGCACCGGCTGGAGCCGTACGGCGACGAGCCGCGGGTGGTGGAGCTGCGGGAACGGGCCCGCCCGCTGCTGGCGGCGGCGGCTCCGGCGTGAGCGCCGCACCGGCGCGCGCCCGGCCGGTCCCCTTGCCGCACGGCGTTTGAAGCCGCTGTCAGTGGCGCAGTGCACTATCGAGTAGCGGAGGTGGTGCAGGTGCGGGCCGGGGCGTACGACTGTGATGTGCTCGTGATCGGCGGGGGGATCGTCGGGCTCTCGACGGCGTACGCGATCACCCGCGCCGCGCCGGGCACGCGCGTGACCGTGCTGGAGAAGGAGTCCGGGCCGGCCCGGCACCAGACGGGGCGCAACAGCGGGGTCATCCACAGCGGGATCTACTACCGCCCGGGCTCGCTCAAGGCGACGTTCGCGGTGCGCGGCGCCGCCGAGATGGTGAAGTTCTGCTCCGAGTACGGCATCGCGCACGCCGTCACCGGCAAGCTGATCGTCGCCACCGAGCGGGAGGAGCTGCCGCGGCTGCACGCGCTCGTGCAGCGGGGCCGGGAGAACGGCATCCCGGTGCGGGAGCTGGGAGCCGCGCAGATCGCCGAGTACGAGCCGGAGGTGCGCGGCCTCGCCGCCATACACGTCGGCACGACCGGGGTGTGCGACTACACGGGCGTCGCGCGCGAGCTGGCGCGGGCGTCCGGCGCGGAGATCCGCTACGGCGCGCGGGCCGTCCGGGTGGACCGCCGGGCGGACCGGGGCGTGGCCGTGCTCACCGCGGCCGGGGACGTGGTCCGCGGCCGGGTGCTGGTGAACTGCGCCGGGCTGCACTGCGACGAGGTGGCCCGGCTGACCGGCGACGACCCCGGGGCGCGGATCGTGCCGTTCCGCGGGGAGTACTACGAGCTGGCGCGGCCCGAGCTGGTGCGCGGGCTGGTGTACCCGGTGCCGGACCCGGCGTTCCCGTTCCTCGGGGTGCATCTGACCCGCGGCGTCGACGGGGGCGTGCACGTCGGCCCCAACGCGGTGCCGGCCCTGGCCCGGGAGGGGTACGACTGGGGGGTGGTGCGCCCCCGGGAGCTGGCCGGGACGATGGCCTGGCCCGGGTCGTGGGCGATCGCCCGGCGGCACTGGCGGTACGGGGCGGGCGAGCTGCGCCGCTCGGTGTCGAAGGAGGCGTTCCTGGAGGCGGTGCGCCGGCTGCTGCCCGAGGTGCGGGCCGCGGACCTGGTGCGGGCCCCGGCCGGGGTGCGGGCCCAGGCGGTGCTGCGCGACGGGACGCTGGTGGACGACTTCCTGATCGAGGAGGGCGAGCGGGCCGTGCACGTGCTGAACGCGCCCTCCCCCGCGGCCACCGCCTCGCTGCCGATCGGCCGGGAGATCGGGCGCCGGGCCCTGGCGATGCTGCGCACGCCGTAGTGCCCGGTCCGGGCCTCTAAAATCGGTCGTACTGTGTCTGATTCCCTGAACACCCCCGACGCCCCGCCCCCGGCCCCCCGCACGCCCGGCGCCTCCGTCCGGCCGTCCCGGCCCAAGGGGGAGCCGCGCTTCCCCGACGGGCCCAGGGCCGATCCCGCCGGATCGCACTTCGAGCGGCGGATCCGCAGTTTCCAGCCGCGGCGCAGCCGGGTGACGACCGGGCAGGCCGACGCGCTGCAGCGGCTGTGGCCCAAGTGGGGGCTGGACATCGACGGGCAGCGGGTGATCGACCTCGGCGAGCTGTTCGGGAACGACCGCCCGGTGGTCCTGGAGATCGGGTTCGGGATGGGCGAGGCGACCGCGCAGATGGCCGCGGGCGACCCGGACACCAACATCCTCGCCGTCGACGTGCACACGCCCGGCCAGGGCAACCTGCTCAGCCTGGCGGACCGGGGCGGCCTGTCCAACGTCCGGGTGGGCAACGGCGACGCGATCATCCTGCTGCGGGAGATGCTCCGCCCGGACGCGCTGGACGGGCTGCGCGTCTACTTCCCCGACCCGTGGCCCAAGAAGCGGCACCACAAGCGGCGGCTCATCCAGCCCGAGTTCCTGACGCTCGCCGCGGCCCGGATGCGGCCGGGGGCGCTCGTGCACTGCGCGACGGACTGGGAGCCGTACGCCGAGCAGATGCTGGAGGTGCTCACCGCGCACCCCGGCTTCGAGAACACCCGGGCGGACGGCGGTTTCGCGCCGCGCCCGCAGTTCCGGCCGCTGACCCGTTTCGAGGGACAGGGACTGGACAAGGGTCATGTGGTGAACGATCTGCTGTTCCGGCGCGTGCCGCCCGGCCGGGACCGGTAAAACGATCAGCCCCTCGCCCCGTCACCGTTAGGGTCGATGCCGTGGCCACCAGTCCTCCGCCCCCGACGTACGCCTCGCCCCCCGGGGACGGGGCGCTCCGCCACCCGCACTGGTGGCAGCGCCGGTGGGTGCGGTACGGGGCGCTGAGCTCCCTGCTGGCGCTGTCGGGCCTGGTCATCCTCGCGCTCGTCCGGCGGCAGACCGGCACGGAGGGCTTCCTCGTCGGGCTCGGCCTGGCGGTGCTGCCGGTGCCGTGGCTGGTCGCCGCGTTCCGGTGGCTGGACCGGGTGGAGCCGGGCCCCTGGCGGAACCTGGTCTTCGCCTTCGCCTGGGGGGCCTGCGCGGCGGCGCTGATAGCCATCGTGGCGAACAGCTTCGCGACCAGGTGGATCGCCACCTCGACCGCGGATCCGGCCGGCGCCGACACGCTCGGCGCCACCGTGATAGCTCCGGTCGTGGAGGAGTCCGCCAAGGCCGCCGCCGTGCTGCTGGTGTTCCTCTTCCGCAGGCGCGACTTCACCGGGGTCGTGGACGGCGTGGTGCTCGCGGGGGTCACCGCGACCGGGTTCGCGTTCACCGAGAACATCCTCTACCTCGGCACGGCCTTCGGCACCGACCAGCTCACCGGCGACCGCGGCATCGCCTCCGTCACCGCCGCCACCTTCTTCGTGCGCATCGTGATGTCCCCGTTCGCGCATCCCCTGTTCACCGTCCTCACCGGCATCGGCTTCGGCACCGCCGCGCTGTCCGCGGACCGGCAGCACGTGCGGCGCGTACTGCTGCCGGCCGGCGGACTGCTCCTCGCGATGGGCATGCACGCCCTGTGGAACGGTTCCGCGACCTTCGGCCAGTACGGCTTCTTCGCCGTGTACGGCGGCTTCATGGTGCCGGCGTTCGGGCTGCTGACCTGGCTGGCGGTCTGGTCCCGGCAGCGGGAGCTGCGGATCGTGCGCGCGGAGCTGCCGGCCTACGTGCTGGCCGGGTGGCTGGGGCCGGCCGAACCGTTCGCCCTGGGCTCGATGCGGGCGCGGCGGATGGCCCGGGACTACGCCCGGCACCACGCCGGGCGCCCGGCGGCCCGGGAGGTGGCGCGCTACGAGAGGTGCGCCACCTCGCTCGCCTTCCTGCGGCGGCGCGGCCGCGCGGGCCGGGCCGGGGCCGACTTCGTCGTCCGGGAGCGGGAGCTGCTGGACGAGCTGTGGCGGCGCCGGGACCTGGCCCGGCCGGCCCTGGAGTACGCCGCGCGGACGGCCGCACCGGTCCGGCCGGGGTACGGGGGGCCGGTGCCCGTGGGGCCCTGGCAGGCGTACGGCCGCCCGGTGGCGCCGTACACGCCGTACGCCCCCTACAACCCGTACCGGTCCTAGGGCCGGTGCGGGCGGGTCAGGCCGACGCCTCCGTCAGCCTGGCGACCTCGGTGCCGGTCAGCTTCAGGTCCGCCACGCCCAGCAGCGCCGGGAGCTGTTCCACGGTGCGCGCCGAGGCGATGGGGGCGATGACCGTCGGCTGGGCGGCCAGCCAGGCGAGGGCGACCGTGGCGACCGGGGCCTCGTGGGCCGCGGCGACCTCGTCCAGTGCCGCGAGGACCCGCGGGCCGCGCTCGGACTCCGCGTACTCCCGGGCCCGGCCGGCGCGGGCGCTGTCGACGGTCGCGCCGGGCCGGTACTTGCCGGTGAGGAAGCCGGCGGCGAGCGCGAAGTACGGGACGGCGGACAGGCCCTCGCGGGCGACGAGGTCCTGCAAGGGGCCCTCGTAGGTGTCGCGGGAGACCAGGTTGTAGTGCGGCTGGAGGGCGACGTAGCGGGCGAGTCCCTCGCGGTCGGAGAAGTCGAGGGACTCCTCCAGGCGCTCCGCGGTGATGTTGGAGGCGGCGATGTGCCGGACCTTTCCGGCCTTCACCAGCTCGTCCAGCGCGCCGATGATCTCCTCGACGGGCACCTCGGGCTGGTCGAAGTGGGTGTAGTAGAGGTCGATGTGGTCGGTGCCCAGGCGGCGCAGGGAGGCGTCGGCGGCCGCCTTGATGGTGGCGGCGGACAGCCCCTGGTGGTCCGGGTGCTGGCCGACCTTGGTCGCGATGACGACGTCGGCGCGGTTGCCGCGCGCCTTGACCCACCTGCCGATGATCGTCTCCGACTCGCCGCCCTGGTTGCCCTCGATCCAGGCGGTGTAGGAGTCGGCGGTGTCGATGAAGTTGCCGCCCGCCGCCGCGTAGGCGTCGAGGACGGCGAAGGAGGCCTGCTCGTCGGCGGTCCAGCCGAACACGTTGCCGCCGAGCGACAGCGGGAAGACCTCGAGGTCGGAAGTGCCGAGTTCACGAAGTGACGTCATACGTCACGTCAACGCCGGCGGGGGACGATCGCATCCCGTCGCCGGCGCCGGGTTCGCCGAGGAGGCGGATCAGGGGTTGAGGCCCTTGTCGCGCAGCCACGCCATCGGGTCGATGCCGGAGGGCTGGCCGCCCGGGTGGACCTCCAGGTGCAGGTGGGGGCCGGTGACGTTGCCGGTGGCGCCGACGCGGCCGATGACCTCGCCGGTGGCGACCCGCTGGCCGGCGGAGACGTTGATCGAGGACTGGTGGCAGAACCACACCTCGGTGCCGTCGTCCAGGGTGAGGATCGTCCGGTAGCCGTAGGCCCCGGCCCAGCCCGCCTCGGTGATCGTGCCGCCGTGGACGGCCTTGATCAGGGTGCCCGTGGGGGCGGCGAAGTCGAGGCCGGTGTGGTGGCCGGAGGACCACATCGAACCGGCCTGGCCGAACGTCGAGGTGAGCGTGTAGGCGGAGGTCGGCAGCGCGTACTGCTTGGCCAGCTCCGCCAGCCGCTTCGCCTCGGCCGCCGCCGCCGCCTTCCGCTTCGCCTCGGCCTCGGCCTTCTCGGCGGCGGCCTCCGCCTTCTCCTTCGCGGCGGCGGCCTGGACGGCGGCGGCCCGCTCCGCTTCGGCGGCCGCGTCGGCGCTCTGCTTGCGGGCGGCGGCGAACGCGGCGGCGGTGGCCCTGCTCTCGGCCTGGCCCTGCTGCTGCTCGGCCTGGGCCATGATCCGGTTGCGCAGGGTCTCGCCGGCGTCGCCGGACCGCGCGTCGTCGGCGGCGGAGTCCACGGCGACGGTGCTGAGCGTGGTGGCCACGGCCTCGGGGGCCTGCTCGGCCTCGTCACCGAGGAGCGAGCCGACGGAGGGCAGGTCGGGCAGGGTGAGGGAGACCGGCGGCTTGCCGGTGTTGGCGCTCGCCATGCCGCCCGCGCCGACCGCGGCGATCACGCCGACGCCGAGGACGGTGGAGCTGCGCGCGAAGCCGCCGCGCTGCTTGGCGACGCGGTGCCGGCCGCGGACCGGGGTGACGGAGTCCTCGGTGGGATTCCATTCCTCCCAGGGCCCCTCCTCGGCGCGGTAGGCGCCGTAGCCGAAGGTGTCGGGCTCGCGCTGGGCCGGGGTGAACGGGGCTTCGGGAACAGGCCGGTTGGACGCCACGCGGGCGTACTCCTTTCCTTCCTCCGCCTACCGGGTTAGCTGACGGGTTCGGAGCAGGAAGGTCTCCTACGCGCGTATACCGGTCGTGGACTCCGCGAGTTCACGGCCGTATCCGCGTGATTCACCCCAAAGTAGTGGTTCCCCGGCTCCCTTGCGGGATTAGGCGCATGCGCACGGAGCCGTCTCGGGTGACGGCTGGGACGACCGCGCTGCGTTATCGAACGTTAATAGACCCGCCAGTGACTTTCCAAGCCCGTCCGGCTTGATCATCGACGTTTTCCGCGACGGATCCATCACCCACTACTCCGCCAAAAAGGGCGAGTTGACCGCGGCATGGAAGCGTTCAGTAGTCACCGACGGTTTTGATGGTGACTCAGCGGTGATGCGTACGGCGCTCGACTGGTCACCCAAAGTCACGGTTCTCGGGGGCCGGGGAAACCGATGTGCGGAGCGCCCCGCGGATGACGTATGCTGGTCACACAACGACGCGGGGTGGAGCAGCTCGGTAGCTCGCTGGGCTCATAACCCAGAGGTCGCAGGTTCAAATCCTGTCCCCGCTACTGAAGGCCCGGGGCCCGGAATCCATTGGATTCCGGGCCCCGGGTGTTTTCGCGTTCAGTCCGGCAGGTGGGCGTTGGGCGCCTTGGCGAGGGCCTCCAGTTCGGGCAGGACGACGACCCGGACCCCGGCGGCGGTCAGGAGTCCCGTGCCGTCGGCGCCGGCCACGAACGTGTCGGGTTCGCGCCAGGCGGTGACCACCCGGCGCACCCCGGCCCGCAGGATCAGCTCGGCGCAGGGGGCGGGGCGGGAGGCACGGCGGGCACAGGGTTCGAGACTGCTGTAGACCGTGGCACCGGCCAGCCGCGGGTCCGCCGCGTCGATCTTCGCGAGGGCCGCCTCCTCGGCGTGCACCACGGGGTCGCCGCCCTCGCGCGAGTGGCCGCGGGCCAGCTCCGTGCCGTCCGCGGCGACCACGACCGCGCCCACGCTGAACGCCGTCCCCGAAGGCGGGCAGAGCGCCGCGAGGCGGCACGCGGTGCGCAGCCAGTGGCGGTCGGCGGCGACGGGGACCGTGCCCGTGCCGGGGGCGGTGGGCGCGTAGCGGACCAGGACGACGTCCTCGATCCGCCGGGTGTCGAGCAGCCGCAGCCGTCCGCCCTGGTAGCCGCCCGGCCCGAACAGCCGGGGCGCCGCGGGGTCGCCGACGAACAGCGGGGCGAGGACCAGTTGGAGCTCGTCGGCGAGCCCCTGCCGCAGGAGCTGGGTGTGGACCGTGCCGCCGCCCTCGACCATCAGCCGCCCGACCCCGCGCACGTCGTGCAGGTGCTCCAGCAGGGCGCGCCAGTCCAGGGCGGGGCCGAGGGGGACGACGTCGGCGGCGTGCCCGAGGCGGCGGGCGGCCCGCTCCGCACCCCCGTCGGTCGTGTAGACGGCCTTCTCGCCGCCGGTGTGCCAGAAGCGGGCGTCCGGATCGAGGTCGCCGGAGCCGGTGACGGCGACCTTCAGCGGGTACTCCGGCCGGCCCTCCGCGCGCCGGGCAGCGCGCCGCTCGGCGGAGTTCACCAGCAGCCGGGGGTCGTCGGCACGGATCGTGCCGGCGCCGACGAGGACGGCGTCGGCGAGGGCCCGCTCCGCGTCGACGCGGTCGAAGTCGGCCGGGCCGGACAGCAGGAGCCGTTCGGGGCCGGTGTCGTCCAGGTAGCCGTCGAGGGAGACGGCGGCGGACAGCAGCACGTACGGCAGGGGCATCGGCACTCTCTCTTCCGGAGGCGGCCGGCCGCGGGAGCGGTCGGCCGGCGGGGGGCCGGCGGCGGAAAGGGTGGATCACCGGGCGGTGTGACCGGCTTGGTTCAAGTTTGAAACAAACCTACACTGGCCGCATGACGACCCGCTGGCTCAGCCCCGAGGAGCAGCGCGCCTGGCGCGCCTACATCGCCGCCTCCCGCCTCCTGGAGGACGCGATCGACCGGCAGCTCCAGCAGGAGGGCGGCATGCCGCACCTGTTCTACTCGGTGCTGGCCAACCTCTCCGACGCGCCCGGCCGGCGGCTGCGCATGACCGACCTGGCCGAGACGCTGAAGATCACGCGCAGCCGGCTGACGTACGCGGTGACCCGGCTGGAGCGGGACGGCCTGGTGCGCCGGGAGAACTGCGACCGGGACAGGCGCGGCTCGCTCGCGGTGCTGACCGACGCGGGCACGGCGGTTCTGGAGCGTACGGCACCGGGGCACGTCGAGACGGTGCGCGCCCTGCTGTTCGACCGGATCACCCCGCAGCAGGTGGAGCAGTTGGAGGAGATCTTCGCGGGGATCGCGCGCGGGCTGCAGGGCGACGGGGACGCCCCCGCCGCCGAGGACGTGCCGTGGCGGCGGCGGTCGGCCCCCTGCCCCGGCCAGGCGGCCGGATGAGCCCCGGACGAACTGTTGATTCAACTTTGAAGCATGGGATAGGGTCACGCTCCGGTTGTGCTTCAAATCTTAAGCACCTCTCCTCCGCACGGAACCCGGAGACCCGCATGCCCGACATCCCCGCCGCCACCCCGCGCGCCCGCGTCCGGGTACCGCTGCGCTTCGCCGACGGTTACCGCGCCGACGCCGAACTCGTCACCTTCCACGGCCTCGCCGACGGCCGCGAGCACCTCGCCGTCGTCCTCGGCGACCCCGGGCCGGTCCCGCTGGTGCGCCTGCACTCCGAGTGCCTGACCGGTGACGTCCTCGGCTCGGCCCGCTGCGACTGCGGCCCGCAGCTGCGCGAGGCGGTCGAGCTCGTCGCCGGCCGCGGCGGGGTGCTGCTCTACCTCCGCCAGGAGGGCCGGGGCATCGGCCTGTACAACAAGCTCGACGCCTACGCCCTCCAGGACGAGGGGCTCGACACCTACGAGGCGAACACCGCCCTGGGGCTCCCGGAGGACGCCCGCGACTACACCGCCGCCGCGCAGATGCTCGCCGCCCTCGGCATCACGGAGCTGGACCTGCTGTCCAACAACCCCGACAAGGCCGGGCAGTTGCGCGCGCTGGGGGTGGCCGTACGGGAGCAGGTGCCGACCGGGGTCTTCACCACGGCGCACAACGTCCGCTACCTGCGCGCCAAGGTGCTCCACACCCGGCACACACTGCCGCTGGCCGACCTGACGGACCTGACCGGCGTGACGGCGGGCTAGCGCGGCCCGGCCTCGGCCCGGGCGGTGCGTCTCAGCCCGGCCGGTGGGCCGGGAGCCGGAGCGCCGGGAGGACGCCGAGGGCGAGCAGCGCGGCCGCCACGGCGTAGGCGAGCCGGAAACCGTGCGGGCCCGGCCCGGCCGCGCCCAGCACCACCGACAGCAGGGCCGTGCCGGTGGACGCGGCGAGCTGGGCGTTGATGCTCAGCGCGGTGCTCGCCCCCGGCAGCCGGTCCGCCGGCAGGCCCCGGGAGGCGGCGGTCATCGCGGGCATCAGCGTCGTACCGGCGCCCACGCCCAGCACCATGCCCGCGGCGACGATCCGCCAGGACGCGACCCCCTCCGTGCCGGTCTGCCAGGCCAGCAGGCCCATGCCGAGGGCGCCGACCGCGCACCCGGCCGCGACCAGCCGGCGCGGCGCGACCCGGTCGACGCGCCGCGCCGCGATCTGCATGGTCGCACCGACCACGAGCCCGACCGGCGCGCCGAGCAGCCCCGCGGCCGTCGCGCCCAGGCCCCGCTCCTGCTGCCAGTACAGCGGGCCCAGCAGCATCGACCCGAAGTAGCCGCAGGTGAAGGGGGCCAGCGTGGCGACCCCGGCGGCGAAGGTGCGGTCCCGCAGCAGGCGCAGGTCCAGCAGCGGGGCGCGGACGGTGAGCGCCCGCCGGACGAAGGCCGCGACGAGGAGGGCCCCGGCGAGCGCCGGTACCAGCGCGCCGGGTGCCGCGAGGTCGCCGTGCTCACCGCCCCGGGACAGGCCGTAGAGCAGCAGGGCCAGGCCGGGCGAGAGCATCAGCAGGCCGGGGACGTCCAGCCGGGGCGGGGCGGCGCCGCCCGCTGCGGGGGCGTCCGCCGGCAGCAGGCGGACCGCGAGGAGCAGCGCCAGGGCCCCGACGGGCAGGTTGATCAGGAAGATCCAGTGCCAGGACGCGGTGTCGACGAGCCAGCCGCCGAGCACCGGACCGGCGACCGGGCCGATCAGGACGGGCAGCCCCAGCAGGGCCGTCGCCCGCCCCATGCGGGCCCGGTCCGCGACCCGCATGCCCATCGCCATGCCGACCGGTTGCAGCAGCCCGCCGCCCAGCCCCTGCACGGTCCGGAACGCGATCAGGCTGCCCGCGTCCCAGGCGCAGGCGGCGAGCAGGGAGCCCAGCGTGAACAGGGCGAGCGCGACCACGTAGGTGCGCTTGGCGCCGATCCGGCCCATCGCCCAGCCCGCGGCCGGGACGACCGCGGCGAGCGCCAGCGTGTAGGCGGTCGCGGCCCACTGGATGGTCTCCAGCGGGGCGCCGAAGGTCTCCGAGAGGCGGCGCAGCGCGACGTTGACGATCGTCATGTCGAGCACGGACATGATCGTGCCGAGGACCACGACGGCGGCGACGCGGCGCAGGGCGGCCGGGCCGGCGGCGCCGGCGGTCCCGGCCGGGGAGCCGGGCCGGACGGTGCCGGGAGGACGGAGGGTGCTCATCGCCGGCCGCCTCAGCCCGCGTAGGGGCGCTCGGTGCGCGCGGTCCGCAGCGTCCGCGCCCACCAGGCGAGCTGGCCGAGCATGCCCTTGGCGGCGCCGGCGCAGATCTCGGCGTCGCGCGGGACGCCGTCCTCGCCGAGGCCGGACCAGGGGCCGTGCAGGCTCACCGAGTCGCGCACGGTCACGGCGTGCAGCTCGGCGAGGACCAGCCGGAGCTGCTCGACCGCGCGCAGTCCGCCGCCGAGGCCGCCGTAGGACACGAATCCGACCGGCTTGGCCTGCCACTCGCGCAGGTGCCAGTCGAGGAGGTTCTTCAGGGCCGCCGGGAAGCTGTGGTTGTACTCGGGCGTGACGACGACGAACGCGTCGGCGGCGGCGAGCCGCGGCGAGACCTCCCGCAGCGCGGCGGTCGCGCCGGGCCCGGGTGCGCCGCCCCAGCCCGGCATGACCAGCGGCAGGTCCACTTCGGCGAGGTCGACGACGTCGAACTCCAGGCCCGGGTCGCCGGCCGCGGCGGTGGTGAGGAACCAGTCGGCGACGGCCCGCCCCCGGCGCCCCTCGCGCACGCTGGCGACGATGACGGCGACGCGGAGCGGAGGGTCCCCGGCGATGCGGGAACCGGTGGCGGATCCGGTGATGGCGTCGGTGACGGACACGGGCTTCCCCCTCTGTCGCGAGGCTCCGGTGAGCCTCGCGGTGGTCTTCGCGGGTGCCGTGGCGCGCTCGTGAACGGCGCGACGGCGGGTGGACCGCGTCCGGCGGTCCCCGCTCCAGCAAAGTACAACGATCGTTGTAGAAATTACAACGGCCGTTGTAACTCGGCTAGGGTTGCCTGGTCACGAAGGAGGCGGACGTGGGCGAGACGAACAAGTCCCGGCTGGAACGGGCGCGGGCCGAGGTACCACCGCGCAAGCTGCAGAAGCAGATCGCCATCGCGAGCGCGGCGTGCACGGTCTTCGGCCGGGAGGGCTACGCGCGCGCCTCGGTCGACGCGCTCGCCGCCGCGGCCGGCGTCTCCACGCGCACGCTCTACAACCACTTCCCCGGGGGCAAGGCCCAGCTCTTCCAGACGGTCGTCGGCTGGACGTCGGGCCAGGTCCGGGACGCCCAACTGGACCGCCTGCACGCCGTACTGGACCCGGAGCGCCCACCCGCTCCCGCCGACCTGGAACGCGACCTGGTCTCCCTGGCACGCGCCTTCACCCGGCTGATGACCGACTACGCGAACCATTTCGCGCTGGTCCGCCACATCCACGCGGAGGCCGACCACGTGCCGCCCGAGGTCCTCCAGGCCTGGCGCGAGACGGGCCCGGTACCCGTCGAGCGGGCCCTGACCGGCGCGATGACCCGCCTGGAGGAGGCCGGGCTGCTGAACCTGCACGGCGACGCGGCGCTGGCCGCGGACCACTTCTCGGCCCTGATCTCGCACCAGATCGTCCAGTCGACCCACTACGGCGTCATGCCCCTGTCGGCGGCGGAGACGGACCGCCTGATCACCTCCGCGGTGGCCGCCTTCCTGCGCGCCTACCGGGCGGACTGACGCCTCGGCAGCCACCGGAGGGGGACGTCCGCCCGGAGCGCGAACTCCTCGGCCGCGCCCCCGCCTTCCTCCGGAACCGGAAGAGGGCACGCCGGTGACGGCGGTGATCGCGAGCGGGAGGGCCGACGGACGCCGCGGGCCCGCGGAATGCGGCGGCGCCCGCCCCGGCCGAGGCCGGAGCGGGCGCCGCGCCGCAGGTCGGAGGGCTTGCCGCCCGCCTGCGAACCGTAGGCCCTGTGGGACTCGAACCCACAACCAATGGATTAAAAGTCCACTGCTCTGCCAATTGAGCTAAGGGCCCGGGCGATGTTGCCTGTCCGAGCATAGCCGGACGCGGCCGCGTCGCCGATCGGGTATCGGTGACGCGGCCGCGTCGGAACGGTCCGGAGGGGGACGATGGTCACTTTTCGGCCGGTGTGGGAGCCGTGGCGGGCGTGCGGGCGAGGAACCAGTGGCGGGCCGACGCCAGCCACCAGGCCGCCGCGGAGCCGAGCACGACCAGGACGGCGACCGGGGCGTAGTTGAAGGTCTCCCAGGTGACCGGGGAGACCTGCGGGAGCATGAAGAGCACCGTGATCACCACCACCCACGCCACCGAGACGACCCCGATCGCGCCCGACCAGCGGCCCAGGTGCCAGGGACCGCGCTCGAACCCGGCGCCCTTGCGGACCCGCAGGAAGGTCGGGATGACGTAGGCGATGTAGAGCCCGATGACCGCGATCGACGTCACCGCCGCGTAGGCCGTCGTGTTGATCAGGTAGGGCAGGCCGAGGGCCAGGGCGCCGAGCGCGGCCAGCCAGACCGCCGCCACGGGGGTGCGGGTGCGCGGGCTGACCGTGTGCCAGACGCGGGAGAAGGGCAGCGCCCCGTCCCGCGAGAAGGCGTAGATCATGCGGCTGTTGGCGGTGACGGAGGCCATGCCGCAGAACAGCTGGGCGCCGATCACCACCAGCAGGAGGAGCTTCCCGGTCGTCGCGCCGAGCGCGTCCAGGAGGATCTGGGCGGGCGGCGCGCCGGTCGGGGAGGCCAGTTCCCGGTCGTACGACTGGATGGCGAAGGTGAAGCCGAGGAGCAGCACGCATCCGGCGATCCAGGACGTCCAGATCGAGCGGACGATGCCCTTCGGGCCCGCCGTGGACGCGTCCCGGGTCTCCTCGGTCATGTGGGCCGAGGCGTCGTAGCCGGTGAAGGTGTACTGGGCCATCAGCAGGCCGAGGAGGACCACGTACGGGCCGCTGCCCCAGCCCGTCCGGTTGACGAACTCGGTGAAGACGAAGGAGGCCGGCCGGTGCCGGTCCGGCACCAGCGTCAGGGCGCCGACGATCACCGCCACGCCCAGCACGTGCCACCACACGCTCACGCTGTTCAGGAACGCGACGATCCGCACGCCGAAGGTGTTCAGCAGGCCGTGCAGGACGAGGATCGCCGCGAACAGGGCCACCGTGCGGCCCGGCGTCACCCGGAAGCCGAACTGGAGGTTCAGGTAGGCGCCCAGGAAGGAGGCCGCGCCGAAGTCGATGCCCGCGGTCACCGCCACCTGGCCCAGCACGTTGAACCAGCCCGTGAACCACGCCCAGGCCGCCGCCGAGCGCGGGGGCGCCAGCCGGTGCGCCCAGAAGTACAGGCCGGCCGAGGTGGGGTACGCCGAGCAGATCTCGGCCATCGACAGGCCCACGAAGAGGGTCATCAGCCCCACCGCCACCCAGCCCCAGGTGATCACCGCGGGGCCGCCGGTGGTCATGCCGAACAGGTAGAGCGTCAGGCAGCCGGAGAGGACCGAGATGATCGTGAAGGAGACGGCGTAGTTGGAGAACGCCGACATGCGGCGGGCGAGGACCTGGGTGTAGCCGAGCTGGGCCAGCCGTTCCTCGTCCGACGTCCCGGACGTTCCCCGCTGTCCGCCCACTCTCGCGTCGTCTGTCATGCCCCCAGCAATTCCCTGAGCGAAGGCGTGACATGCGTCACTCACACGGAAGGGCCCGTACGACCGGAGTCGTACGGGCCCTTCCTCAGCTCACCCGGTGTCAGCCGTTGCGCTTCCAGCGGGGCTTGTCGTCGCGGCGGCCGAAGGAACCGGTGCCGGTGCCGCGGTGGTCGTCACGACGGCCGGAGGGGCGGTCGTGGCCGCCGGTGCGGAAGCCCGGGCGGTCGTCGCGGCGGTCGCGGTTGAACGGACGGTCGCTGCCCCGGTGCCCGGTCCGCTCGTCGCGGCGGAAACCGCCCCGCTCCTCGCGGCGGAAGCCACCGCGGTCGTCGCGGCGCTCGAAGCCCCGGCCGCCACGGTCGTCGCGGCGGTCGTCGCGGCGCTCGAAGGAACGGCCACCACGGTCGTCACGACGGTCGAAGCCCCGGCCGCCACGGTCGTCGCGGCGGTCGTCACGACGTTCGAAGGAACGGCCACCACGGTCGTCACGACGCTCGAAGGAGCGGTCACGGTCGAACGGACGGCGCTCGCCGCGGTCGTCACGGCGCTCGAAGCCCCGGCCGCCCCGGTCGTCGCGGCGCTCGAAGGAACGACCACCTCGGTCGTCCCGGCGGTCGTCACGACGCTCGAACCCGCGGCCACCGCGGTCGTCACGACGCTCGAAGCCACGGCCGCCGCGGTCGTCACGGCGCTCCCGGCGCTCGAACGGCGCCGCCGCCGGGCGCTCCTCGCGCTCGGTCTCGCGCTCCGCCGGCTCCTCCACCGCGGCCAGCTCCTCGGCGGCCGTCGCCTGGGCCTCGGCCACCGCGGCCTCCGGGTCATCGCCGCGTTCGCGGGCGACCCGGGCGACCAGCCGGTCGGCCTCCTCGCGCAGCTCGGTGGCGCGGCGCTGGGCGCGCTCCAGCTGCTTGGTGAGCTGGACGACCTCGCGCTCGGCCTGCTGGGCGGCGTTGCCCGCGGACTCGGACTGGACCTCGGTCATGGAGCGGGCGCCGGTGATCTCGGCGACCTCCGGGTCGAAGGCGGCCCCGCCCTGGATGATGTGGCGGGCCGCGTCGACGCCGGCGTCCTCCATGAGGCGGAAGATCTGGCGGCGCTGGTGCGGCAGGGAGAGGGAGACCACGGTGCCGGTGCGGCCGGCGCGGGCGGTACGGCCCGCGCGGTGCAGGTAGTCCTTGTGGTCGCCGGCCGGGTCCACGTTCAGGACCAGGTCGATGCCGTCGACGTGGATGCCGCGGGCGGCGACGTCGGTGGCGACCAGGACGTTGACGTAGCCGTCCTTGAAGTCGGCCAGGGTGCGGGTACGGGCGCCCTGGGTCATGCCGCCGTGCAGCGCGTCGGCCTTCACGCCGGCCTCGCGCAGCTGCTCGGCGACGCGGTCGGCACCGAGCTGGGTGCGGACGAAGATGATCGTGCGGCCCTTGCGGGAGGCGATCGCGGCGGTGACCGGCGCCTTGTCCTTGGGCTTCACGATGAGGATGTGGTGGGACATCGTCGTGACGGCGCCCTGGGCCGCGTCCACCTCGTGGGAGACGGAGTCGGTCAGGTAGCGGTCGACGAGGGTCTGGATCTCGTTCTCCATCGTGGCGGAGAACAGCATCCGCTGGCCGCCGGCCGGGACCTGGTCGAGCAGCTCGGTGACCTCGGGCAGGAAGCCCAGGTCGGACATCTGGTCGGCCTCGTCCAGGACGGCGATGCGCACGTCCTCCAGGGAGCAGGCGCCGCGGTTGATGATGTCGCGCAGCCGGCCCGGGGTGGCGACGAGGACGTCGACGCCGCGCTCCAGGGCGTAGATCTGGTTGCCCATCGACGTACCGCCGCAGACGACCTTCATCTTCAGGCCGAGGACGTCGCCGTACGGCTGGAGGGCGTCCGCGACCTGCATGGCCAGCTCGCGGGTCGGGGTGAGGATGACGGCGCGGGGCCGCTTCTTCTCGGTGCGGCCGCCGGCCAGGGTGGCCAGGGTCGGCAGACCGAAGGAAAGGGTCTTGCCGGAGCCGGTGCGGCCGCGGCCGAGGATGTCCTTGCCGAGCAGGGCGTCCGGGATGGTCGCGGCCTGGATCGGGAAGGGGGTGGTCACACCGTTCTGCGCGAGCTTGCGCACCACGCCCTCGGGGAGGCCGAGGTCGGCGAAGGTGATCTCAGGGGTCGGGGTGGTCTGGGGGGTGGTGTCAGCGGCCTCGGGGGCCTCGGTGACCTCGGACGTCACGTCGACGAGCTCGTTCTCGTTCTCGGACACGACGAACTGATCAGTACTGGACACGGACATGCGAATGCGAAACCTTCCGGAGTCTCTTCGGCACGCGCCCGTCAACTCCGTGATTCGCTCACGACCGCCTCAATGCGGTCCGCCACGGCAAGGGAGAGTACGCGCCACACGGCGCGCTCTGCGGTGGCGCCGGGCAAATGGGATCAAACGATCTACCACCATACGCACCCCCCACCCCCGAAGGCAAACCGATCCACGGAGACGCACGTCACCGTGGCCCCGCCCCGCCGCCCGGCCCGGACCGCGCCGCCCGCCTCCCCCGGCCGGCCGCACCGCTCGCGGGTGACGGTCGGCACCCGCGCGCCGGGGCACGCGCTCCCGGCCGCCCGTCCGCCCATCGCACCCCGCGCACGCGGTACCGCCCCGCGCACGCCCGACCGCCCCCCGCGCGCGTCCGTCCGCCCCGTCCCCGGCCCCGTGGGGACACGCCGCCGGACCCTGGACGCTCACGCCGCCAGCCCCGCCGCGGGCGCCGGCTCCCGCTGCACCAGTTGCGGTCCCGTCTCCTCGTGCGCCGACGAGGACGGCTCGGCCGGCGGCGGCTCGGGGGCGGGCGGCGGTTCCGTGGTGGCCGGCGGCTCGGGCGGGGCGGAGCTGGCCGGGAGCGTCGGCGGCAGCCTGGACGGCGCCGGCTCCTCGGGCGGGCCGGTCTCCCCCGGTTCCCGCGGCACCCCGGGCTCCCCCGGCTCGCGCGCCGGGACGGACGTGCCGCCCGTGCCCGACGGGGTGGCCGACGCCGGGGCCGGGCTTCCCCGCCCGGCCTTGCCGCCGGCCCCGCGCTTGCCGTCGTTCGGCACGCTCTCGCCGGCGTGGCCGCCCGCGCCCGGGGCCGGGCCGCCGCCGGGCACCTCGCCCCCGTGCCGGCCCGCGGAGTGGGTGGGGCGGCCCCCGCCCGGGTCGTCACCCACGTTCACGCAGCCGGCGGCGGCGGTGACGGCCAGGGCCGTGACGGCGAGACGGACGGGTACGTACAAGCGGCGCACGGCGGCCACCTCCGGGGACGGGGAAGGAGTCAACCTCCCCAACTCCCGCCGCCCGCGCGAGGACACGCGCCCGGCGCGCCCGGCACCGCGGTCCCGGCGGCTCCGGCGCACCGCCCGGCGCCCCGCCTCACCCGGCCGTGCGCGCCCCCGCGCTCACCCGTAGCCGAGGGCGTGCAGCCGGGCGTCGTCGATGCCGAAGTGGTGGGCGACCTCGTGCACCACGGTCACCTCGGTCTCCGCGATCACGTCCTCGCGGCTCTCGCACATCCGCAGCGTCGGCCCCCGGTAGACGGTGATCCGGTCCGGCAGGACGCCCGCGTACCACTCGCCCCGGTCGGTCAGCGGTGTCCCCTCGTAGAGCCCGAGCAGCTCGGGATCGTCGGCGGGCGGTTCGTCCTCCACGAACACCGCGACGTTGTCCATCAACCGTGTCAGTTCCGGCGGGATCCGGTCGAGCGCCTCGGCGACCAGTTCCTCGAACTCCTCGCGCGTCATCTCCAGCACAGGGTCATTGTCCGGTACGGACGGCCCGTACGAGAGCCCCGGACGACCGCATATCCGCGCCGCGCCCCGGGCATACGCGATCGAACCGCCCGCGTCCCCGCCCGCAGCCCTGGACAGCATGTGAACCGGACCCCGAAGCCCGCCCGCACCCGCCCGCTCCCCCGCCTCGAACTCGCCGCCCGCCCCCACCCCTGGCTGCGCGCCCTCGGGCTCACGGGGGTCGTCCTCGTCGGCGCCTGGCTGGGCCTGCTGGTCGTCGGCGACGTCCGGGCCCCGGTCGGCCCGATGGACACGACGATGGCGCTGCGCCCCTCCGCCACCGGTGGCACGCGGATCAACATCTCCCCGCTGGGCGCGCTCAGCCTGGACAGCCACGTCGCCCCCGTCCGGCTGGACGTCAACGTCGACCGGCTGGACCCGGAGCGCTCACAGGCGCTGGTGAACCACCCCGAACGGCTCTCCGGACTCCAGGCCGAGGTCGCCCGCGACGTCGAGCACGGCACGCTGGACCTGGCCCTGCGCTCCTGCGCCGCCGTGGTCGCCGGCGCGACGGCCCTCGGGCTGGCCGTCTACCGCCGGCCCCGTCCGGCGCTGGCCGCCGGCGGGCTGGCCCTGGCCCTGCTGGCCGCCTCCGGCACGTCGGCCTACGCCACCTGGAACCCGAAGTCGGTCCTGGAGCCGCGGTTCTCGGGACTGCTCGGCTCGGCGCCGTCCGTGGTGGGCAACGCCCGCAGCATCGTCACGGAATTCGACGTGTACCAGAAGGAGTTGGCGCGCCTGGTGACGAACGTGACGAAGCTCTACGAGGTCACCTCGACCCTCCCCGCCTACCGGCCGGACCCCTCCACCGTCCGGGTCCTGCACGTGTCGGACATCCATCTCAACCCGGCGAGCTGGAAGATCATCGCCTCGCTGGTGAAGCAGTACCGGGTGAACGTGATCGTCGACTCCGGCGACACCATGGACCACGGCACGACGGCGGAGAACGGCTTCCTGGACCCGGTCCGGGACCTCGGCGTGCCCTACGTCTGGGTGCGCGGCAACCACGACTCCCGGGCCACGCAGCGCTACCTGGAGCGCATGAAGAACGTGTACGTCCTGGACGACGGGCGGGCGCGGACCGTGGCGGGCCTGCGGTTCGCGGGCACCGGCGACCCCCAGTTCACCCCCGACCGCTCGGTGGTGCCCGGCGGCGAGGCGTCCGAGGAACTGGCGGGGGTCCGGCTGGCGTCCTCCCTGCGCGACCAGGAGGCGGCCGGCACCCCGGTGGACGTGGCGGTCGCGCACGAGCCGACCGCCGCCCGGCAGACGGACGGCGTGGTGCCGCTGGTGCTCTGCGGGCACCTGCACCACGAGGGGACCGAGATCCTGCCGTACGGCACGCGGCTGCGCAGGGAGGGGTCGACGGGCGGCAGCGGACTGCGGGCCGTGGAGCACGAGCACCCCGCCCCGATCGAGGCCTCGATCCTCTACTTCGACCGTGACAGCCGCAGGCTGCAGGCCTGGGACTCGATCAAGCTCGGGGGCCTCGGACTGACGACGGCCGAGGTCAGCCGCCACCTGGCGGACGAGAACCGGCCGGGCGCCGCCAGCGCGCCCGGTGCGTCCTCCGCCACCCCCTCGTCCGGCGGCGCGACGCCGTCCCCGTAAACCGTTTTGGCGATACCCCCCGCCATCCCATATGCTTCTCACGTCCCCGAGGCGCTGAGAAGCGCCCAGGCGGGCCGATAGCCCTCATCGTCTAGCGGCCTAGGACGCCGCCCTTTCAAGGCGGTAGCACGGGTTCGAATCCCGTTGGGGGCACGTACTACCGTGTGCGACACTGTTGCACACACGCTTGGTCCTGTGGAGCAGTTTGGAGTGCTCGCCACCCTGTCAAGGTGGAGGCCGCGGGTTCAAATCCCGTCAGGACCGCTGGTGTTTCACGTGAAACACCGTGGCTGGGTAGCTCAGTTGGTACGAGCGTCCGCCTGAAAAGCGGAAGGTCGCCGGTTCGACCCCGGCCCCAGCCACCGCAGCCCTGACCAGGGCTTGAGCCCCTCTCCGGCATCAACGGAGAGGGGCTCTTTCGTGTTGCTCGCCCCGGCGTCGGGCCGCTTGCCGTCCAGGGCGCGGACGCCGCGCCCTCATCTGACCTCAAGTGCTTCCCGGGCCACGTCCAGGAAGCGCACGTGCTGGGCGGTGAAGCCCTGGTACGCGGCGTCGTACGCGGAGCGGGTGTCCTCCGTGCCGTCGTGCAGCCGTATCAGCAGGAGATGCGTTTCCACGGCCTTCCGGCGCAACTCCCGCGCGGCCTTCGCCGCCGCCACCGGTCCCTCCAGGTAGACGTCCCGACTGGTCCTGGTCACTTCGCTCAGGCACCGGCGAGAGGCGGTGTGCATCTGCTCGACGAGATCGGCCCGCTCCGCCCTCGTCTCCGCGAGGTCGACCACTTCCATCTTCCAGAAGACCTCGGATAGGGCGTGCACCGCCGTGCTCAGCTCCCGGTAGGCGTCCCGTCTCCGGTTCCGCGCCTCGGTGAGGTGACCGGCGTGCGCGTTGACCTCCGCCTCGACCCGTACGGAGCGCGCGTTGCCGCGGGTCGTGATCCAGCTCGCGCCCAGCGCCGTGGCGCCCGTGAGCAGCGCCACCCACCAGTTACCGTCCCCCATGCGGTCCAGTGTCGTGGGTCGCCAGGCGCGGCACCAGGGAGACACACGCCAACCCGTGGGGCTCCGCCGTGCCCGATCGGCCACCGCGCCGCGCGGTGCCCGTGACGCCTTGGCACCGTCGGCGGCCGGCGCTACGTTCGGGCTGATCGCGCGTGGTGCGCGTGAGGGGGGGGCGGGGCGGACATGAGCCGGGGCGGGACCAGGAGCAGTCAGGACACCGAGCTGGAGAAGGACCGGGCCCGGTACGGGCTGCTCGCGGTCGTCACCAGCAATCTCGCGATCGCCGGGGTCGCGGCCTTCGGGGTGTGGCAGCTCCACGGGGACAAGGCGGTGATCGTCGGCATCCTCACCGCCGCGTTCACCGCCGTCAGCAGCATGACCACCGCCTACCTGGGCATCAAGGCCGTCTCCAACACCGCGAGGTCCTTCGTCCTCGGCGACGGCCCGGTACGCCACCACCCCGAGACGCCCCCGCCGGCCCCGCCGGCCGGGCACGCGCCCTAGGAGGGCCCGAGGTCACGGGCGGCGTGGGCCGGTCCCGTCGTCCGGCCGCCCGGATGGCGCTCGCGCCAGATCACGAAGACCGCGCAGGACAGGACCGCCCAGCCGGCGAGCACCAGGAACGGGAAGGCGTGCTGGTGGCTCCGGAAGTACACGGCGGTGTGCTGGGCGTTCACCGAGGCGCCGGGCGGCAGCCAGCGGCCGATCGTGCCGAGCGGCGAGGGCAGCAGCGGCCAGGAGACCGCACCGCCGGACGACGGGTTGCCGAGCAGCACCATCAGTCCCCAGGTCGGCAGCATCGCCCACCGCCCGAACAGGGTGTTGAACATCGTGAAGACCATGCCGGAGGCGAACATCGTCAGGGCGAGGATGAACCAGGACTCGACGAACGGCAGCTTCACCGCCTTCAGCCACCAGTCCACCACCGCGGCGATCGTGAACCCGCCGAGCACGGCGTAGACGACGATGAAGGCGATGCGCTCCAGGGGGTTCAGGGCCTTCGCGTGCACGCTGAGCTGGATCGCGCCGATGAATCCGATGATCACGGCGGCGAGCGAGATGTAGAAGATGGCCAGCCCTCGCGGGTCACCCCGCTGCAACGGGTTCAGGTCGCGCACCACCACGGCCGTCCCGGTCGCCTCGCCCACCTTCGCCGCCGACTCGCCGAGCACCTGGGCGACGGTGGCCCCGGAGGCGCTGGACACGTCCAGGGTGACCGACCGGCCGCCGGCCGGGGTCTCCACCACGGCGAACACCCGCTGCTCCGCCACCGCCCGCACCGCCGCCCCCCTGCTGTCGTAGGAGTGCAGCTTCAGCGAGGCGTTCAGGGCCTGCTCCATGCCGGCGATGAAGCGCCGGGCCGCCGGTTCGTCGTTGGACACCGTCACCGCCGTGGGAATGACGTGCGGGGTGGGGTTGGCCATGGCGTAGGTGTAGGAGCCGGCGAAGAGGCCGGCCGCCGCGGCGATGAGCAGCACCAGGACCGTGGCCGGCAGGAAGGGGGACTCCCGGAACGCCGTCCAGCGCTCCGCGCGCGTCGGGGGACGGCCGTGCTCTCCGTGCGGGGAATCGGGCATACGGGACACTCTGGCACCACCTGCCGGGGCGTGCCCGTCGCCCGGCGAGCGCGTGTCCGCCCGGAACGGCGGCCCCGCGCTCCCCCGGAGGACGCGCTTCCCCCGGCCGCCCGCAAATCGTTCGCGTGAATTTCGGCCGGGGTGAGATCCTGGACCGCGTATGTCTACGCATCCCGCCCCCGCCCTCGGCACCCTCGCCCCCCGCCTGACCGAGCTGTCACTGCGCGACGCGCACCGGCTCGGCCGGCGGCTGGAGGGCGCGCGCAAGATCCGTAAGCCCGAGGCCCGCACCGCCGTCCTCGCCGAGATCGAGACCGAGATCGGCCGCGCCGAGAAGCACATGGCCGAGCGGCGCTCCCGCGTGCCGGCCGTCAGCTATCCCGAGCAACTGCCGGTCAGCCAGAAGAAGGCCGAGATCGCGGACGCCATCCGCGCTCACCAGGTGGTCATCGTGGCCGGTGAGACCGGGTCCGGCAAGACCACGCAGATCCCCAAGATCTGCCTGGAGCTGGGCCGGGGCGTGCGCGGCATGATCGGGCACACCCAGCCGCGGCGGATCGCGGCCCGGACCGTCGCCGAGCGCGTGGCGGAGGAGCTGCGGACCCCGCTCGGCGAGGCCGTCGGCTGGAAGGTCCGGTTCACCGACCAGGTGAACCCGGAGGCCACCTTCGTCAAGCTGATGACGGACGGCATCCTGCTCGCCGAGATCCAGACCGACCGCGAGCTGCGCGCCTACGACACGATCATCATCGACGAGGCCCACGAGCGGTCTCTCAACATCGACTTCCTCCTCGGCTACCTGGCCCGGCTGCTGCCGAAGCGGCCGGACCTGAAGGTCGTCATCACCTCGGCGACCATCGACCCCGAGCGCTTCTCGCGGCACTTCGGCGACGCCCCGATCATCGAGGTGAGCGGCCGGACCTACCCCGTGGAGGTGCGGTACCGGCCGCTGCTCGAGGAGGACTCCGAGGACGCCGACCGCGACCAGATCACCGCGATCACCGACGCCGTCGAGGAGCTGATGGCGGAGGGCAAGGGCGACATCCTGGTCTTCCTCTCCGGCGAGCGCGAGATCCGGGACACCGCGGACGCGCTGGAGAAGAAGAAGTACCGGTTCACGGAGGTGCTGCCGCTGTACGCCCGGCTCTCCCACGCGGAGCAGCACCGGGTCTTCCAGCCGCACACCGGCCGGCGGATCGTGCTCGCCACCAACGTCGCCGAGACGTCCCTGACCGTCCCCGGGATCAAGTACGTCATCGACCCCGGCTTCGCCCGGATCAGCCGCTACAGCCACCGCACCAAGGTCCAGCGGCTGCCCATCGAGCCGGTCTCGCAGGCCAGCGCCAACCAGCGCAAGGGCCGCTGCGGCCGTACGTCCGACGGTATCTGCATCCGCCTGTACTCCGAGGACGACTTCCTCGCCCGGCCCGAGTTCACGGACGCGGAGATCCTCCGCACCAACCTCGCTTCCGTCATCCTCCAGATGACCGCGGCCGGCCTGGGCGAGATCGAGAAGTTCCCGTTCATCGACCCGCCGGACCACCGCAACATCCGTGACGGCGTGCAGCTCCTCCAGGAGCTGGGCGCGCTGGACCCGGCCCAGAAGGACGTCCGCAAACGGCTCACCGACACGGGCCGCAAGCTGGCCCAGCTCCCCGTCGACCCGCGGCTGGCCCGGATGGTCCTGGAGGCCGACAGGAACGGCTGCGTCCGCGAGGTCATGGTCATCGCGGCCGCGCTGTCCATCCAGGACCCGCGCGAGCGCCCCGCCGACAAGCAGGCGCAGGCCGACCAGCAGCACGCCCGCTTCAAGGACGAGACCAGCGACTTCCTCGCCTACCTGAACCTGTGGCGGTACGTCCGGGAGCAGCAGAAGGAGCGCGGCTCCAGCTCGTTCCGCCGTATGTGCAAGCAGGAGTACCTGAACTTCCTGCGCATCCGGGAATGGCAGGACATCTACACCCAGCTGCGCACGGTCGCCAAGCAGATGGGCATCCACCTGAACGAGGAGGACGCCCCCGCCGACCGCGTCCACGTCTCCCTCCTCGCCGGCCTGCTCTCGCACGTCGGGATGAAGGACGTGAAGGACGGCAACAAGAACGAGTACCTGGGCGCCCGCAGCGCCAAGTTCGCCGTCTTCCCGGGCTCCGCGCTGTTCCGGAAGCAGCCGAGATTCCTGATGTCGGCCGAGCTGGTGGAGACGAGCCGGCTGTGGGCGCGGGTCAACGCGAAGATCGAGCCCGAGTGGGTCGAACCGCTCGCCGAGCACCTCCTCAAGCGGACGTACAGCGAGCCGCACTGGGAGAAGGACCAGGCGGCCGTGATGGCGTACGAGAAGGTCACGCTGTACGGCGTCCCGATCGTCGCCCAGCGGAAGGTGAACTACGGCCGGATCGATCCCGGGGTCTCGCGCGAGCTGTTCATCCGCAACGCGCTCGTGGAGGGCGACTGGCGCACCCACCACAAGTTCTTCGCCGACAACCGCAGGCTGCTGAGCGAGGTCGAGGAGCTGGAGCACCGCGCCCGGCGCCGGGACATCGTCGTGGACGACGAGACCCTCTTCGACTTCTACGACCAGCGGGTGCCCGAACACGTGGTGTCCGGGGCGCACTTCGACTCCTGGTGGAAGCACAAGCGGCACGAGCAGCCGGACTACCTGGACTTCGAGCGGGAGATGCTCATCCGGGAGTCGGCGGAGGCGGTCACCAAGGCCGACTACCCGGACACCTGGCGGCAGGGGAACCTGAAGTTCCGCGTCACCTACCAGTTCGAGCCGGGCGCGGACGCCGACGGCGTGACGGTGCACGTCCCGCTCCAGGTGCTCAACCAGGTCACGGACGAGGGCTTCGACTGGCAGATCCCGGGCCTGCGCGCGGAGGTGGTGACGGAGCTGATCCGCTCCCTCCCCAAGCCGGTGCGCCGCAACTACGTGCCCGCGCCGAACTACGCGAAGGCGTTCCTGGAGCGGGCGGTGCCCCTCCAGGAGCCGCTGACCGTCACGATGGCCCGCGAGCTGAAGCGGATGGTCGGTGTCCCCTTCGAGGCGGAGGACTTCGACTGGTCGAGGGTTCCCGACCACCTCAGGATCACCTTCCGGATCGTCGACGAGCGCCGCCGGAAGCTGGCCGAGGACAAGGACCTGGAAGCGCTGAAGCTGCGCCTGAAGCCGAAGGCCCGCCAGGCCCTGTCCCAGGCCGCGGCGGCGACCGCGTCCCGCGAGGGCGGCCAGTCCCTGGAGCGCGGGGGCCTGACGGACTGGACGATCGGCACGCTCACCCGGGTCTTCGAGACCCGCCGGGCCGGGCAGCCGGTCAAGGCCTACCCGGCGCTGGTGGACGACGGCGACACGGTCTCCGTACGCCTCTTCGACACCGAGGCCGAGCAGGCGGAGGCCATGTGGAAGGGCACCCGCCGGCTGATCCTGCGCAACATCCCGGTGAACGCCGCGAAGTTCGCGTCCGAGAAGCTGACGAACGCCCAGAAGCTGGCGCTCTCCGCCAACCCGCACGGTTCGGTCCAGGCGCTGTTCGACGACTGCGCGACGGCGGCGGCGGACAAGCTCATCGGGGACTTCGGCGGGCCGGCCTGGGACGAGGAGTCGTACCGCAAGCTGTACGACAAGGTGCGCGCCGAGATCGTGGACACCACGGTCCGCACGGTCGCCCAGGTGCAGCAGGTGCTCGCGGCCTGGCAGGCGTGCGAGCGCCGGCTGAAGGGCGTCCGCAGCCCCACGCTGCTCGCGAACCTCGCGGACGTCCGCAAGCAGCTGGACGCCCTCGTGAAGCCCGGTTTCGTCACCTGGGCGGGCATACGGCGCCTGCCGGACCTGATGCGCTATCTGGTGGCCGCCGACCGCCGGCTCCAGCAGATGCCGACGAACGTCCAGCGCGACACCACGCGCATGGAGAAGGTCCACGAGATGCAGGACGAGTACGCCTGGCTGCTGGAACAGCTCCCGAAGGGCCGCCCGGTGCCGTCCTCGGTCCGGGACATCCGCTGGATGATCGAGGAGCTGCGGGTCAGCTACTTCGCCCACGCGCTGGGCACGGCGTACCCGGTCTCCGACAAGCGGATCGTGAAGGCGATCGACGCGGCCGTGCAGTGACCGCCCCGGCACGGAGGGTGAGTTCGACCAGGGACCTCACCCTCCTGTACAGTCTCTTTTCGCAGCGCAGTGCAGGAAAAAGCGCCGCGAAACCTGGTCCTGTGGAGCAGTTTGGAGTGCTCGCCACCCTGTCAAGGTGGAGGCCGCGGGTTCAAATCCCGTCAGGACCGCATCGAGAGTGAGGCCCGCGCCCGTAAGGGACGCGGGCCTCACTCGTTTCCACCGCCGCACGGGTACGGCATCCGCGGACCGCACGGCGGGCCGGAGGGCCGGAGAGCGGCCGCGGCCGGTCTTCCCGGGGCGCGGCGGGCCCCCTGCCGCCCCCTGCCGCCCCCGCGCCCCCTCCGGGCACTCGCGCGGCCCCGGCAGGGCGCCACGGCGGGAGAGCGGCGCAAGCGGGGCCGGGCCCGCCACTTCGGTGCGGTGCAGCGGTCTTGACGGCGTCACATTCGATCGGTACCCAGGGAGCAGGGCTCGTCCTCCCCGCACGGCCCCCTGGAGGTGGCGTATGGCGGCGTCGGTCAGGCACGAGACACGAGCGCTCCTGAGAGCCCATCTGTCGGCCGCCTCCGGCTACCCGCACCGCACGCGCCACTGCCCCATCTGCCACCGCCTGTTGCGGCTGGCGATGGACTCCGGCGGCCGCGACCAGGAGGCGGAGGGGGAGGGCGCGGCGGACGAAGGCCCTCGTCGCGCGTGACCCCCGGCCGACCCAACCGCCGTACGGGCGTGGGACGGTGGAGCGGCCGCCTCCCCTAGCGCACGTGGCGCGCGGCCAGCAAGCGGCGCACCATGTGACGGGTGTCACCGCATGAGTTTCTGAAACGGTGGCACTTACCCCTGTCATACAACGGGTCAATTTAATATGTGCAATTGCACCCGTCCCCAGGGACGCACACAGCCGTTCCGACAGGCCTCCCCAGACTCCGACAAGGATGCTCACAACCGCCGGCCCCGTCCCCGCTCCACGCACAAAAAAGATCGCGCTGGACCCGGCGGAGTCCAGCGCGATCTTACGACGCACCCTGTGCAGCTTGCCTGTGACGCTCTCTCGGCCTGGGCGAGGGGCCTGTTGGGGCAGGACCCGCGTCGTGTGGAGCCAGTGCTCCGGGCGTTCGAGGCCGATTGGGGGGCCGGCCGTCCTGCCCGGTCATACGGTTGTTCAGGCCTCGCTGCGCTGCTGCGGGATGCCCGCCAGCAGGGCGCGGACCTCGGCCTCGCGGTAGCGGCGGTGCCCGCCGAGCGTGCGGATGGACGTGAGCTTGCCGGCCTTCGCCCACCGCGTGACCGTCTTGGGGTCGACACGGAACATGGTGGCGACCTCAGCCGGGGTCAGCAGCGGCTCGGCATCAGGGGTGCGAGCGGTCATGAGCGGCCTCCTCGGGAGAACCGAACCTTCTCGGTTCTTTCCTCTAAATTCTGCACCTTGACCCGCGTTGCCCGAAATGGCGGACGCGAGTCGAGTCGGTTATAGGACGAACGGCTTGTCCTCGGCACTACAACTACACCATCCGTCCAGCCGCGTCGGCCAAACCGATGGAATTGCCCTCCCAGGTGTTCATCAGCGACGGAAGCCGATGGACCATGCCATAGCGGACAGTCACGCCACTGTGACGATCAGTCACAGAGCGATCAGGAGTCACCAGACCCCCCAAAGCGTGCAATGCTGAGAATCCGCCCACAGCCGAGCATAGGTGGACGGACGGAACCCTCCCCGGACTCCTTGTCCTATTTTGGCACGAGGGGTGGCAACGTGAGCAAGGGCCGGGTAAGTGCTGTCCGTCACCCTTGGGGCGAAAGTCCAGATCGGGACCAACGTCCCGTCAGATGGCCGTGAGCGAGTAGAACGTACGTCTTCGGGCACCCATTTGACCGTGACCTACGTCACTCAGTTCGCGGAGCGCCGGTCCCGTACCGCCCGCCACCGCCGCACCAGGCGCTCGTACGCCTCCCCGGCGGCCGTCCCGTCACCCCGGCGCAGCGCGTCGACGCCGGCGGCCACGTCCGCCGCCGAGTGGTCGTCCTCCAGCTCGCCCGCCGGCAGCAGGTGCACCAGACCGCCGTAGTCCAGCTCCACCAGCGAGCGCGGGTGGAACTCCTCCAGCCAGCGGCCGACGTCCACCAGGCCGTCGATCAGCGGGCTCTCCTCGACGGTGTCCCGCAGCGTCCGCAGCGCCCGCGCCACCCGCCGCCGGGCCTGCACCATCGGCGTGCGGTAGCGCAGCAGCGGGGGCACCCCGGCGGCCCCCTCGTCGTACCGCCGCTCCTCGTCCGCGACCAGGACGAACCAGGTCAGCGGCAGCTCCCAGGTCGCCGTGCGGATCCACGGGCGGGCGTCGGGGTTGCGGGCGAGCCAGCGCTCGTAGTCCTGGGCCGCCTGGCGGCGCACCACCGGCGGCAGCGCCGCGTCCAGCACCAGCGGCGGCAGCTCCTCCGCCGGCTCGCCGAGGGCCTGCCAGCCGCGCAGCCGGGTCCGCCAGGGGCACACGCAGACGACCCCGTCGGCCTCCAGCACGAAGGCGTCACCGCTCTCGCGCACCGGCACCACGATCGGCGGGGTGGCCAGCAAGTCGGCCAGGGAGCGGCGCAGTTCGTCCTGGTACGAGGGACGCTCGGTGCGGCGGGCGTAGCGCGCCCAGTGGCCGCGCTCCGGCTCCGGGAAGGCGGCCAGCGGCTCGTACACACGCAGGTACGCGGCATAGGGGACGACCACGGGGGACACCTTCGGCACGCCTGCTCCCTCCCCATCGGACCCGGCTCGAAACACTGCGCATCGTGCCACGCCCATACGTGCGCGGCGGCCCCGGGAGGGTGATCCTGAACACTGCACGGATGGCGAACGGGCCGAGGCTCTACTCTCATGCCACGGCTCCCCGCCACCCTTACGGGGACCACACCCCACTCGCCGCTATGTACACAGGAGTCACCACAGTGACCGACGTAACCGGCGCGTCTGCCGATGTCCTGCACACCCTGTTCCACGCGGACCAGGGCGGCCACGAGCAGGTCGTGCTCTGCCAGGACCGCGCCAGCGGCCTCAAGGCCGTGATCGCCATCCACTCCACCGCCCTGGGCCCGGCCCTCGGCGGCACGCGCTTCTACCCCTACGCCACCGAGGCGGAGGCCGTCGCCGACGCCCTGAACCTCGCGCGCGGGATGTCCTACAAGAACGCCCTGGCCGGTCTCGACCACGGCGGCGGCAAGGCCGTGATCATCGGCGACCCGGAGCGCGACAAGACCGAGGGGCTGCTCCTCGCCTACGGGCGCATGGTCGCCTCCCTCGGCGGCCGCTACGTCACCGCGTGCGACGTCGGCACGTACGTCGCCGACATGGACGTCGTGGCCCGCGACTGCCGCTGGACCACCGGCCGCTCGCCGGAGAACGGCGGCGCCGGCGACTCCTCCGTGCTCACCGCCTTCGGCGTCTACCAGGGCATGCGCGCCTCCGCCCAGCACCTGTGGGGCGACCCCACGCTGCGCGGCCGCAGGGTCGGCGTGGCCGGTGTCGGCAAGGTCGGCCACCACCTGGTGCGGCACCTGCTCGACGAGGGCGCGGAGGTCGTGATCGCGGACGTGCGCGCCGACGCCGTCCGGCGGATCCTCGACGAGCACCCCGAGGGGGTGACGGCGGTCGCCGACACCGAGGCGCTGATCCGGGTCGAGGGCCTGGACATCTACGCCCCGTGCGCTCTCGGCGGCGCCCTGAACGACCTCTCGGTGCCCGCGCTCACCGCCCGGGTGGTGTGCGGCGCGGCCAACAACCAGCTCGCCCACCCGGGTGTCGAGAAGGACCTCGCCGACCGCGGGATCCTCTACGCACCGGACTACGTGGTGAACGCCGGCGGGGTCATCCAGGTGGCCGACGAGCTGCACGGCTTCGACTTCGACCGGTGCCGGGCGAAGGCCGCGAAGATCTTCGACACCACGCTGGCCATCTTCGCACGTGCGAAGGAGGACGGGATCCCGCCGGCCGCGGCGGCCGACCGGATCGCCGAGCAGCGGATGGCCGACGCCCGTGCGGGCCGGGTCGCCCCGTAGGGCGATCGCACAGAAGAGCGGTATCCGCCGGCGGGAACTTAGAGAGAACTCTCACTTCCACCGGCGGGTCGTTCCCCGATAAGTGGTTAAAATCGCCACTGACCAGCGAGGACAGGGCTCCTCGAAGGTCGTGGGCACACGCGCGTGCTGCGGGCGACGTACCGTATGGGCGCGGGCTCAGGTACCGTGGAAGCCCTACGGACCGGCCCCTCCGCGGAGGGTCCGTTCCAGAACATGAACGCGTGTCAGACTCTGGGGCCGTTGAGCCCCGTCACCGAGGGGGTCGAGCCATGGGGCGCGGCCGGGCCAAGGCCAAGCAGACAAAGGTCGCCCGCCAGCTGAAGTACAACAGCGGTGGGACTGACCTGTCACGTCTGGCCAGTGAACTGGGCGCATCGACTTCGAGCCAGCCGCCGAACGGCGAACCGTTCGAGGACGATGAGGACGACGAGGACGACCTTTACTCCCGTTACGCCGACCTCTATGAGGACGACGGAGACGAGGGTGAGGGTCCCTCACAACACCGTCGCGGCGCTTGACCTTGTACTGAGCACGAGTCCGGTCGGTGGCACTGCCACCGACCGGCTTCTGTGCTGTCCGGGCGGGATCAGCCGGCGTAGTCGCCGACCAGCTCCGCGCCGGTCGTCCTGTCGCCACGCTCGGTGATCTCGCCGGCGACCCATGCCTCGACGCCGCGGTCCGCGAGGGTCGCCAGGGCGACGTCGGCGGACTCGCCGGGGACGATCGCGATCATGCCGACGCCCATGTTGAGCGTCTTCTCCAGCTCCAGCCGCTCGACGTCCCCGGCCCTGCCGACCAGGTCGAAGACCGCGCCCGGGGTCCAGGTGGAGCGGTCCACCACGGCGTGCAGGCCGTCCGGGATCACCCGGGCCAGGTTGGCGGCGAGCCCGCCGCCGGTGACGTGGCTGAAGGCGTGCACGTCGGCGGTGCGGGTGAGCGCCAGGCAGTCCAGCGAGTAGATCTTCGTGGGCTCCAGCAGCTCCTCGCCGAGGGTCCGGCCCAGCTCCGCGACCTCCGCCTCCAGGGCGAGGCCCGCGCGGTCCAGCAGGACGTGGCGGACCAGGGAGTACCCGTTGGAGTGAAGCCCGGAGGACGCCATGGCGATCACGGTGTCACCCGTGCGGATGCGATCGGCGCCGAGCAGCCGGTCGGCCTCCACGACGCCCGTGCCGGCGCCGGCCACGTCGAAGTCGTCCGCGCCCAGCAGGCCCGGGTGCTCGGCCGTCTCGCCGCCCACCAGGGCGCAGCCAGCCAGCACGCAGCCCTCCGCGATGCCCTTCACGATGGCCGCGACGCGCTCGGGGTGGACCTTGCCGACGCAGATGTAGTCGGTCATGAACAGCGGCTCGGCGCCGCACACCACGATGTCGTCCATGACCATGGCGACCAGGTCGTGGCCGATGGTGTCGTAGACGCCCATGCGGCGCGCGACGTCGACCTTCGTGCCCACGCCGTCCGTGGCGGAGGCCAGCAGCGGGCGCTCGTAGCGCTTGAGGGCGGAGGCGTCGAAGAGGCCGGCGAAACCGCCGAGGCCGCCGAGGACCTCGGGGCGCTGCGTCTTCTTCACCCACTCCTTCATCAGCTCGACGGCGCGGTCGCCCGCCTCGATGTCGACGCCCGCCGCTGCGTAGCTGGCACCAGTTGTCTCAGACATGGCTGTGAGAGCTTTCGTGTCGTACTGCGGGGTGTTACGGGCGACGGATGGCGTCGGCCGCGGCCGTGGCGGCGGGACCGGCCGCCAGCTCGGTCTCCAGCAGCTGCTTGCCCAGCAGCTCCGGGTCCGGCAGTTCCATCGGGTACTCGCCGTCGAAGCAGGCGCGGCACAGGTTCGGCTTGGCGATCGTGGTCGCCTCGATCATGCCGTCGATGGAGATGTAGGCCAGGGAGTCGGCGCCGAGGCTGGTGCCGATCTCCTCGACGGTCATGCCGTTGGCGATCAGCTCCGCGCGGGTGGCGAAGTCGATGCCGAAGAAGCAGGGCCACTTCACGGGCGGGGAGGAGATCCGGATGTGGACCTCGGCGGCGCCCGCCTCGCGGAGCATGCGGACCAGGGCGCGCTGGGTGTTGCCGCGCACGATCGAGTCGTCGACGACGACCAGCCGCTTGCCCTTGATGACTTCCTTCAGCGGGTTCAGCTTCAGGCGGATGCCGAGCTGGCGGATGGTCTGCGAAGGCTGGATGAAGGTCCGGCCGACGTAGGCGTTCTTCACCAGGCCGTTGCCGAAGGGGATGCCGGACGCCTCCGCGTACCCGACGGCGGCCGGTGTGCCGGACTCCGGGGTCGCTATGACCAGGTCGGCCTCGACCGGCGCCTCCTTGGCGAGCCGGCGGCCCATCTCCACCCGGGAGAGGTACACGTTCCGGCCGGCGATGTCGGTGTCCGGGCGGGCCAGGTACACGTACTCGAAGACGCAGCCCTTGGGCTTCGCTTCCGCGAATCGGGAGGCGCGCAGGCCGTTCTCGTCGATCGCGACGAACTCGCCCGGTTCGATCTCCCGGACGTAGCTCGCGCCGCAGATGTCCAGGGCGGCGGACTCGGAGGCGACCACCCAGCCGCGCTCCAGGCGGCCGAGGACCAGCGGGCGGATGCCCTGCGGGTCGCGGGCGGCGTAGAGGGTCCCCTCGTCCATGAAGACGAGCGAGAAGGCACCGCGCACCTTGGGCAGGACGGCGTGGGCCGCCTCCTCGATGGTCAGCGGTTTGCCGTTCTCGTCGACCTGGGCGGCCAGCAGGGCCGTCAGCAGGTCGGTGTCGTTGGTCGCCGCGACCCGGGCGGAGCGGCTGTTGTTGTCGTTCGGCAGCGCGGCGACCATCTCGGCGAGCTGCGCCGTGTTCACCAGGTTGCCGTTGTGACCGAGCGCGATCGAACCGTGCGCGGTGGCGCGGAACGTCGGCTGGGCGTTCTCCCACACGGAGGCGCCGGTGGTCGAGTAGCGGGCGTGTCCGACCGCGATGTGACCCTGGAGCGAACCGAGCGAGGTTTCGTCGAAGACCTGGGAGACCAGGCCCATGTCCTTGAAGACGAGGATCTGGGAGCCGTTGCTGACCGCGATTCCCGCGGATTCCTGACCCCGGTGCTGGAGGGCGTAGAGCCCGAAGTACGTGAGCTTTGCGACCTCTTCACCCGGAGCCCAGACGCCGAAGACGCCGCAAGCGTCCTGGGGGCCCTTTTCGCCGGGAAGCAGATCGTGATTGAGTCGACCGTCACCACGTGGCACGCCACCGAGTGTAGGCGAGGTCGACCACTGGTCCGAATTGGGGATCTGTTCCCGTGCGAGGCCCGGGACCGGCGATCACCTTGGTGGTTTTCGCGTTTTCGCTGGTCAAAGCCCTGCGTCAGCGAACGGCGGGGAGCGCGGCCGCGTCGGGCGGCCCGGTCGCCGGGGGCTTTGCCGGATACGTGAGTGAGGTGTCGCACATCATTCGGGGCCGAGGCGGCTGAGGTGGACGCGGTCGCCGTCGCCGTCGGTGAGCGTCAGCTTCGCGGCGTCGGTCCTGGCGACGAGGGTGCCGGTGGTGAGGACGCGGGCGAGGGCCCGCTCGAAGTCCATCCGCTCCTGGCCACAGGCCATCCGGGTGGTGCGCAGGTCCCCGATGGTGATCCGGTCGCCGCGCACGGTGGCCCGGGCGCTGAACCGGTTGCAGCCCAGGTTGCCGGCCGCCTTGCCGTCCTCGTCGATGCGCAGGCGGGCGGTCGCGGGGGCCTGCCGGGCCGTGCCGCCGGCGGTGAGGCCGTCGACCCGCCAGTCGATGCCGGTCACGGGCTGCCGGACGCTCACCGCGGCACTCCCCTCCATCTCGCTGCCACAGGCCACCGTGAGCGGGACGAGCACGGCGGCCGCCGTCAGGGTCATGCGCTGCTTGTAGCGGTTCATGGCGGTTCGACGGGTGAGCGGAGCGACCGGTTCCACCCGGGTCCGTCAGGACATGACGGGCAGCAGTCCCGCGAGGTCCGCCCGTTCGCCGCTCGCGCTGACCGCCGCCGCGGCGAGGGCGTCCGGCCAGCTCAGGCGGCCGGTGGCGAGCCGGATCCAGGTCAGCGGGTCGGTCTCCACGACGTTGGGCGGGGTGCCGCGCGTGTGCCGGGGCCCCTCGACGCACTGCACGACGGCGTACGGCGGCACCCGCACCTCGGTGGAGCCGCCGGGCGCCTTCAGGGCGAGGGCGTCGGCGAGCAGCCGGGTGGCGGCGGCCAGGGCCTGCCGGTCGTGGGGGACGTCGAGGCCCGGCACGGCGGCGTTCAGGTCGTCGGTGTGGACGACGAGTTCGACGGTACGGGTGACCAGGTAGTCGTCCAGCGGGAGCGCGCCCGCGTTGGTCTCCAGGAGCCGGCCGCCGGGGTGCGCGTCGAACAGGGCGCGCAGGGCGGAGTCGGCGTCCGCGAGGTAGGCGTCGAGGTCCGGGTGGTCCGCGGCGACGTCCCGGGTGAAGTCGGCGATGGCGCGGGCGTTCGCCGCCGTGGCGAAGGGCCACTGCGCGGGCGTCACGTCCTGCCGGGGCGGGGCCGGCCGGCCGGCGGCGCGGAGGACGGCGGTGGTCGCCATGCCGATGTGGGCGACCAGTTCGCGCACGGTCCAGTCGCCGAGCCGGGTGGGCAGGGCGAGTTGGCCGGAGGTGAGGCCGCGGGCGGCCTCCCGGACGTGGGCGAGCTGGGCCAGGACCGCGGCGCGGGTCCTGGCGGGGTCGTAGCTGCGGGCGCGCTTCTTGGCCGGTGGCATGGCGGTGAGCCTAAGCCCTGCCGGCGAGCCCGCGGGCTGACCGGTGGCCTGCGCCGAGGGGCGGCGCCGTACGCCGACGGGACGGAGCCGTGAGTACACGGGCGAGGGCCCGCCCGGGGAGACGGGCGGGCCCAACCGTCGTACGCGTACGACCGCTCGGCCGCTTACGCGAGCAGCGCCGGGATCGTGGCCTCGTGGGCCTCGCGCAGCTCGGCGAGGGACAGCGAGAACTCGCCCTGGACCTCCACCGCGTCGCCGTCCACGACACCGATGCGGGTGACCGGCAGGCCCCGCGCGCCGCACATGTCGTTGAACCGGACCTCCTCCGAGCGCGGCACGGCCACGACGGCGCGGCCGGCCGACTCGGAGAGCAGGAAGGTGAAGGCGTCCAGGCCGTCGGGTACGACCAGGCGCGCGCCCTTGCCGCCGAGCAGCGCGGACTCGACCACGGCCTGCACCAGGCCGCCGTCGGACAGGTCGTGCGCGGAGTCGATCATGCCGTCGCGGGAGGCGGAGATCAGGATCTCGGCCAGCAGGCGCTCCCGCTCCAGGTCGACCCGCGGGGGCAGGCCGCCGAGGTGGTCGTGGACCACCTGGGACCAGGCCGAGCCGCCGAACTCCTCCCGGGTGTCGCCGAGGAGGTAGAGCAGCTGGCCCTCCTCCTGGAAGGCGACCGGGGTGCGGCGGGCGACGTCGTCGATCACGCCGAGCACGGCCACCACCGGGGTCGGGTGGATGGCCGCCTCGCCGGTCTGGTTGTACAGCGAGACGTTGCCGCCGGTCACCGGCGTGCCCAGCACCTGGCAGCCGTCCGCCAGACCGCGCACGGCCTCGGCGAACTGCCACATCACGGCCGGGTCCTCGGGGGAGCCGAAGTTCAGGCAGTCGGAGACGGCCAGCGGCTTGGCACCGGTGGTGGCGACGTTCCGGTACGCCTCGGCCAGGGCGAGCTGCGCGCCCGTGTACGGGTCGAGCTTGGCGTAGCGGCCGTTGCCGTCGGTGGCGATGGCGACGCCGAGCCCGGTCTCCTCGTCCACGCGGATCATGCCGGAGTCCTCCGGCTGGGCGAGGACGGTGTTGCCCTGCACGAAGTGGTCGTACTGGGACGTGATCCACTTCTTGGACGCCTGGTTCGGCGAGGCCACCAGCCGCAGGACCTGCTCGCGCAGCTCCTCGCCGGTCTCCGGGCGGGGCAGCTTGTTCGCGTCGTCGGCCTGGAGGGCGTCCTGCCACTCGGGGCGGGCGTACGGGCGCTCGTAGACCGGGCCCTCGTGCGCGACCGTGCGCGGGTCGACGTCGACGATCTTGCCGCCGTGCCAGAAGATCTCCAGCCGGTCGCCGTCGGTCACCTCACCGATGACGGTGGCGATGACGTCCCACTTCTCGCAGATCTCCAGGAAGCGGTCGACCTTCTGCGGCTCCACGACCGCGCACATGCGCTCCTGCGACTCGCTCATGAGGATCTCCTCGGGAGAGAGCGTCGAGTCGCGCAGCGGGACGTCGTCGAGGGTGACGCGCATGCCGCCGGAGCCGTTGGAGGCCAGCTCCGAGGTGGCGCAGGACAGACCGGCCGCGCCGAGGTCCTGGATGCCGACGACGAGCTTCTCCCGGAACGCCTCCAGGGTGCACTCGATGAGGAGCTTCTCCTGGAAGGGGTCGCCGACCTGGACGGCCGGGCGCTTGGAGGGCTTGGCGTCGTCGAAGGTCTCGGAGGCGAGGATCGAGGCGCCGCCGATGCCGTCGCCGCCGGTCCGGGCGCCGTACAGGACGACCTTGTTGCCCGCGCCGGACGCCTTGGCGAGGTGGATGTCCTCGTGCCGCATCACGCCGATGGCACCGGCGTTGACCAGCGGGTTGCCCTGGTAGCAGGCGTCGAAGACGACCTCGCCGCCGATGTTGGGCAGGCCCAGGCAGTTGCCGTAGCCGCCGATGCCGGCGACGACGCCCGGCAGGACGCGCTTGGTGTCGGGGTGGTCGGCGGCGCCGAAGCGCAGCGGGTCCACGACGGCGACCGGGCGCGCGCCCATCGCGATGATGTCGCGGACGATGCCGCCGACGCCCGTGGCCGCGCCCTGGTAGGGCTCGACGTACGACGGGTGGTTGTGCGACTCGACCTTGAAGGTGACCGCGTAGCCCTGGCCGACGTCCACCACACCGGCGTTCTCGCCGATGCCGACGAGCATCGCGTCGGACTCCGGGGCCTTCTCGCCGAACTGGCGGAGGTGGACCTTGGAGGACTTGTACGAGCAGTGCTCGGACCACATGACCGAGTACATGGCGAGCTCGGCGCCGGTCGGGCGGCGGCCGAGGATCTCCACCACCCGCTCGTACTCGTCCTTCTTCAGGCCGAGTTCGGCCCAGGGCAGCTCGACGTCGGGGGTCGCGGCCGCGTGCTCGACCGTGTCCAGAGGCGTCCGGCTCATGCGCCCACCAGCTTCTTGAGGATCGAGGTGAAGAACGGGAGCCCGTCGGTACGGCCCGTACCGATCAGCGGCTCGACGGCGTGCTCGGGGTGCGGCATGAGGCCGACGACGTTCCCGGCCTCGTTGGTGACGCCGGCGATGTCCCGCAGCGAACCGTTGGGGTTGAAGTCCAGGTAGCGGAAGGCGACGCGGCCCTCCGCCTCCAGCTTGTCGAGCGTGTACTCGTCGGCGACGTACCGGCCGTCCATGTTCTTCAGCGGGACGTGGATCTCCTGGCCGGCGCGGTAGTCGGCGGTCCAGGCGGTCTCCGCGTTCTCCACCCGCAGCTTCTGGTCGCGGCAGATGAAGTGGAGGTGGTCGTTGCCGAGCATCGCGCCCGGGAGGAGGTGCGCCTCGGTGAGGATCTGGAAGCCGTTGCAGATGCCGAGGACCGGCAGTCCGGCCCTGGCCTGCTCGATGAGGGAGTCCATCACCGGCGAGAAACGGGCGATGGCGCCGGCCCGCAGATAGTCGCCGTAGGAGAAACCGCCGCACAGCACGACGGCGTCGACCTGCTTGAGGTCCTTGTCCTTGTGCCACAGGGCGACCGGCTCGGCGCCCGCGAGACGGATCGCGCGCCGGGTGTCCTGGTCGTCCAGGCTGCCCGGGAAAGTGACGACGCCGATACGAGCGGTCACTTGGCCGCCTCCGCGACTTCGTCGACCCGCACCGTGAAGTCCTCGATCACGGTGTTGGCGAGGAAGGATTCCGCGAGATCACGGATCCGGGCGAGCGCGGCGTCATCGACGGGGCCGTCGACTTCCAGTTCGAAACGCTTTCCCTGACGTACGTCCGAGATCCCCTGGAAACCCAGGCGCGGCAGCGCACGCTGGACCGCCTGGCCCTGGGGGTCGAGGATCTCCGGCTTGAGCATGACGTCGACTACGACGCGTGCCACTGGCACTCCCGAGGTGTGGTGCTGAGCAGGTTCCTTCAGACTACCCGTACAAAATTTCTACGCGGGTAGAGTTGGAGGAATGTACGTGAGGCGCGTCACGATCGGGTGTCGAAGCCCTGCGCCCGCGAAAAATTCTGGGAAAGTTCCCCAGTCCGTCCGCGGCACCTATTGCGCCCGGACACGCGGACGGATTTAGTCGGACTTCACTTTGCTTTGCCGGGCACTGTACAAATGAATTGGCAATAGCCGATACTCGGCATGTCGACGGCGTTGAGCTGTAACGACATGCCGCTCGAAGGGACCGATATTCGTGGCGCAAAAGGTCGTGGTCACTCTCTTTGACGACATCGACGGCTCGGAAGCGGCGGAGACGATCGCCTTCGGACTGGACGGCAAGTCGTACGAGATCGACCTGAACGAATCCAACGCCGAAAAACTGCGCAAGGCGCTCGCGCCCTACGTCGAGGCCGGCCGCAAGCGGTCGCGCTCCGGCAAGGCGTTCCGGCAGACGGAGGTCGCCCCCGACCCGGCGGCCGTCCGCGCCTGGGCCCAGGCCAACAAGATGGACGTCCCGGCCCGCGGACGCATCCCCAAGAAGGTCTACGAGGCGTTCAGCGCCGCCCAGTGAGCCCGCGGCGGGTCGCGCCCTCAGGGACCGTCAGAGGGCCCTGGGGGCCGTGCACTTGGGGCGCGCGGGGGCTCGCGGGGGAGCCGACTTGCGCTACCCCCCTGCTGATCAGCTAATGTCTGGGACACGCCGAGGGGCGAGGCCGAAGGACCGGATCCCGAGGACCGTGCGGGTGTAGTTCAGTAGTAGAACATCCCCCTTCCAGGGGGAAGGCGCAGTGTGCGATTCCTGTCACCCGCTCTGCATCGCCGTCACGACCACCGCTGTGGATCGGGTAGGCTGGTGCCCGCACCGGTCGGTGGGAGCCGATCGGCAACAGTGCGGACGTAGCTCAGTTGGTAGAGCGCAACCTTGCCAAGGTTGAGGTCGCGAGTTCGAGCCTCGTCGTCCGCTCGGGAAAGAGACCCCGGCCCAATGGGCCGGGGTCTCTTCGTTGTCGGCGGCCTCTCCGCTCATTCCCGGCGACCGTTCTGACATTTGTCATGCCCGGTGATGACACCGCGCACTGCCCTGCGGCCGGCCCCGCCGGGAGGCTGGTGCCATGGACACCAACGGACACGAGCACGTGATCGAGGTCACGGACCTCAGACGTGTCTACGGGGGCGGGTTCGAAGCCGTACGCGGAATCACCTTCTCCGTGGCGCGCGGGGAGATCTTCGCCCTGCTGGGCACCAACGGCGCCGGGAAGACGTCGACCGTCGAAGTACTGGAGGGGCTCGCCGCCCCGGCCGGCGGCCGGGTCCGGGTACTGGGCCACGACCCCTTCCGCGAGCGCTCCGCCGTGCGGCCGCGCACCGGCGTCATGCTCCAGGAGGGCGGCTTCCCCGCCGAGCTGACCGTCGCGGAGACCGCCCGGATGTGGGCCGGCTGCACCACCGGGGCCCGGCCCGAGCGGGAAGTCCTCGCCCTGGTGGGGCTCTCGGACCGGCGCGGGGTGCGGGTCAAGCAGTTGTCCGGCGGCGAACGGCGGCGCCTGGACCTGGCGCTGGCGCTGCTCGGCGACCCCGAGGTGCTCTTCCTCGACGAGCCGACGACCGGACTCGACGCGGAGGGCCGCCGGGACACCTGGGCCCTGGTGCGCGAACTGCGCGCCGCCGGCACGACCGTCCTGCTCACCACGCACTACCTGGAGGAGGCCGAGGGGCTCGCCGACCGGCTCGCCATCCTGCACGGGGGCCGGATCGCCGCCGCCGGGACACCGGCCGAGGTCACCGCCGGCCGCCCCTCCCGGATGTCCTTCGAACTGCCCGAGGGCTACTTCCCCGGCGACCTGCCGCCCCTCGCCGAGCTGGGCGTCCACGACCACGAGAGCGACGGGCGCACCGTGCTGCTGCGCACCACCGAACTCCAGCGCACCGCCACCGCGGTGCTGAACTGGGCCGAGCGGACCGGGGTCGAACTGCGCGGGCTGGACGTCCGCTCGGCCTCGCTTGAGGAGGCGTTCCTCCAGATCGCGCGGGAACGGGAGGCGGTGGCGTGACCGGCTCGCTCCCGGGCCTGCGCCCGGCCTCCGTACAGCGGCTGCGCGCGCTGGGCCGGGCCGAACTGGCCCTGCTCGGCCGCAATCGCGGGGTCGTGATCACCGCGCTGTTCGTGCCGCTCCTGCTGCCGTTCAGCGTGCGGCCGGCCTTCGACGAAATGGACCTCGGCACGCAGGGGCTGACCGTCGGCACCACCCTGCTGACGGCCGCGGTCGGCTTCTCGTTCCTGTTCGCCGTGTACACCGCCCTGGTCAACGCCTACGTCGCCCGCCGCGAGGAGCTGGTCCTGAAGCGGCTGCGCACCGGCGAGCTGTCGGACGCCGAGATCCTCACCGGCACCGCGCTGCCCGCGGCCGGGATCGGCCTGGCCCAGGCGCTGCTGCTGTGCGCCGGGTGCGCGGCCCTGCTGCACACCGGCGCGCCGAAGGCGCCGTACCTGATCCTGCCCGGGCTGGTGGCCGGACTCCTGGTCAGTGCCGCGCTCGCCGCGCTCACCGCGTCCTTCACGCGCAGCGTGGAGAGCGCCCAGGTCACCACACTGCCCCTGATGTTCGTGTCCATGATCGGCTCCGGCATCGCCGTCCCGGTGGAGGTCATGCCGGACCGGCTGGCGGCCGTCTGCGAGCTGCTGCCGCTGTCCCCGGCGGTCCGGCTCTTCCGCGGCGGCTGGACGGGCCACCTGAGCACGGGCGAGACGCTCACCGCCCTCGCGACCGCGGTGGCCTGGATCGTGGTGGCGGTGTTTGCTGTACGGCGGCGGTTCCGCTGGGAACCGCGGCGCTGAGGAACGGGGGGTCGCGCGGATGCTGGGGCGCATGCGCCGGTGGCGGCAACGGCACTGGCGGGACCGGAGCAAAGCCGACCGCGTCGAGCTGTACACCGTGGTCACCTGGTACACCACCATCTGGTTCCTCTCGCTCGCCTGGCTGCTGCTGCCGCTGGTCGGGGGGCTGGACCACCGGCCGGCGGCGCTCGTCATCGGCGTCCTGCTCGTCCTCGTGTCGGCCCTGCAGTGCGTGGTCTCCAACCGGCTCACCCGGCCCGCCCTCGACCACTACCTGGGGCGTGCCCCGGCGCCGGCCGGCGGCCACCGCGCGGCCGCCGTCCTGCTGGGACTGGCGCTCGCCCTGATCGTGAGCCTGTCCGCGCTGGACGCGGCCGACCCGATGACGGTCCGGTTCTCGATCGGCGCCGCCCTGCTGCCGTTCGGGCTGCTCTACGGGCTCACGGTCCCGGTGCGGACGTTCCTGCGCCGGTCGGCGGCGCTCGCGGTGCTGCTCATGGGCGCCGTCTGGGTCACCGACCACAGCGCCGCGGGCCTCCTCGCGACCGGCGCGATGACCGCCTTCCACACGCTCTTCTCGCTGCTCGCCTGCCGCTGCGGCGCCTGGACGCTGTCGGTGCTCTGGGAGGCGGAGCGGGCCCGCGAGGTCGAGGCCCGGCTCGCCGTCGCCGAGGAACGGCTGCGGTTCGGGCGGGACCTGCACGACGTGCTGGGGCGCAACCTGTCCGTGATCGCCCTCAAGAGCGAGCTGGCCGTCCAACTGGCCCGCCGCGGACGGCCGGAGGCCGTGGAGCAGATGATCGAGGTGCAGCGCATCGCGCAGGAGTCGCAGCGGGAGGTGCGGGCCGTCGTCCGCGGCTACCGCGCGGCCGACCTCGGGGTCGAACTCGCCGGTGCGCAGGGGGTGCTGGCGGCGGCCGGCATCGTGTGCGAGGTACGGGCGGACACCGCCGGGCTGCCCGCCGAGGTGCAGTCCGCGCTCGGCTGGGTGGTGCGCGAGGCCACCACCAACGTGCTGCGGCACGGGGACGCGCGCCGGTGCACGGTGGGGCTGCGGACGCAGGAGGGGCTTGTGGTGCTGACGGTGGAGAACGACGGGGTGTCCGCGGCGCGGACCGCCGCGGGCGGCGGGGCGGCGGGAGCGCCCGGCGGGGGCTCGGGGCTCACCGGGCTGCGCGAGCGGCTGGCCGCCGTGGGCGGGAGCCTCACGGCGGAGCCGGCCGGCGCGGACCTGTTCCGGGTGGTGGCGGAGGTGCCGCTGGCCGACGGGAGCGCCGCGGGTCCGGCACGGGAGGCAGTGGGTGGGGTCGCGTCATGAGCGGTCCGGTACGGCTGTTGCTGGCCGACGACGAGCATCTGATCCGGGGCGCGCTGGCCGCGCTGCTGGCACTGGAGGACGACCTGCTGGTCGTCGCGGAGGCGGCGAGCGGACCCGAGGCGCTGGCCATGGCGCGGGCGCACGAACCCGACGTGGCCGTCCTGGACCTCCAGATGCCGGGCGCGGACGGTGTGAGGGTCGCCACATCCCTGCGTGCCGAACTGCCCGGCTGCCGGGTGCTGATCGTCACCGGCCACGGGCGGCCCGGGCATCTGAAACGGGCGCTGGCGGCCGGTGTGCGCGGATTCGTCCCGAAGACGCTCAGCGCCCGGCGGCTCGCCGAGATCATCCGGACCGTGCACGCCGGAAACCGTTACGTCGATCCGGAGTTGGCCGCGGACGCGATCTCCGCCGGGGACTCGCCGCTGACCGCGCGGGAGGCCGAGGTGCTGGAGCTGGCGGCCGACGGCGCACCGGTCGCGGAGATCGCCGAGCGGGCCGCGCTGTCCCCGGGGACGGTGCGGAACTACCTCTCCTCGGCCGCCACGAAACTCGGTGCCGAGAACCGTCATGCGGCAGTGCGTCTCGCACGGGAGCGAGGTTGGGTATAGTTGCTCTCGCGCCACGGCGCAGTGCGGACGTAGCTCAGTTGGTAGAGCGCAACCTTGCCAAGGTTGAGGTCGCGAGTTCGAGCCTCGTCGTCCGCTCCATGGAGAAGCCCCCGGTTCCGGCCGGGGGCTTCTCGCGTTGGCCCCCGGCCGGAGCCGGGGGCCCTCCGTCAGGCCCAGCTCGTGCCCGTCAGCCGCTCGTACGCCTCCAGGTACTTGGCCCGGGTCGCCTCCACGACCCGCTCCGGCAGCGCCGGCGGGGGCTGCTCGCCGCGGCGGTCCCAGCCGGACTCGGCGGAGGTCAGCCAGTCGCGGACGAACTGCTTGTCGTACGAGGGCTGGGCGCGGCCCGGTTGCCACTGGTCGGCCGGCCAGAAGCGGGAGGAGTCCGGGGTGAGGACCTCGTCGGCGAGGACCAGGGTGTCGCCGTCGTACCCGAACTCGAACTTGGTGTCGGCCAGCAGGATGCCCCGGTCGCGGGCGATGTCCCGGGCCCGCGAGTACACCGCGAGCGTGGCCTGGCGCAGCCGGGCGGCGGTCTCCGCGCCGACCTGGCGGGCCACCTCCTCGTAGGAGACGTTCTCGTCGTGCTCGCCGACCTCGGCCTTGGTGGCCGGGGTGAAGATCGGGGCGGGCAGTTCGGAGCCGTCGACGAGTCCCTCGGGCAGGGCGAGGCCGCAGACGGTCCGGGACTCGTCGTACTCCAGCAGGCCGGAGCCGGTGAGGTAGCCGCGGGCCACGCACTCCACCGGGACCATCTTCAGCGACTTGCAGACCAGCGTGCGGCCCGCCCAGTCGGCGGGGGCGCCCGCGGGCAGCTCGGTGCCGATCACGTGGTTCGGGGCGAGGTCGCGCAACTGGTCGAACCACCACAGGGAGAGGCGGGTGAGGACCCGGCCCTTGTCGGGGATCTCCGTGGGCAGCACCCAGTCGTAGGCGGAGATGCGGTCGCTGGCGACCATCACGAGGTCGCCCGCCTCGTTCCGGTACAGGTCGCGCACCTTCCCGGTGTGCAGGTGCACCAGGCCCGGAACCTCGATCGGCTCGGGCTTTTCTACGAATCCGGACACGGTTCCTCCCCGTGGCTCTGTCCAAGTGCCTCGATTCTCCCGTATGCGGGTGATCGCGGTGCGGTCAGGGGTCAGTCCCGTTTGCAGATGCGGTCCAGCAGGTTCGCCGTGGCCCGCTGGACGCGGGGGTCCACGTGTCCGGGGCGGTCCAGCGCCGGTGACCAGGCGAAGGTGCCGGAGGCGAACACCCAGGCGCCGGAGGGCGCGCGGTAGAGGGACGTCTCCTGGTGGCGCAGGACGCCTTCGCCGTCGGTGTACGGGGAGTGGGCGAGCAGGATCCGCTCGTCGTGCGCGGGCAGCGGGGTGCGCGGGAAGTAACGGTCCGCCTCACCGGCGACCAGGCCCTTGATCCCGTCGCCCTCGTGCGCGCCGGTCGCCTCCCACAGCCAGTGGCCGCCGTTGCGGACGATCAGCGGGTGCGGTTCGGGCACCCGGCCCGCGTACTGGATGCCGGCCAGTTGCTGCTCGGGCCGGTCGATCTCGCGCCAGAGCACCGGCCGGCCGGGGCCCTTGCGCTTGCGGCAGGTCAGCAGCCGGTCGGGGACGCCGGACGGGGACGGCCCCAGCTCCACCTGCCAGTACATGGTGTTCGCGGAGAGGAAGACCAGCGAGGTGCCGCGGTCGCGGGCGTCCTCGACGGCCCGGCGCATCGGCACCGACCAGTACTCGTCGTGGCCGGGGAAGACCAGGCCCCGGTAGCGGGTGGGGTCCACCCGGCCGGCGTGCAGGTCGCGGGCGTCGGCATAGGCGAGGTCGTAGCCGTAGCGCTCGGCCCAGCGGATGAAGTCGTAGGCGTGGCCGACGTGCAGCGGCAGGCCCGCGCCCGCGTACGGCCGGTCGAAGGAGACCGTGGTGGCCGCGTCGGCCTCGCCGAGCAGCCGGCCCTCCGCGTCCCAGGCGTGGTAGAGGCTGGCGCCGGTGTGGCCGTCCTCCGGGTAGAGGTTGTACGCCTGCCAGGTGATGTCGGGCAGCAGCAGGAGCAGGTCGGCGGGGTGGTCGTCGCGGACCGTGAAGGGCACGTGCGAGCGGTGGCCGTCGGCGGTGGTGAGGACGGCCACGTAGGCGCCGATGCTCCAGTAGGAGGGCACCTGGAGGCGCCAGGACAGCCACCAGTGGTGGCAGGAGACCGTGCGGTCGGCGGTCAGCGGCGCGGGCTGCACGATGCCGGACAGCCGGGGGCTGGTGGTGATCTTGGCGGCGCCGTCGCCGCCGTAGTGGCCGATGCGGTAGATGTCGACGCTGAACTCCTGCGGCGGGTCGACCGTGACGTGGAAGTCGATCGCCTCGCCGGGCGTGACCGCGCCGGTGGAGGTGAAGCCCTTGATCTGGCGGTGCACGTCGTCGGCCGAGCGGGGGCCCGGGCCGGCCGAGCGGGGCGCCGGGACGCGTGCCCGGCCGCCGGTGGTGACCTGCGGCGGGCTCGGGTCGACGTACCAGGGCACCACGTGGCCGGTGTCGTCGAAGTACGTCTCACTGCCGCGCAGCCAGGGCACCGGTCCCAGGCCGAAGGGGTCCGTGACGGCGTGCGCGAGCGCTCCGGACTCCCAGCGGCGGATGTGGTCCGAGGCCATGGTCGCTCCCCTCGCTCATGCCCCCCGTGCCTGTGTCGGCGGTGCTCGCTGTTCTCGCTGTCGTACTCGCGGCCGGTACGGCGGTCGGTCCCGCGGTGGTTCTCACGGCCGTTCTCGCTGTCGTTCTCGCGGTGCTCCTTGCGGCGGTGTTCGCCGCGCCCGGCCGCGCCGTCGTATGTCGCGCGCCTTTGCCAAAGGCGTGGGCGGTCCCAGCACATCACATAACGCACGGGCTCGGTCACTACTCGTTGCGAATTGACCTGAAGTGGAAGACGTCTTTCCGTTACGTGGGGAAAAGGGGGTGCGCGGCGGTCCCGGACGCGGTGGTCTCAGACGAGCCGCACGGGCTTCTCGGGACGTATGCCGGAGGTGACCAGCCAGTCGCGCAGCGGGCCCGGGTCTCCCTCCTCGATCAGGCTGAGCACCTTGGGGCCCAGATCGGCGGCCCGGACGCCGCCCAGCAGCAGGGACGGGCCGTCCAGCCAGTCCAGCGCGGGGACCGCGCCGGCGGTGTCGACGGCCGCGCAGCAGACCATCGCCGTGAGGTGGTCGGCGAGCAGTTCCCGGGCGGTGCGCTGGGGCTGCGGCGGGAAGGGCGGCAGGACGCCGTCCCCGGCGTTCCACGGGTGGCTCCCGGGGTCCGGGCGGGCCGCCGGGCCGCCGTCCGGTGCGGCGGCCTCCTCCCGGGCCAGCTCGGCGCTCAGCCGGGCGGCCAGGGCGGCACTGCGCTCGGTGGCGCGGTCGGCGTCCTCCTCGTCGTCGTACGCGGGGCGGAGGCCGGGCCCGGGGGCGGGCTCGCGCGGGCCGCTGCCCGCGGGGCCGCCGGACGCCGGTGCGGCCGGCTCCGCCAGGTGCTCCAGCACCCGCGCCAGGGTGGGGCCGCCGGGGCCGGGAGCCGCGGGGTCGCGGGAGGGGAGGACGCCGAGGGAGTCCAGCACGCGGTGCAGCCGGGCGGCGTCGGCGCGCCAGGTGCGGTCCACGACCTCCTCCGGGTACGCCTGCCAGTCCACCGGCGTCCAGCCGGGGCGGGCCTCGGCGGGACCGCCGTGGAAGAGGTGGGCGGCCAGCAGCGAGGCGGCCTCGTCCACCGCGCCGGGTTCCTCCAGCAGGTCGCAGGCCGGGCGCTCGCCGAGCCGGGAGGCGAAGCCCTCGGCGAGCCGGTCGCGGCGGGACAGCTCGGTGAGCGCCGCCACCACGCCCGCGTCCAGCCGGGACGGCCAGCGGCCGATGCGCCAGGCGGGCAGGGCGACCCGGGTGAGCAGCCGGTCCCAGCCGGCGTAGGCGAGCCCGACCTGCTCCTGGGCGACGATCCGCACGCCGTAGTCCACCGCCTGGGCGCGTTCGGCGGCCGCGGCGGCGACCCCGCGCTCCATCTGCGTCGCGTGCTCCCGACAGCCTCTCAGCAGCAGCCGGGCCACCCGGCCGAGGACCGCGCACACCCAGCGGACCGGCGGGCGGCGGCCCGGTTCCGAGGCGACGGCCACGGCCGCGTCCAGTCCGCGGACGAAGCGGCGGGCGGCGGCTATGTCCGGGTGCGCCGAGGGGCCCGTACCCGCGATGACCGGGGCGAGGACCGCGCGCAGCTCGCCGACGCGCATCCACCACAGGAACGGGGAGCCGATGACGAGGACCGGCGCGACCGGGGCGCGGCGGGCGCCCCGGCCCGCCGCCTCGTCGGGCGCGGGACGCGGGGGCGGGCCGTGCGCCGAGTGGGCCCGGTCCTCCAGCCAGCTGTCGCAGTCCGGGGTGAGCGCTATGGCCGAGGGGGCCGGCACGTCCAGGCGGTCGGCGAGGTCGCGCACCATCCGGTACAGGTCCGGGGCGGACGCCTCGGGGACGGGGACCGTGGGGCTCGTGGCGGGGCGGGCGCGGGCCACGACGAGCGCGATCCCGGCCGCGGCCAGCAGCACCAGCACCGCGAGCACGCCGACGAGCCACCGGGCCGTGTCCCAGCCCGGGCCGGCCAGACGGCCGGTGGCGGCGCCGGCCAGCAGGATCACCGCGGCGCCCGCGGGCAGCACGGCCACGGCCAGCGCCCGGCCCCGGACCCGCAGCACGCCGAGGGCCCGGGAGCGCGCGGCCCGCGCACCCGCCTCCACACCGATTCCGGTCACGTGCCGACCTCGCCCCCTCCCTGCCGATCGCGTGCCGCCCTGGTCTTGCTCACTCCCCCACTGTGGCACCCGCCGCCGACATCGCAATGCCGGTGGGCCAAGTGCCGGAACGCTTGCGCGGCACCCTAGTTGGGGCCCGGGCGCACGTCAGCCGGATAGCCGATTGCTCACTCGATGGAATGGCTCTGGTCAGAGCTGGATGACGGCAAGCAAAGGTCAGGCCCCGGATTCCTCCGGGGCCTGATGTACGGCGGGGGCGCGCCCGAGGGGCGGCGCCGAGGGGGTGGCGCGGTGGTTCCAGGGGGCCGCCCGTTCCGTCAGGCGCGTGCCGCCTCGGCCGCCTTCGCCGCGATGTCGGTGCGGTGCTGCGAGCCGTCCAGGCCGATCCGGCCCACCGCCCGGTAGGCCCGTTCGCGGGCCTCGGACAGGTCCTTGCCGGTGGCCGTGACGGACAGCACGCGCCCGCCCGCGCTGACGACCGCGTCGCCGTCGTGCCGGGTGCCGGCGTGCAGCACGTACGCGTCGGGCGCGTCCTCGGCGGCCACCGCGTCCAGGCCGGTGATCGGGTCGCCGGTGCGCGGGGTGGCCGGGTAGTTGTGCGAGGCGACGACGACGGTGACGGCCGCGTCCTCGCTCCAGCGCAGCGGCGCCAGGTCGGCGAGGTTGCCGGTGGCGGCGGCCATCAGGACCCCCGCCAGCGGGGTCCGCAGCCGGGCCAGCACGACCTGGGTCTCCGGGTCGCCGAAGCGGGCGTTGAACTCGATGACCCGGACCCCGCGCGAGGTGATCGCGAGCCCGGCGTAGAGCAGCCCGGAGAAGGGCGTGCCGCGCCGGCGCATCTCGTCCACCGTCGGCTGGAGCACGGTGTCGAGCACCTCGTCGACCAGCTTCGGGTCGGCCCACGGCAGCGGGGAGTACGCGCCCATGCCGCCGGTGTTCGGGCCCTCGTCGCCGTCCAGGGCGCGCTTGAAGTCCTGGGCGGGCTGGAGCGGGACGACCGTCACACCGTCGGTCACGGCGAACAGGGACACCTCGGGGCCGTCGAGGAACTCCTCGATCACCACGCTCCCGCGCTTCGCGGGGGACTCCCCCAGGCACCCGGCGGCGTGCGCCCGGGCGGCCTCGACGTCGGAGGTGACGACGACGCCCTTGCCGGCCGCGAGGCCGTCGTCCTTGACGACGTAGGGGGCGCCGAAGGCGTCGAGGGCCGTCGAGACCTCCTCCGGGGTGGTGCACACGTAGGAACGGGCGGTCGGCACCGCGGCCGCCGCCATGACGTCCTTGGCGAAGGCCTTGGACCCCTCGATCAGCGCGGCCTCCCCGGAGGGGCCGAAGACCGGGATGCCCGCCGCGCGGACGGCGTCGGACACGCCGGCGACCAGCGGGGCCTCCGGGCCGACGACGACCAGCTCGGCGCCGAGGCCGGTGGCCAGCTCGGCCACGGCGGCGCCGTCGAGCGCGTCGACCCGGTGCAGCTCGGCGACCTCGGCGATGCCGGCGTTGCCGGGGGCGCAGTACAGCGCGGTGACGTCGGGGTCGAGGGACAGGGAGCGGCACAGGGCGTGTTCGCGGGCGCCGCTGCCGATGACGAGGACCTTCACGGGGGTCAGCCTAATGGCAAGGTCGCCGAGGAACGGGGGCCGGTCGGGTTGGGCGTTCCTCCAAAGGTGCCGGGGTGGGGCGGGAACGGGCGGGACGAGAGTGGGCGGAGCGGGCGGTGACGAGTGGGCGGTGACGGGTGGGCGGCGGGTGCGGGCGGTGTGGTCGGGGGCCGCCGATGCGGCCGATGCGGCCGGGATTGCGGCCGGGGCGCGACCGGCGGCGGCTCGGGGCCGGCCGGGGTGCCAGGGCGGGCGCGGGCGCGCTGCCGCCCGGGGCGCCGGACGCCTGCGGAGACGGCTGGGGGCTGCGGAGCGGGGCGGACAGTGGCGGGCGGGGCGGTCGATGGTGAGCAGTGACGGCCGGTGCCGCCGGGGGTACGACCGGCGGCGGCTCGGGGCGCCGGACGCCTGCGGAGACGGCTGGGGGCTGCGGAGCGGGGCGGGGCGGACAGCGGCGGGCGGGCGATCGATGGTGACCGGGGCGATCGGTGGCGACTGGTGCCGCCGGTGTGGCCGGGGGTGCGACCGGCGGCGGCTCGCAGCCGGCCGGGGTGCCAGGGCGGGCGCGGGCGCGCTGCCGCCCGGGGCGCCGGACGCCTGCGGAGACGGCTGGAGGTCGCGGGACGGGGCGCCGTTCCCCGGGGGGACCGCCGCCCGGCGCGCCGCCGTAATCACCCGTGGAGGAGCCGCCGTAGCCACCGCCCGCGCCGCCCTGACCGACCGGGGCGGCGCGGGCGCGCTGCCGCGGGCACCGGACGCGTACGGAGACGGCTGGGGAGCCGCGGGGCGGGGCGCGGCCGGGGCGCCGTACCCCGGGGAACCGCCGCCCGGCGCGCCGCCGTAACCACCCACGGAGGAGCTGCCGTAACCACCGCCCGCGCCGCCCTGACCGGCTGGGGCGCCGGAGCGGAGCCGGTGCGGCCGGTGGCGGCCTGACGCGCGGGGCTGCCCGGTTGCTCCTTGTGGTCCGGCCGGTCCTCGGGGTTCGGCCGCTCCCCGTGGTCCCGCTACTCGTTGTGGAGCTCCTCCACCACCGTCGCGCCCAGTTCCCGCACGATCAGCTCGTGGCCGGACAGGGCCGACTCGTCCAGGTCCGGGTCGTCGTCCTCGGGGATGTCGTCCTCGGGTGCGACCGGCGGCGGCTCGGGGGCGGCCGGCCGGGGCGCCGGGGCGGGCGCGGGCGCGCTGCCGCCCGGGGCGCCGGACGCCTGCGGAGACGGCTGGGGGGCCGCGGGGCGGGGCGCGGCCGGGGAACCGCCGCCCGGCGCACCGCCGTAACCGCCCGCGGGCGAGCCGCCGTAACCACCGCCCGCGCCGCCCTGACCGGCCGGGGGCGCCGGGGCGGAGCCGCCGCCGGACGGGTCGACGACCGCCTCGATCTTCCACTGCACGCCGAACTGCTCGGCCAGCGCCTGCCGCAGCACGTCCTCGCTGCCGCTGCCGGAGAAGTTGTCCCGGGCTCCGGCGTTGACGAAGCCGAGGTGGAGGGTCGTGCCGTCGAAACCGGTCACCTGGGCGTTCTGGCTGAGCAGGATCCAGGTGAAGCGGCGGCGGTTCTTGACGGCCTCCAGGATGTTCGGCCACAGGGCGTGCGGGTCGAGGCCACCGGCCGGTGCGGCGGGCGCGGGCGCCGGGGCGGTGGCGGCGGATGCCGCCGGGGCGGGACGGGCCGGCTGCTGCGGCTGACCGGGGCCCGGGGCGGGCCGGCCGCTCGCCGGGGCGGCGGCCGTGGGCCAGCCGCCGGGGCGGCGGCCGCTGCCGGCGGCGGTGGCGGTGGGCCAGGCGCCGGGCGCGGCCGCGGCCGGCGCCTGGGCCGCGGGGGTGGGTTCGGGGGCCGGGGCGGGCGCCGCCGGTGCGGGTGCCGGGGCCGGGGCCTGGGCGGCGGGGGCCGCCGGGGCGGCCGGGGTGGCGGGTGCGACGGGCTGGACGGGAGCGGGGGCCGCGGGGGCCGCCTGCCCGGGGCCGGGCGGGGTGCCCGGGCCTCCCGTGGCGCGGACGGCCGCGCGGGCCGCGGCGGGGCCGCCGCCGGGCGGCCCGGGCGCGGCGCCCGCGCCCGGGGCGAGGGCGCCGCCGTGTGCCTCGGGACCGGAGACGTAGGCCATGGCGGGCGCGCCGGCGCCGGCCGAGAAGGAGACGCCGCGCTCCAGGCGGTCGAGCCGGGCCATGACGGACCGCTCGTCGCCGTACGCGGCGGGCAGCAGGACGCGGGCGCAGATCAGCTCCAGCTGGAGGCGGGGCGAGGTGGCGCCGCGCATCTCGGTCAGGCCCTCGTTGACCAGGTCGGCGGCGCGGCTGAGCTCGGCCGCGCCGAACGTCTCCGCCTGGGCCTGCATCCGCTCCAGGACGTCGGCCGGGGCGTCGAGCAGCCCCTTCTCCACCGCGTCCGGCACGGCGGCGAGGATCACCAGGTCCCGCAGCCGCTCCAGCAGGTCGGTGACGAAGCGCCGCGGGTCGTTGCCGCCCTCGATGATCCGGTCGACGACCTCGAAGGCCGCGGCCCCGTCGCCGGTGGCGAAGGCCTCCACGACGGAGTCGAGCAGCGAGCCGTCGGTGTAGCCGAGGAGGGAGGTCGCCATGGCGTATGTCACACCGTCCTCGCGGGCGCCGGCGAGGAGCTGGTCCATGACGGACATGGAGTCACGCACGGATCCCGCGCCGGCGCGCACGACGAGCGGCAGCACGCCGTCGTCGACCGGGATGTCCTCCTGCCGGCACACCTCGCCGAGGTAGTCCCGCAGGGTGCCCGGGGGCACCAGCCGGAAGGGGTAGTGGTGGGTGCGCGACCGGATGGTGCCGATGACCTTCTCGGGCTCGGTGGTCGCGAAGATGAACTTGAGGTGCTCGGGCGGCTCCTCGACGACCTTCAGCAGCGCGTTGAAACCGGCCGACGTGACCATGTGGGCCTCGTCGATGATGTAGATCTTGTACCGGCTGCTCGCGGGCCCGAAGAACGCCTTCTCGCGCAGCTCACGGGCGTCGTCCACACCACCGTGGGAAGCCGCGTCGATCTCGATGACGTCGATCGAGCCCGGCCCGTTGCGGGCCAGGTCACGGCACGACTGGCACTCCCCGCAGGGGGTCGGCGTGGGGCCCTGCTCGCAGTTCAGGCAGCGGGCCAGGATCCGCGCGCTGGTCGTCTTGCCGCATCCGCGCGGCCCGCTGAACAGGTACGCGTGATTGACCCGGTTGTTCCGCAGCGCCTGCTGCAGCGGGTCGGTGACATGCTCCTGCCCGATGACCTCGGCAAAGGTCTCCGGGCGATAGCGGCGGTACAGCGCGAGAGACGACACGCATACGAGGTTAATGGCGCCCACCGACAACGGGCTCCGGCCCACGGACCCCGGGAACGCAAGGGCCCCCCACGCACCCGCCAGAGCCGACCTACCCTTGCTGCCTTCCGGCCCTGGGGGAGTTCAGTCAGATAGCGCCGCGTGAGGGGCTGTGCCCCACAGTACCCGATGGCGGACCCTGGTCCGTACCCGGTCCCGTCCCGGGGTCCTCCCGGTGGCGGCCTGCGGGAACGAGTTCGCGAGCACCCCCCTCGGTCATGTAATGTTCCCGGCGGAGGATTCGCCTAGAGGCCTAGGGCGCACGCTTGGAAAGCGTGTTGGGGGCAACCCCTCACGAGTTCGAATCTCGTATCCTCCGCCAGTGCCTCACCGGGCACGTTGTCGAAGGGCCCCACTGTTCGCAGTGGGGCCCTTCGACGTTGCCCGTCTCAGTCGGTTTTTCCCTCGGATGGTTTTTCCCTCGGAGCCGGGAGGCGTTTGCGGATCAGCGCCGGGGGCGGTGGGGGGTTCTGGTGAGGAGCGGTAGCGACAGCAGGAGCAGGGCGCCTTCGGCGGCCAGGCCGGCCAGTCCCAGGGGTTCGGTCCAGTTACCGATGTCGTCGCTGTAGGCGGGCAGCCCCGGGCCCCTGGAGAGGACGTAGCCCAGCAGGGGGCCGACGGCGACCCCGGCCGCCAGCAGCCAGCCCGTGCGGACGAGACCGCCCAGGAGCAGCACGGCGGCGACCACGGCGGCGATCTCCAGGACGTGGTAGGCGACACCGATGTAGTAGGGGTCTCTGGTCGTCGTGAGGCCGCCCTGGTCCACGACGTGGATCGCGGCCACCACGAGGCACAGCACGGCCCCCGTCAGCCTGGCCGCCCACGTGGCCCCCGGCCCCCTCGGAGTCCGTGTCCCCCTCCGCGTCTGTCGTGTCATGCGGGAGGACCCTTCTGCGCGGCGGGCCGCCGGGGTGTCCCCGGCAGGCGGGGACGGCGGTCCGCGACAGTTCCGCGAGTACCCACTGCCGACGGGAGGCACGGCCGGGGACCGGTCCGGCCCCGGCCCGTGTCCTCCGTCACCCCGCCGCGGCGGACGTCACGCGGGGAAGGCCGCCGACCGGTCCAGGAAGGCGAGCTGGGCGTGCTTCTCGGGCAGGTACACGTCCGGCAGGTCGACCTCGGGGAGGACCACGGCGGGCCCGCGCCTGAAGCCCTGGCGTTCAAAGCGGGTGATGGCCTTGGCGTTGCGCACGTCCGGGTCGACCACGATGCGCCGGCGGTCCAGGACGCGCAGCACGTACGCCGTCAGCACCTCCAGCAGGGCCTTCGTCCAGCCGGGGTGCTGTCCGCCGGGGCCGGCGGGGGCGAGGAGGAGGTGCACGCCGATGTCGCCGGGGAGGACCTCGTAGCACTCGCCGACGCGGTCGGCGGACGGCTCGTACGTCTGGAAGAGGGCGGCGGGGGCGCCGTCCTTGGTGACCAGGTGGGCGTGGTGGGTGTCGAGCGTGGCCAGGTGGGCGTAGATCTCCACGACCTGCTCCCGGGTCAGGCCGTTCATGCCCCAGAACGCGGCGCGTTCGTCGCTCACCCAGGCGTGGACGACGTCGGCGTCGCCCTCCGGGTCGAGGGGGCGTACGCGGACGGTGCCGTAGCCGTCGACGTGCTGGACGTGCAGGTCAGTCGTCATGGGTTTCCTCGGGAGTCGCGGGAGTTGAGCGAGTTGCGGGTGGTTCGGGGGTGAGCAGGGTCCAGTCGGTGACCACCGGAGCCAGGTCACCGTCGAGCCAGAGCGGGAGCTGGTCGCGGTGGTGGGCGGCGCCGGGTACGCCGTCGGCGCCGAAGGGGACCACCCAGCGGCTGTTGTCGCGGTCGGCCAGGTCCCAGACGTAGCGGGCGGCCGGGCCGCGCGCGGCGCGGTCGGTGAGACCAGGGACGGCCGAGGTGCAGAGCACGCAGTCGTGGTCCCCGGCGAGACCGGGCGCGGTGTCCGCGTCCGGCGCGGTGTGCGGGTCGTCCGGCAGCGCCTTCCAGGCGGCGAGGCGGTGGGTGGCTGCCCACGGCCGGGCGGGCGGTGCGGCGGCGACCTCCTCCAGGGCGGTGCGGACGGCTGCCTCGCGGTCGATGCCGTACAGGTCCGGGGCGCGCAGCAGGTGTTCGAGGGCGTAGCCGATGCGGGGGACGAGGGCCAGCCAGGGCAGCAGGACGTCCGGGTAGGCGGGGGGCTCGGTGAGCGGCGCGAACACGGGGTGGGCGGCGAGCCGCCGTACGACCGCGCCGCGCACCGCCGCGAACTCCGCCGCGCGGGTGCTGTCCGCGTCCATGCGGCGGTCCCAGGCGAGCAGCCGGCCGCGCAGCTCCGCCGCGGCGGGGCTGAGCCCGGTGAGGGCGGCGAGGTGGTCCAGCAGGGGTGCGGCGGAGCCGAGGTGGGTGTCGGTGTGGATCGCGGGCATGCCGTCGGCGGTCCAGTCGCGGCCGGCGTCGAGCAGGGCGCGGATGCGGTCGGCGCGGTGGGGTGGGGCGAACTCGACGCCGAGGGGTGCGGCCAGGCCGCGGGCGTTGGCCATCACCGCGAGGCCGTCGGCCGGTTCGGCGTACGGCGTCTCGTGCATGCCGTGCCAGTCGTGGCCGGGTTCCCAGGCGGGGACCGGGTGGAGACTGTTGGCCCCGGCGCGGACGGGGACCTTGCCGGCGACGCGGTGCAGGGTGCCTCCGGCGGTGTCGGCGGCCTGGACGACGTTGACCGGCTCGGTCCAGGCGTCCAGGGCCCGGTCCACGTCGCCCGCGCTGCGGGCGCGCAGGAGGGGGAGGAGGGCGCTGAAGCCGAGGTCCTCCGTCACCCGGGGCGGATAGCGCAGGGCGAGCGCCTCGGCCGCGCCGGCCCCGGCCGCCGTCCCGGTCGGGTAGGCCCCACTACCGGGACCGGTGGTCACCCCTCCCGGGAAGGCCCCACTGCCGGACCCGGCCGCCACCTCGGCCGGGAAGGCCCCACTGCCGGACCCGGCCGCCACCTCGGCCGGGAAGGCCCCACTGCCGGACCCGGCAGCCACCCCGTCACCGAGGCCCGCGTCACCGATCCCGTCACCGAGCTTCCCGCCAACAGGTCCGCCCGCGCCCTCGCCACCAAGACCCGCGCCACCGATCCCGGCCGCCACCCCGTCACCGAGGTCCCCGGCGCCGGGTGTGGCCGGTTCCCGGGGCGGGGCGTCGCCGGCGGCCGGCCCGGGGCGGGGCTCGGTGCCGTGCTCCGCGAACGCCTCCAGGCCGTCCGGGCCCCCGGCGATCACCGGGCCGCGGGGGGTCTCGACGATCTCGATCTCCAGTGACGGCTCGCCCGCGATCTCCACCGTCTCGGTGTGGCGGGCGGCCCGCCGCCAGATGCCGTCCGGGCCGAGCGCCTCCACGCCCGCGCCGGTGCGCCGCAGCCGTTCCCGGTAGAGGTCCTGGTAGTCGGCCATGGCGTTGGTGATGGCCCAGGCGACCGGGCCCGCGTGGCCGAAGTGGGCGACGCCGGGGACGCCGGGCACGGCCAGTCCGACCACGTCGAACTCCGGGCAGCAGAGGCGGATCTGCTGGTAGACCCCGGGGTCCTCGATGAAGCGGTGCGGGTCGCCGGCGATGAGGGCCTGGCCGGTTGCGGTGCGCTCGCCGGTGACGAGCCAGCCGTTGCTGCCGGCGGTGCCGGGCCCGTCGGTGGCGAACAGCCCGGCCGCGCCGGGGCCGAGGTGCCGTATCGCCTGCTCGCGCCAGAGCTTGGCCGGGAAGCCGGCGAACAGGATGTGCGTGGCGAGCCAGATCCCGAGCGGGGTCCAGGGCTCCCAGTGGCCGGGGGCCAGGCCGGTGCGGGCGAACTCCGGGGCGCGGCGGGCGCCCTCGGCGAGCCCCTCGTTGACGCCGTCGGTGTACGCCCGTACCCACGCGGCCGTCTCCGGGTCCCGGCGTTCCAGGGCGGCGAAGCAGCGGCGGGCGGTGTCGTCGAGCCGGGCCCGGCGGGCGAGGACGTCCCAGGAGAGTTCCCCGGCGCCGAGGAAGGACGCGGAGGTGCCCCGGGCCCGGTGCCGCTCGACCTCCAGTTGCCAGGCCCGGTCGTGGGCGGTCACCCGGCCCTGCGCGCGGGCCAGTTCGTGGACGTCGGACGCGCGCAGATGGGGGATGCCCCAGGCGTCGCGGTAGATCTCGATGGCCACCCGGAGACCCCGATCTTTAGGTTAGCCTTGCCTAAGTAGTTTTCGTGGCGGAATCGTACGCGACCGAGGGAGGGGCCATGGGGCAGGGGCGGGGCTGGGAGGGCGCGGTCCTCAGACTGATGCGCGCCAAGGACTTCGTGCTGACCGTTCTCGACGCCGAGGACGTGACCCCGTACTACCGGCGGCTGCGGCTGCGCGACGGCGGGCTGCTCGCCGCGGCCGGCGTCCACCCCACGATGTGGGTCCGGCTGTGGTTCTCCGACGGCGGCCGGCCGCACCAGCGCGCGTACACCCTGGTCGACCCCGACCCGGCCACCGGCACCTTCGGCCTGGAGTTCGCCCTGCACGCGGGCGTGGCCTCCGACTGGGCCCGGACCGCGCGGCCCGGCGACACCGTGGAGGCCACCGTCCAGGGCACCGGCTTCCGGGAGCCCGAGCCCGCGCCCTCCCACCTCGTCGCGATCGGCGACCCGGCCTCGCTGCCCGCGCTGAACTCCCTGCTCGGCGCGCTCGGTTCCGCCCCGGCGACCGTGTGGTTCGAGGGCGAGCCGGCGGGGCTGCCGTGCCGCGCCGAGGCCGACCGGCACGAGCTGCGGCCGGTGCCCCGCCGGGACGCGGGCGCCCACCTGGTGGAACGGGTCCGCGCCGAGCTGCCCGCCGTCCTCGCCGGCACCCCGCAGCCGTACGTCTGGATCGCCTGCGACACGACGACCACCCGCACCCTGGCCGCCTACGTCCGCAAGGAGCTGGGCGTGCCGAAGCAACGGGTGCACGCCCTGGGGTACTGGCGCGCGGACTGAACGGGCGACCGCGCACGACGGCGGGCGGGTACGGGCGCCCCGGCCCCGACAGGCACCCCGACCCCGACGAACGCCCGCCCCCGGCCCGGATGAGCGGAGCGGGCGGCCGCGCGGGATCATCGACGCATGGACGTCACCCTGCACCTCGCCCAGGATCCCGCGGCCGACGCGCTGCTCGGGCGGTCCCCGCTCGCCGCGCTGACCGGGATGCTGCTGGACCAGCAGATCCCGATGGAGTGGGCGTTCAAGGGCCCCCGGACCATCGCCGACCGGCTCGGCGCCGAGGACCTGGACGCGCACGACATCGCCGCGATGGACCCGGAGTCCTTCGCCGCGCTGCTCTCCGAGAAGCCGGCGGTGCACCGCTACCCGGGATCGATGGCGAAGCGCGTCCAGCAGCTCTGCCAGTACCTCGTCGAGCACTACGACGGGGACGCGGAGGCGGTCTGGCGGGACGCCGGCAGCGGGGCCGAACTGCTGCGCCGGCTCCAGGCGCTGCCCGGGTTCGGCCGGCAGAAGGCGCAGATCTTCCTGGCCCTGCTCGGCAAACGGCTCGGCGTCGCCCCCGCGGGGTGGCGGGAGGCCGCCGGGGCCTACGGCGAGCCGGAGTCCTTCCGGTCCGTCGCCGACATCACCGGCCCCGAGTCGCTGGCCAAGGTGCGCGCGCACAAGCAGGAGATGAAGGCGGCGGCCAAGGCCGCCAAGGCGGCGAAGAAGTAGGGCTCCCCCCGGCCGGGGCCGCGCGTCACCCGGTCGGCCCACACCGGTGGCCCCCGCCGCCCGGTCGGTCCCAGCATGGGGCATGACCGACATACCGAGCAGCGGCCCCGAACGGGACCGCCCGTACGACGACCGGCACGTCCACGAGGCGGCGCCGCCCGGTGGCCGCCCCGCGACGGAACCGCACCACGACGTCCACGAGCCGGAGCCGCCGCTGGAGGGCCCGCTGCACGCCCTGTCCCGGGCCGCCTGGCAGGCCGTCCTCGTCACCGGGGTCAGCTCGCTGGTGCTCGGCATCCTGGTACTGGTCTGGCCGGGCCCGTCCCTGCTCGCCGCCGGGGTGCTCTTCGGCCTGTACCTGGTGATCAGCGGCATCTTCCAGCTCGTGTCCGCGTTCGGCACGCACCGGCGGACCTCGCTGCGCGTGCTGGCCTTCCTCAGCGGCGCGCTGTCGATCATGCTCGGCCTGTTCTGCTTCCGCGGGCCCATGCAGTCGATCCTGCTGCTCGCCCTGTGGATCGGCATCGGCTGGCTGATCCGCGGGATCACCCAGACCCTGGCCGCCGTGCACGACTCCCGCATGCCCGCCCGGGGCTGGCAGATCTTCCTCGGGATCGTCACCTTCGTCGCCGGGATCGTGCTCATCGACTCCCCGTTCAGGTCGGTCGCGGTGCTGACCCTCGTCGGCGGCATCTGGCTGGTCGTGGTGGGCGTCGTGGAGATCGTCACCGCGTTCGGCATCCGCGGCCGGGCGCGCCGCGTGCCGCGGGCGGTGTGACCGGCCGTCAACCACGCGTTCCGCGGGTACGCCGAGCGGGCGGATCTCATGCCGGGCGTGCTGCCCTCCCCGCCCGCCCCGGGCAGACACCTCCCGTGAGCGGGAGCAGGAGCACGGTCCGCGGCCACACCTGGCTGCGGGCCCTCGTGCTGCTCCTCGCCCTGTGGGTGCCCGCCGCCCCGGTGCCGGTCCAGACGGCGCCGGCCCTCGCCGCGGCCGCCGGGGCCGGCGAACACGACCATCCCGACACCGCCGTCCGGCCGGCCGCCCGTGCCGTGCACCGGGAGGACGCGCCCGACCGCCTCGCGCCCCTGCCCGGCCCGGCGCCCGCCCGCCCGGCGACCCGCCCGTGCCCCGGCACGCCCGGGACGCCGTACACCGCCCTCCTGCCGCGCACGGTGGTCCTGCGCTGCTGACGGACCCGCGCCACCGCGAGGAAAGTCGGCTCGACGCGAGGAGCAGCACGGTCATGCCCACAGACCCCTACGCCGTCCTGCGCGCACTCCTGCGCGCGGAGGCCCGGCGCGCCGCGGCGCCCCGGCCGGACCAGCGGACACCACAGCAGCGCAAACCGGAGGAGCCGGCACCCGAGGAGCGGACCTCGGAGGAACCGGCATCCGAGGAGCGGACCTCGGAGGAACCGGCATCCGAGGAGCGGACACCGAAGGAGCAGGCGCCGGGGGAGCAGCCACCGCCGCGGCGGGTGCCGGAGGAGCGGAGCCGCTGACCCCAGGTGCCGCGCGGGGACCGGCGGGGGCGGCTACCGTCTCCGCCGGGCGGTGCCGAACAGGGAGCGGGTGATCTCCCGGCCGAGCTGGGTGCCGACCGAGCGGGCCAGGGACCTGAACATTCCGCTGCCCACGACCTGTTCGACCAGGGACGGCTCCTCGCGGGCCGCCCGCTCGCGCTCCGGCCCACCGGCCGTACGCGGGGCCGGGGCGGCGGAGGCCAGCCGCTCGTACGCGGACTCTCGGTCCACAGCCTGTGCATAACGGCCGTGGAGCGGGGACGCGCGGACCTCCCGGTCCAGTTCGGCGGCGTCGACCGGGCCCATCAGGGACTCCGGGGCGCGCAGCCGGGTGGCGGCGACCGGGGTCGGCGCCCCGGTCTCGCCGAGCACGGTCACCACGGCCTCGCCGGTGCCCAGGCCGGTGAGCAGTTCCTCCAGGTCGTACGCCGACTTCGGGAAGGTCCGCACGGTCGCCCGCAGGGCCTTCTCGTCGTCCGGGGTGAAGGCACGCAGGGCGTGCTGGACCCGGTTGCCGAGCTGGCCGAGGACGTCCCCGGGCACGTCCTTGGGGGTCTGGGTGACGAAGAAGACGCCGACGCCCTTGGAGCGGATCAGCCGGACCGTCTGCGTGACGGACTCCAGGAACGCCTCGGAGGCGTCGTCGAAGAGCAGGTGGGCCTCGTCGAAGAAGAACACCAGCCGGGGCTTGTCGAGGTCGCCGACCTCGGGCAGGTCGTGGAAGAGGTCGGCGAGCAGCCACATCAGGAAGGTGGAGAAGAGCAGCGGCCTGTCCTGCACGGCGGGGAGTTCGAGGACCGTGACGAGTCCCCGGCCGTCCTCCGCGGTGCGCAGGAGGTCCGCGGTGTCGAACTCCGGCTCGCCGAAGAAGTCGGCCATGCCCTGCGCCTCGAAGGCCGTGAGCGAGCGCAGGATCACCCCGGCCGTGGCGGTGGACAGGCCGCCGATGTCCCGCAGCTCGGCCTTGCCCTCGTCGGAGGTGAGGAAGGCGACGACGGCCCTGAGGTCCTTGAGGTCGACCAGTTCCAGGCCCTTGGTGTCGGCGTAGTGGAAGATCAGGCCGAGGGACTGCTCCTGCGTCCGGTTCAGCCGGAGCGCCTTGGCCAGCAGCAGGGGCCCGAAGCTGGTGACGGTGGCCCGCACCGGGATGCCGTGGCCGAGGCCGCCGAGCGCGAGGAACTCCGCCGGGCAGCCCGCCGGGTGCCACCGCTGGCCCACGTCGGCGGCCCGCCCCTCCACCCGGGCGTCCGGCCGCCCGGGCCGGGCGATGCCGGACAGGTCGCCCTTGACGTCCGCCAGGAACACCGGCACGCCCTGCGCCGACAACTGCTCGGCGACGAGCTGGAGGGTCTTGGTCTTGCCGGTGCCGGTGGCGCCGGCGACCAGGCCGTGCCGGTTGAGCGCGGACAGCGGGACGCGCACCCGCGCACCGGGGTGGCAGCGCCCCTCCCACAGCACGGCGCCGAGGTCGAGCGCGGGGCCGGTGAAGGCGTAGCCGTCGGCGATCCGCCGCACCGGGCCGGGCGGGGCGTCGGCGCCCCGGGGGTCCGCGGGGGGCGCGGTCTCGCTGTCACTCATCTCCGGCCCCTGTTCGGTAGGCACCCTTATGTCCGTTTTGCTCCACCTTTTCAAGCGTTGCACTCCACCGCCATGGCTGCGCCCGGAACGTCTTGGCCGGTAGGCTTTCCGTGTGATCTTCAAGCGCATCGGAAACGGCCGGCCGTACCCCGACCACGGCCGGGAGAGCACCCGGCAGTGGGCGGACGTCGCGCCGCGCCCGGTCCGCCTCGATCAGCTCGTGACCACCAAGCAGCAGCTCGACCTGGAGACCCTGCTGGCGGAGGACTCGACGTTCTACGGCGACCTCTTCGCGCACGTCGTGAAGTGGCAGGGCGACCTGTACCTGGAGGACGGACTGCACCGCGCGGTCCGCGCGGCCCTCCAGCAGCGCCAGGTGCTGCACGCGCGCGTGCTCGAACTGGACTGACCCGGCACGACACGGCCGTTGGCCCTTTCGGGTTCCCCTGGGCCCCATCGGCTGATCATCTGATAGGCATCGCCGCTCGGGCACACTACGCTGCGCTCATGAGCATGCTCACTCCCCCCGGCATGGGCGGCCAGTACCGGGTCACGGGGGACAAATACCCTCGGATGCGTCCGCCCCGCCGGCACGGCAGGCGAGTGGCCGCCGCGGTCGCGTCCGTCTCCGTGCTCGGCCTGATCGGCTGGGGCACCGTGCAGCTCATCGACGTCTTCACCGGGGGCGGCGGCGGTACCGTGGCCGCCCCCGCGGCGGACTGCCGGACCAAGGCCGACGCGGCCCCGGCGGCCCGGGCCGAGGACCTGCCCGAGCCGGGCCGGATCACCGTGAACGTCTACAACGCGACCACCCGCTCCGGGCTCGCCAAGCAGACCGCGGACGAGCTGAGGAAGCGCGGCTTCCGCATCGGCACCGTGGGCAACGCCACCAAGCAGTACGACCGGAAGGTCAAGGGGACGGGCCTCCTCCTCGGCGCCCCCGCCGCACAGGACACCTCGCTGCGGGTGCTCGGCACCCAGCTCGCCGGTGCGCAGGCGCGCGCCGACGGCCGCAGGGGCGCGGACCTCGACCTGATCATCGGGGACGGCTTCAAGGGGCTGGCCGGGCAGGCGACCGCCGACCAGGCCATGACCGCGCTGACGGCCCCCGAACCGCCGACGGTCCTGAAGAAGGGCTGCTGACCGGCGGTCCCGCCGGCCGGCTCGGCCGGGTGGACGCAGCCGCCCCGAACGGGTGCGGCCGTGCGGGGCAGGCCCGGTGAACGGGCCGCGCCCCGGTGGGCGCGGTGACTACTCGGCGGCTCCGTAGAGCCGGTCGCCCGCGTCGCCGAGGCCCGGGATGATGTAGCCGTTCTGGTCGAGGTGGTCGTCCACCGCCGCCGTCACGACCGTCACCGGGGTGTCCGCCAGCTCGCGCTCCATGACCTCGACGCCCTCGGGGGCGGCCAGCAGCACCACGGCCGTCACGTCGTCCGCGCCGCGCTTGATCAGCTCCTGGATGGCCGCGACCAGCGTGCCGCCCGTGGCCAGCATCGGGTCCAGGACGTACACCTGGCGGCCCGAGAGGTCCTCCGGCATGCGCGAGGCGTACGTGGACGCCTGGAGCGTCTCCTCGTTGCGGATCATGCCGAGGAAGCCCACCTCGGCGGTCGGCAGCAGCCGGACCATGCCGTCCAGCATGCCGAGGCCGGCACGCAGGATGGGCACCACCAGCGGACGGGGGCGGGCGAGCTTGACGCCCGTCGTCCGCGCGACCGGCGTCCGGATGTCGACGGCCTCCGTACGCACGTCCCGCGTGGCCTCGTAGGCGAGCAGGGTGACCAGTTCGTCGGCGAGCCGCCGGAAGGTCGCGGAGTCGGTGCGCTGGTCGCGCAGCGTGGTGAGCTTGTGGGCGACCAGGGGGTGGTCGACGACATGGAGACGCATGCCCCTAACGGTACCTGCGTCCCCGGCCGCCCTCTCCCTGGCGTCAAACCGACCGTCCGGGGGAAGACGGGAAGGACGGACTGGGGTGGTGTGACGTGCCTGACCTGCCTGACCTTCCAGCGGACACCTCCGGGCCCACCGCCGGCACGGCCGGCCGGGGGGCGGGACCCGCACGGACCGATCCGGACAGAGGCGAGAGCGAGGCCGAGCGGCGCCGGCGGCGCGCCCAGTTCCTGCGCGATCTCGCCGAGGCCCGGGCCCTGCGCGCCCGGGTGCAGCCCCGGCGCGCCAAGGCGGCCCGGCTGCGCCACGCGATGCGCATGCGGACGTTCCGCTGGTAGCCCGGCGGGACCCGGCCCGGCGCGGAAGATCCACGTCCGGGGCGGTGTTGGGGACGCGGAGGTGCGTGTGCGCGGGGAAAAGCCGCGTACGATCCGCAGGTGGCGGCAATGAGCGCGGTGCTGAGCCGATCGCGCGTCCGCGATCGAAACAGCCGGACACAGGGTGCCGAAGACGTCCCCTGGACGCCTTGTTTCTGCCACGATTCCGAGTGGGTGGGGCTCGGAGCCCAGGCTCTCCCCGCCCAGTACCTCCGCCGGGGGGACCCCCAACCGGCACGCCTACGACCAGTGGGAGAGTCACGGTGTACTTCGCCGCACTGCTCGCGCGCACCGAAGACGGGTGGGAAGCGAGCGACACAGAGCTCGACGATGTGGAGACCCTGTCGGATCTGGCCGACCTGGCCCGGGAAGCCTCTCCCGACGAGGACACGGTGCTCGTCCTGATCGAGCAGGAGGACGCCTGGTTCGGCGTCGTGCGCGTGGACGGCGAGGAAGACCCTCGCATCTACGTCTCGGACGCCGCCGCCGCCCGGCGCAGCGCGTACGGGGAGCTGCTGCTCACCGACGAGCTGCTCGGCCGGGAGCCCGGCTCGGACGACGGTCCGGACCTGGACGAGCTGGATCTCGACGGCACCGAGGACGGTGAGTCCGAGGAGGACGACGACGAGGAGGGCGGCGGCGCCGACTCGGTGCCGCACAGCCCGGTGGGCGACAGCGAGATCCTGGACGACCTCGGCATCGGTGAGAAGGAGCTGCGCTCCCTGGACGCCGACGACGCGCTGGGCGCGATCGCCGAGGCGCTGGGCGCCTCGGAGGTGCTGGAGACCGTCCGCTGACCACGTCACGGGACCCGCGGAGTACGCCGGACCCGGTCCGGGACCCCTGGCGGGCCGCGATGCGGCTCGCCCTGGACCAGGCCGGGCTCGCCGACCGGGGCGGCGACGTCCCCGTCGGCGCCGTGGTGCTGGCACCGGACGGCACGACGGTGCTCGGCGCCGGGCACAACGAGCGCGAGGCGACCGGCGACCCCACGGCGCACGCGGAGGTCCTCGCGATCCGGCGGGCGGCGGCCCGGCTCGGCGAGTGGCGGCTGACCGGCTGCACGCTCGTCGTGACGCTGGAGCCCTGCACGATGTGCGCGGGCGCGCTCGTCCAGTCCCGGGTGGACCGGGTGGTCTACGGCGCCCGCGACGACAAGGCGGGCGCGGCCGGTTCCCTCTGGGACGTGGTGCGCGACCGCCGGCTCAACCACCGGCCCGAGGTCGTCGAGGGCGTGCTCGCGGCGGAGTGCGCCCGGCTCCTCACCGATTTCTTCCGGGACCGCTGACTGGCGGCCATCGATTTCGAACCACGCCGCACTGTGCTGTAGGGTCTCCCTCGGTAGCGTGTCCGAGCGGCCGAAGGAGCTCGCCTCGAAAGCGAGTGTGGCGCAAGTCACCGAGGGTTCAAATCCCTCCGCTACCGCTTGTGGAAAGGCCCCGTCGAACCGGCGGGGCCTTTCGCCTTTTCCCCACCCCGGTGCGGCCGCAACGGCGCCGCACCGCCGGGTTGTTGGCGCTCCGGCGGGGCCCGGCGGTTACACTCGCGGCCGGCAGCAGGGGCCCACGGGGGCACAGGGACAGGGGAGGCCGCGGTGACGGTGAACGCCAAGAAGATCGCCGTGTACATGCTCGTGGTCTTCGCGCTGTACGTGATCATCACGGACCCGGCCAAGGCGGCCGACTACGTCCAGATAGGCTTCGAAGGCATATCGGACGCGGCCAGGGCCATCGGGGACTTCATGACCTGGGCCGCCGACGGAGGAAAGGGCTGAGGTACACCGAATGATCCGCCATCTTGTCCTCTTCAAGCTCAATGAGGGCGTCGAGCGCGACGATCCGCGGGTCGTGGCCGGCGTGGAGGCCTTCCGGGCGCTCGGCGGCCAGATCGAGGAGCTGCGTTCCTGGGAGTGCGCCTGGAACATCACCGACCGGCCGATCGCCTACGACTTCGCGATCAATTCGGCCGTCGAGGACGCCGACGCGCTCAAGCGCTACCTGGAGCACCCGGCCCACCAGGCGGGCGTCGCGCTGTGGCGCGAGTTCGCCACCTGGGTGATCGCCGACTACGTGGTCTGAGCGCCGTAACCGCCCGAGCCCCCCGCCGTTCCGGTGGGGGGCTTTCCTTCGTTATACGCCCCAACTTATTGGAGTTTGAGGTCAACACGGCATTATGCGGTGCTTGCGCACAGTGGACATGTCTTGTGATGCTATGACCGCTTTTGACGGATGATTGACGGACGAAGAGGTGGCGTTGACCGTGTCGGCCAGTACTGCGCCGCCTCACGACGAGGCGGCAGCCTCGACCCCGCCGGCCCCGGAAAAGCGCCGCGGTGCGGACACCCGGGCACTGACCCAGGTGCTGTTCACCGAACTGAAGGAGCTCACCCCCGGCACGCCGGAGCACAACCGGGTGCGGGGAGCGCTGATCGAGGCGAACCTCCCGCTCGTGCGCTACGCCGCCGCCCGCTTCCGCTCCCGCAACGAGCCGATGGAGGACGTCGTCCAGGTCGGCACCATCGGCCTCATCAACGCCATCGACCGCTTCGACCCGGACCGGGGCGTGCAGTTCCCGACCTTCGCGATGCCCACCGTGGTCGGCGAGATCAAGCGGTACTTCCGCGACAACGTCCGCACCGTCCACGTCCCGCGCCGGCTGCACGAGCTCTGGGTGCAGGTGAACAGCGCGACCGAGGACCTGACCACGCTCCACGGCCGCTCACCGACCACCGCCGAGATCGCCGACCGGCTCCGGATCGGCGAGGACGAGGTGCTCAGCTGCATCGAGGCGGGGCGCTCCTACCACGCCACGTCGCTGGAGGCCGCCCAGGAGGGCGACGGACTGCCCGGCCTGCTGGACCGGATCGGCTACGAGGACCCGGCCCTGGACGGCGTGGAACACCGCGACCTGGTCCGCCACCTCCTCGTCCAACTCCCCGAGCGCGAGCAGCGGATCCTCCTCCTGCGCTACTACAGCAACCTCACGCAGTCGCAGATCAGCGCGGAGCTGGGCGTCTCCCAGATGCACGTCTCCCGCCTGCTCGCCCGCAGCTTCCAGCGGCTGCGCTCGGCGAACCGGATCGACGCGTAGGACCACGCGGCACCGCGGGCGCCGCGCCCGAGCGCAGGGGGCGTCCGGCGGGCGCACGGAAGCACATCCCCCGAACGGCCCTGCATCGCATGCCCGATCGATCGATAACCGGCGCGGGCGAATCGCTCACCAGGGCGGATGCCGACAACCAGGACCCGAATGTCCGTCAGACCCCGTTTCTCCAGGGCCGATTCGCCTCACCCTTGTCGACATGTCGGTACAGCGCGTTGCCGACATGTGACATTCTGCGGGAAGCGCGTTTGCCGTGGCTCCGGCTCCGGTATTCAGGTGAGGGCCGCGTTACCCGGAAGAGAACGCGGCCGCGACCGTCCCGCGACCCAAAGGGGGTGGCATGTCCGCAGACCAGGGCAGCTCGAAGGTGCTGACGCCCACGAAGAGCGAGGCAGCGCCCAAGGAGCTCGACGCTCTCGACGTCCTCGACGGCTTCGAGGGCGTCACGGCCCTCGAAGCCGTGCCGTCCCAGGCCGCCGACCCGGCCGTCGAGGTGGTCCTGCCGGCCCCGCAGACCACGGCGAACCTCGACACCCGCACGCTGTCCCGGTCCCTGTTCCTGCGGCTGGCCGTGCTGGACGAGGACAGTCCCGAGCGGGCCTACGTCCGGGACACCCTGATCGAGCTGAACCTGCCGCTGGTCCGGTACGCCGCCGCGCGCTTCCGCTCCCGCAACGAGCCGATGGAGGACATCGTCCAGGTCGGCACGATCGGCCTGATCAAGGCGATCGACCGCTTCGACTGCGAACGGGGCGTGGAGTTCCCGACGTTCGCGATGCCGACGGTGGTCGGGGAGATCAAGCGCTTCTTCCGGGACACCTCGTGGTCGGTCCGGGTCCCGCGCCGGCTCCAGGAGCTGCGGCTGGCCCTCACCAAGGCCAGCGACGAGCTGTCCCAGAAGCTCGACCGCTCCCCCACCGTGACGGAGCTGGCCGCCGTGCTCGGCGTCTCCGAGGAGGACGTGGTCGACGGCCTGGCCGTGGGCAACGCCTACACCGCCTCCTCCCTCGACTCGCCCGCCCCGGAGGACGACGGCGGCGAGGGCTCCCTGGCCGACCGGCTCGGCTACGAGGACACGGCCCTGGAGGGCGTGGAATACCGCGAGTCCCTCAAGCCCCTGCTGGCCAAACTCCCGCCCCGCGAGCGGCGGATCATCATGCTGCGCTTCTTCGCCAACATGACCCAGTCGCAGATCGGCGAGGAGGTCGGCATCTCCCAGATGCACGTCTCCCGGCTGCTGACCCGGACCCTGGCCCAGCTGCGCGACGGGCTCATCTCCGACTGACCGGCCGCCGGAGCGCCGGGTACGGACGCGGCCGGCCGACGGGGTACCGGTCACCACGACGGGACGCCGCGGCCCGGCACGCCCCGTACGCCGGCCCGGGCATCCGGCCGCCGAGGCGCCGTGACGGCAGCGTCGGCGGCCGTCGCCCGTCCGGGCCGCGTGCGCACCGGCCGCCCGCGGGAGCGGCGCTCCGGGCGGCGGCCGCACCGCCGCCCCTCCACCGGGGCGGCGCGGTCGTACATTCGTCCGAGGTGTCGTCGAGGACGCACGCGGTCGACGCGCCCGGTCGACACACACAGGTCTACGCGCGCGGCGGCCCGGCGGCCTGCTCGACGGCCGCGGGGCCGCCGGAACCGTTCGTGCCGGGCGCGCCGGAGGGAGCGGTCCCTACTTCAGCGCCAGCCAGGCGATGCCGGCCAGCACGGCGAGCACCACGACGACGCCGACGATCAGGCCGACCCGGGGACCGGAGGGGGCCGCCTGCTGCTGCTGTGCCTGGGGAGCGTCGTCGACGAACGCACGGAACATCTGGGTGCTGCCGGCGGGGTCGTAATTGCCCTGCGGGCCCTGGGTGTTAGCCATGGCCCGAGACCTTAGCGAAGACGGGCCCGGGCCCCCAAGCGGGGGGCCACCAGGACAGACGGGGGCACCTCGCCCGCAGCCACCTGCATATTTACGATCGCAATACTTGCCTTTGCCAAGTTTTTGCGGCGGCCACCCCCAGTTTGTTTGCCTTCAGCAACCAAGCAGTCTTATGGTTGCCCCAAGCAACGAATACGGGAGGTGGGATGGCCGCGCAGACGCAGTTCGAGGAACTGGCGCGTCAGCTCAGCGCCGTCGGAGCCGTGAAACGGGACATGGGGCGGATCCTGCCGCACGACTGCCCGGCCGGCTCGGCCGCCGTGCTGACCCTGCTCGGCCGCCACGGCGACATGCGCATGAGCAAGCTCGCGGAGCTGCTCGCCGTCGACATGTCGGTGACCAGCCGGCACGTCGCGCACGTCGCGGCACGCGGCTGGATCGAGCGGCACCCGGACCCCGCGGACAAGCGCTCGCGCATCCTGCGCCTGACGCCCGAGGGCCTGGAGCAGCTCGACGAGTTGTCGCGGCGGACCACGCACCTGTTCGCCGAACGGCTGGCGGACTGGACCGACGACGAGGTCGGCCAGCTGATCCGGCTGATGACGCGCCTGCGCGAGTCCTTCGGCGACTGCCGGTCCACCCCGGTCCGGCACACCGCGGCCGCCGCCCCCGTGTTCGAAGAGACCACCCGTACACCCGCAAGCACGTAAGAAAAGGAAGCCCATGGCAACGACCACACCAGCCGGTGTGCGGGCTCACGCCAAGCACGGGGGAGGCTCCCACGGCGACGCCCCGATGACGCACCGGCAGATCATGGAGGCGCTCTCCGGGCTGCTGCTCGGCATGTTCGTGGCGATCCTGTCGTCCACGATCGTCTCCAACGCCCTGCCGCACATCATCGGGGACCTCGGCGGCGGCCAGTCCGCCTACACCTGGGTGGTCACCGCCGCCCTGCTGTCGATGACCGCGGCCACTCCCCTGTGGGGCAAGCTCGCCGACCTGTACAGCAAGAAGGCTCTCGTCCAGATAGCCCTGATCATCTACGTGGTCGCCTCCATGGCGGCCGGTCTGTCGCAGAACCCCGGCATGCTGATCGCCTGCCGCGTGGTCCAGGGCATCGGCGTCGGCGGTCTGTCCGCCCTGGCGCAGATCGTCATGGCGGCGATGATCTCCCCGCGCGAGCGCGGCCGTTACTCCGGCTATCTCGGCGCCACCTTCGCCGTGGCCACCGTCGGCGGTCCGCTGCTCGGCGGTGTCATCACCGACACCTCCTGGCTGGGCTGGCGCTGGTGCTTCTACGTCGGCGTCCCGTTCGCGATCATCGCGCTGATCGTGCTGCAGAAGACGCTGCACCTGCCCGTGGTCAAGCGGGATGTCAAGGTCGACTGGTCCGGCGCGTTCTTCATATCCGCCGCCGTCTCCCTGCTGCTCGTCTGGGTCACCTTCGCCGGTGACAAGTACGACTGGATCTCCTGGCAGACCTACACGATGGTCGCCGGTTCGATCGTGCTCGGCGCGATCTTCGTGCTCATCGAGTCCAGGGCGAGCGAGCCGATCATCCCGCTGCGGCTGTTCCGCAACCGCACGATCACCCTGGCGTCGCTCGCCTCGCTGTTCGTCGGTATCGCGATGTTCTCCGGCACCGTGTTCTTCAGCCAGTACTTCCAGCTCGCCCGGGACAAGTCCCCGACGATGTCGGGCGTCATGACCATCCCGATGATCGGTGGTCTGTTCATCTCCTCGACCGTCTCGGGGCAGTTCATCACCCGCACCGGCCGCTGGAAGGCGTGGCTGGTCAGCGGTGGCGTCCTGGTCACGGCCGGGCTGCTGCTGCTCGGCGGCATCCGGTACGACACCGAGTACTGGAAGATGGCCATCTACATGGCCCTGCTGGGTCTCGGCATCGGCATGATGATGCAGAACCTGGTGCTCGCCACGCAGAACCAGGTGGCGCCGTCCGACCTCGGCTCGGCCAGCTCCACGGTCACGTTCTTCCGTTCCCTCGGTGGCGCGGTCGGCGTCTCGGCGCTCGGCGCCGTGATGTCCCACCGGATCACCGACTACGTCAAGGACGGCGTCTCCACCCTCAGCCCGAAGTACCAGGCCGCCCTGGCCGGCTCCGGTTCCACCGACAGCATCCCGGACATGAACTCGCTGCCGGCCCCGATCCGGACGCTGATGGAGAGCGCCTACGGCCACGGCATCGCGGACGTCTTCTTCATCGCCGGCTTCCTGGCCGCCGTCGCCTTCCTGATCACGCTGTTCATCAAGGAGGTCCCGCTGCGGACCATGGGCGCGCTCGCGCAGAGCGCCGAGGGCGAGGCTCCCGTGACCGACCCGGCCGCCACCCCGGCCGTCGCCGAGGCGCAGGTCCCGGCCGCGGTCGCCGCCGCCCCGGTGGCCGACGCCGCCCCGGCCGCGGCCGCCGCCGCGGACACCCGGCCGATGACCGCCGTCGCCACGGCGGCGGACGCCGGCACCTTCGGCGGCACCCCGGTGCACGGCTTCGTCCGCGGCGCCGAGAGCGTCCCGGTCCCGCAGGCCGCGGTCACGCTGATCTCGCTGTCCGGCCGCCAGCTTGGCCGCTCGGTCGCCCAGGGCGACGGCTCCTACACCCTGCGGGCCCCGGGCACGGGCTCGTACGTCCTGATCGCCTCCGCCGACGGCTACCAGCCGCAGGCCTCCACCGTCGTGGTGGGCGAGGAAGCGCTGGCCTACGACATCCTGCTCAGCGGCACCAGCGGGCTGACCGGCGTCGTCCGGGCGGCCGGGAGCGCGCTGCCGGTCAAGGACGCGATGGTCATCGTCACCGACGTGCGCGGTGACCTGCTGGCCACCGCCGCCACCGGGGAGCAGGGCGACTTCGCCCTCACCGACCTGGTGCCGGGCACGGTCACCGTCGCGGTCAACGCGAGCGGGTTCCGGCCGCGCGCCCTGCCGGTCGAGGTCGGCGGCACCGGCGTCACCCGGATCGAGGTCGACCTGGACGCCGGCGCCCGGCTCCAGGGTGTCGTCCGGGCCCCGCACGGCCCGCTGGCCGACGCCCGGGTGACCCTGGTCGACCAGGCGGGCAACGTGGTCGGCACCGCCACCACCGGTGAGGACGGGGCGTACGCCTTCGCCGACCTGGACGGCGGCGAGTACACCGTCATCGCGACCGGCTACCCGCCGGTGGCCACCGCGCTGACCGTGACCGGCACGGGCGTGGACGGCCACGACATCGAGCTCGCCCACCCCGGCGAGTAGTCGGCACCCCGGCCCGTGGCGGCGCGTGCCCCGAGCGGAGGGCGCGCCCGCCGCGGGCCGGTCTCATACGACCAATTTTTGAGCTTTTTCAGGGAGAAAACGGGATGGGACTGACCGCGAAGATCCGTACGCGGGACGGGTGGGCCGTGTCGCACGCGGTCGTCACGGTGACCGACATGACCGGCACGCAGGTACTGCGCGCCGAGGCGGACGCCGAGGGGGCCGTGCGGGACACCACCGAGCTGGCCCCGGGGGCGTACACCGTGATCGTGACCGCGGTCGGGTACGCGCCCGCCGCGTCCAGCGCGATCGTCACCGCGAGCGGCCGGGCCGAGGTCGGCACCGTCACGCTGGCCCGGCAGGGCGGCACCGAGCTGCCCCCGCCCGGTCCCTGGACCATCGACCCGGCGCACTCCTCCGTCGCGGCGGTCGCCCAGCACCTGGGGATCTCCAGTGTCCGCGGCCGGTTCACGGAGTTCGCCGGCACCGTCGAGATCGCGCCCGGCGACGTCGCCGAGTCCCGGGTGGAGGCGGTGATCCGGGCCGCGTCCATCGACACGGGCAACGGCATGCGCGACACGCACCTGAAGTCCGGGGACTTCCTCGACGTCGAGCGGCACCCGGAGATCACGTACCGCTCCACCGGGGTGAGCCCCGCCGGTTCCGACCGCTGGACGGTGCACGGCGAGCTGTCCATGCACGGGGTCGTACGGCCGGTGGACCTGGACCTGGCCTACCTCGGCACCGGCGCGGACCCGTGGGGCGGGACCCGGGCGGCGTTCCGGGCCACCGCCGAGCTGCACCGCGAGGACTTCGCGATGAACTACAACCAGGTCCTCCAGGCGGGCATCGCGGCCATCGGCACCACGCTGAGGGTGGAGCTGGACATCCAGGCCGTGCAGGGCGACACGCTGCCCCAGGCGTAGGCACGGCGGGTTCGGTCAGGGGGGCACGCGCCGCGCCTGGCCAGGCTGCCCCCATGGCACCGAACATCGCTACCAACACCCGTGTGTCGCTGGACGAGCTGCTGGACTTCGTGCGCCCCCGCCACCGCGCGCTGCTGATCACGCGGCGGGCCGACGGCTCGCCCCAGGCGTCCCCGCTGACCTGCGGTGTGGACGACGCCGGCCGGATCGTCGTCTCCACCTACCCCGAGCGGGCCAAGACCCGCAACGCCAGGCGCGACCCCCGGGTCGGCCTGGTCGTCCTCAGCGACGACTGGAACGGCCCCTGGGTCCAGGTCGACGGCACGGCCGAGGTCGTCGACGCCCCCGACTCGGTGGAGCCGCTCGTCGAGTACTACCGCAACATCGCCGGCGAACACCCCGACTGGGACGAGTACCGCAGGGCGATGCTGGCGCAGGGCAAGTCGCTCATCCGCGTCACCCCGGACCGCTGGGGCCCGGTCGCCACCGGCGGCTTCCCGGCCCGCCTGGCCGCGGACGGCTGACCCGCGGCGCCGGCCGCGGCGCGGCGGGGCGGTCAGCCGCGGGCCGCCATCGCCTCGATGCCCGCGATCAGCAGCTCCAGGGCGAAGGCGAAGTCGCGGTCCAGCATCTCGGCGACCGTGTCACCGCCGCGGGCCGCCATCGCCGTCCTGGACTCCTCCATGACGTCGGCGGTCCCCGGCACCTCCTCCGCCGTGGCCATGGCCTGCGCGAAGTACTCGTCCGGGCTGAGCCCGGAGTCCGCGGTGCGGGCCAGGAACTGGCCCTCGAACGTGCCGTAGCCGTACACGAACCGGAAGACGGCCGAGACGGCCCCGGTCACCCCGTGGGCGGGCAGTCCCGCCCGGCGGATGACCCGCTGGATCGCGCGGGAGAAGGCGAGCGCGTTCGGGCCGATGTCGAGGTACCGCCCGGCCAGCGGCGACAGCCAGGGGTGGCGGACCAGTTGCGCCCGGTACGCCGTGGCCAGCTCCCGCAACCGGCCGCGCCAGTCCTCGTCCGGCTGCTCCGGGCCGGGCAGCCGCAGCTCGGCGTAGGTCGCGTCCAGGGCGAGTTCGAGCAGGTCGTCCTTGGTGTCGACGTACCAGTACAGGGACATCGCGGTGACGTTCAGCTCGGCCGCCAGCCGGCGCATGGAGAACCTGTCGAGGCCCTCGGCGTCCAGCAGCCGCACGGACGCCTCGGTGATCCGCTCCCGGTCGAGCCCGGAGGGCTGTCCGCCGCGCCCCCCGCGGCGGGCCCCGCGCTCCAGCCACACGCTGTCCCGCGCCGACCGACCTGCTGCCTTCGTCACCGGCGGCCCTTCCTCGTTCGCGTCCGCTGTCGCACGCATACCCATACACCCACCAGGTCAGGCGGCCGCGCGGGCCGGCCGCCGCGGCGGGTCGCGGACGCGGCCGTGCACCGGGTGGCCGGGGCACCCGGTGCACGGCGGCTTCCCCACCCGGCGGCCGGTCAGCCGCCGGAGCGCCGGGTGAGGTCGTAGAAGGTGGCCGAGCCCACCGTCACCTTCTCGAAGGTGCTCCGGACCCACGCGCCGATGGCGGAGGCGCTGCCGCTGCCGCCCGTGCCGCCGCCCATGTCCCCGCCGGCGATGAAGTAGTGGATCCTGCCCTCCGCGACGTACTCCTCGAACCGGGCGAGGGTCGGGGACGGGTCGGTGCCGTTGAAGCCGCCGATCGCCATCACCGGCCGGCCGGTGGCGAGCTGGTAGCCGGCCGCGTTCTGGGAGCCGGTGGACGCGGCCACCCAGGTGTACCGCGAGGCGTTGTCCGCCAGCAGTTCCGCGGCCTCGGTCGGGACGGCGGCGCCGTTCAGCAGGCCGCCGGCACCGCCGCCGCCCATGCCGGCCGTGCCGTTCTCGCCCGTCGGAGCGCCGCCCGGGAAGCCGCCGCCGGTCCGGCCCGGCAGACCCGGCCCGCCCGGCCGCGTCCCGCCGGGGCCGGGGAAGCCGTTGCCGTTCTGCCGGTCGCGGCCCGGCGGCCCGTCGGGGAAGCCGCCCCGCGGCGCGCCGCCGGGACCGCCGCCCCGCATGCTCGCGCCCGCCGGGCCGGCCGTGACGATCGACCCGGTGTGGCCCTCGCGCAGCGTGCTCAGGGTGTACGCCGTCGGTCCGGCCAGCGCGGCCACCAGGCCCAGCGCCGCCGCCCCGAGGGCGAGCCGCCGGGGGATCCGGCCCGCGAAGACGAGGCCGAACGCGGCCGCCGACCCGCCGATCAGGACCGGCCAGCGCAGCCACGGCAGGTAGTCGGAGGTCCGGTGGAGCAGGACGTACCCCCAGGCCGCCGCCGCGACCACGGCCGCGGCGAGCGTGACCGACGCCCACGTCTCGCGCCGCCGCTCCCACAGCAGCCCGGCGCCCATGCCGGTCACGGCCGCGAGGTAGGGGGCGAGGGCCACCGTGTAGTACTGGTGGAAGATGCCGGCCATGTAGCTGAAGACCGCCGCCGTCGTCAGCAGCGAGCCACCCCAGACCAGGAACGACGCGCGGGTCACGGACGTCCGCCGCAGCCGGCGGGTGGCCACCAGCCCGGCGGCGAGCAGGATCAGCGCGGAGGGCAGCAGCCAGGAGATCTGGCCGCCGGTCTCGGAGTCGAACATCCGGTCCCAGCCGGTCGCGCCCCACATGCCGGTGCCGCCCGCCCCGCCACCGCCGCCCACGCTGCCGGTCTCCTCGCCGTTGAGGCGGCCGAGGCCGTTGTAGCCGAAGGTCAGCTCCAGGAAGCTGTTGTGCTGCGAGCCGCCGACGTAGGGCCGGGAGGAGGCCGGCCACAGCTCGACGACCGCGACCCACCAGCCGCCCGAGACGACCAGCGCGAGCGTCGCCGCGGCCAGTTGCCGAAGGCGCCTCCTCGGCGGCACCGGGGCGCACACCGCGTACACGGACGCCAGCGCCGGCAGGACCAGGAACGCCTGGAGCGTCTTGGCGAGGAACGCGAAGCCGATCACGGCCCCGGCCCACACCAGCCACCTGGTGCGCCCGTCCTCCACGGCCCGGACGACGAGGTAGCACGCCACCGACGTCAGCAGGGCCAGCAGGGCGTCCGGGTTGTTGAACCGGAACATCAGCGCCGCGACGGGGGTGAGCGCGAGCACCGCGCCCGCGATCAGGCCGGCCGCGGGACCGGACCGGCGGCGCACGGCCGCGTACACGACGGCGACGGTCCCCACGCCCATCAGCACCTCGGGCGCGAGGATCGCCCACGAGTGCAGGCCGAAGACCCGCACCGACAGCTCCATCGGCCACAGCGCGGCCGGCGGCTTGTCGACGGTGATGGCGTTGCCCGCGTCCAGCGAGCCGAAGAACAGCGCCTTCCAGGACGTGCTGCCCGCCTGGACGGCCGCCGAGTAGAAGGAGTTGGCGTAGCCGGAGGCGTCGAGGTCGTAGAGGTAGAGCAGGAGGGTGGCGGCCAGCAGGGCGAGCAGGGCCGGGCGCGCCCAGCGGGGGTCCTCGGGCCGGCCGCGCCACAGCCGGCGCCCGAACGGCTGCCGGGGCTCGCCGGCCGCGGGGGCCCGCGCCGGGGCGGTGGGCGGCGGCCCCCAGACGGCCGTACCGTCCGGCGCCGCGGTCGGTGGATCGTACGGTGCGGTCATCGCGGGTCCCCCCGGCCGGTGTCGTGGGGGCGCGCCGGCAGCGTCCGCGCGCTCGCGCCGGCCCGGGTGGCGCGGGCGGCCGGGGCGGGCACGGCGGTCACCGGGTACGCGGCGGCCGGGGCGGGCTCGCGCCGGTCCGGGAAGACCCAGGCGCGGAAGAGCAGGAACCGCAGCACGGTCGCCGCGAGGTTGGCGGCGATGAGCACCGCCAGTTCGGTGGAGCGCCCCGGGCGGTCGGTGGCCGTCGCCAGGGCGGCGAGCGAGCCGCTGGTCAGGGCGAGGCCGATGCCGAAGACGACCAGGCCCTGGGCCTGGTGGCGGACGGCGCCGGACCGGCCGCGCACCCCGAAGGTGAACCGGCGGTTGGCGGCCGTGTTGGCCACGGCGGAGACCAGCAGGGCGAGCGCGTTGGCGGGCTGCGCCCCGCAGAAGTGCCGGAAGACGCCGTACAGCAGCAGGTAGAACAGGGTGGACAGGACGCCGACCACGCAGAAGCCGGCCAGCCGGCGGGCCAGGCCTCGGGGCACGCCGGTCGGTTCGCGGTCGCGCGGGTCGTCCCCGGACGGCCGGGTGAGCCGGTCCAGCGGCAGTGATCCGGTGGCCAGGGCCGTGCCGAGCCGCCACACCCCCTTGAGGTCGTCGGTGGCCGTGCGGACGATGCGGACGGTGGAGTCCGGGTCGTCGACCCAGTCCACCGGCACCTCGTGGATCCGCAGGCCCGCCCGTTCGGCGAGCACCAGCAGCTCCGTGTCGAAGAACCAGCCGGTGTCCTCCACCAGCGGCAGCAGCACCTGCGCCACGTCCCGCCGGATCGCCTTGAAGCCGCACTGGGCGTCGGAGAAGCGGGCCTGGAGCGAACCGCGCAGGATCAGGTTGTAGGCCCGGCTGACGATCTCCCGCCTGGGGCCGCGCACGACCCGGGAGGCGTGGGTGAGCCGGGAGCCGATCGCCAGGTCGGAGTGGCCGGAGATCAGCGGCGCCACCAGCGGCAGCAGGGCGTTGAGGTCGGTGGAGAGGTCGACGTCCATGTAGGCGAGGACCGGGGCGTCCGACGCCGACCAGACGGTCCGCAGGGCCCGGCCCCGCCCCTTCTGCTCCAGGCGGGAGCTGGTGACCTCGGGGAGCTCAGCGGCCAGGCCGGCCGCCAGCACGGCGGTGGTGTCCGTGGAGGCGTTGTCCGCGATCGTGATGCGGAAGGCGTAGGGGAAGGTCCGCGTGAGGTGCGCGTGCAGGCTGCGGACGCACGGTCTGAGGTCCTTCTCCTCGTTGTGGACGGGGATCACCACGTCCAGGACAGGGATGCCGGCGTCCCCGGCCGGGAGGTGCTCCCGCGCCGGCAGGGTGCCGGGAGAAGAGTCGGTTCGCATGGCACCGACTGTCCTCAGGTGCCCTGTCGCACCCATGTGGTGGCACTGTGCCGCGGCTGTGAGTGCGGGCGGCGGTCCGCGGCGGGCTCCGGCGCGGCCGCGTCCGGGGCGGCGGGCAGCCGCACGGTGAAGACGGTGCGTCCGGGGGCGCTGTCCACGGTCACGGTGCCGCCGTGCGCGGCGGCCACGGCCTGCACGATGGCGAGCCCGAGCCCGGTGGAGCCGGTGGCGCGCGAGCGGGCGGAGTCGCCGCGCGCGAACCGCTCGAAGACGTGCGGCAGCAACTCCGCGGGGATGCCCGGCCCGTCGTCCTCGACGTCGACGCACAGCCACGGCCCGCGCCGCCGCACGCGCGCGGTGACGGTCGTGCCGGGCGGGGTGTGGTTGCGGGCGTTGCCCAGCAGGTTGACCAGCGCCTGCTGGACGCGGGCCGGGTCCGCGGGGGCGACGGCCGGTTCGTCGGGCAGGTCGAGCCGCCAGTTGTGGTCCAGGCCCGCCGCGCGGGCGTCGCTGACCGTGTCGACGACCAGCGGGACCAGATCGGTGGGTTCGCACCGCGGCGGCCGTCCGGCGTCGAGCCGGGCGAGCAGCAGCAGGTCCTCGACGAGGAGGGTCATCCGCCCGGCCTCGGACTCGATGCGGCCGAGGGCGTGCCGGGTGTCGGGCCCGATCCGCTCGCGGCCGCGGCGGGTCAGCTCGGCGTATCCCAGGATGGAGGCGAGCGGGGTGCGCAGTTCGTGGCTGGCGTCGGCGACGAACTGCCGTACCCGTGTCTCGCTCCGCTGGCGGGCGTGCAGGGCGCCGTGGACGTGGTCGAGCATCCGGTTGAGCGCGGTGCCGACCCGGCCGACCTCGGTGTGCGGGTCGCACTCGGACTCCGGGACCCGCTCGCTGAGGTTCACCTCGCCGGTGTGCAGCGGGAGTTCGGAGACCCGGGTGGCGGTGCCGGCCACCTTGCGCAGCGGGCGGGTGGCGACGCCGACGAGGACGTACCCGGCGATGCCGGCGGCGACCAGGCCGGCCACGGTGACGCTGACCTCGATGAGGATCAGGGCGTCGACGTTGTCGTCGACGTCCTTGGTCGGGATCGCGACGTAGTAGGTGCCGTTGGGTCCGCTGACGTACTGGGCGCGGTAGCCGCCGAGGCCGGGCAGGTCCGCGGTGTGTCCGTGGCGGTCGCGGGGGACCGCGTCGAGCGCCGCGAGCTGCGCCCTGGTCAGCGGTGCGGGGCTGATCGAGAAGTCGTCAGCGGACGTGCGGCCGACCCGGCCGTCGGTCGTCCGCCCGCCGGCCACCCGGGCCACGACCGTGCTCTGCGAGGGCTGCGGGCCCCGGCTGACGAAGCCGCCGAGGTCGAACGGGCGGCCGGGCTGCTGTCCGGCCGGCCGGCCGCCGGGCGGGACGGTGTCCTTGGCGCCGTCGGCCGGGCCGAACCGGCCGGACGCCCGGATCGCGACCTCGCCCAGCCGGCCGTCGAGCTGCGCGTACAGGTGCGAGCGCAGCGCCAGCGTGGTGACGGTCCCGATCACCGCGCAGACCACGGCGATGAGCACCATCGAGGCGGCGACGAGCCGGGTCCGCAGGGTGCGCGGCTTCGCCTCACCGGGTCTGCGGGCGCGCGGCCGTCGCCGTCCGCTCATGACACGGCGGGCTTGATCAGGTAGCCGGCGCCGCGCCGGGTGTGGATCATCGGCTCGCGCCCGGCGTCGATCTTCCGCCGCAGGTAGGAGATGTACAGCTCGACCACGTTGGCCTGGCCGCCGAAGTCGTAGGACCAGACCCGGTCGAGTATCTGCGCCTTGCTGAGCACCCGGCGCGGGTTGCGCATGAGGAAGCGCAGCAGTTCGAACTCGGTGGCGGTGAGGTGGATGGACGTGCCGCCCCGCGTGACCTCGTGGCTGTCCTCGTCCAGCGTCAGGTCGCCGACCACGAGCACGGATTCGGAGCGCCGGTCGGCGGCGCCGGAGCGCCGGATCAGTCCGCGCAGCCGGGCCACGACCTCCTCCAGGCTGAACGGCTTGGTGACGTAGTCGTCCCCGCCGGCGGTGAGTCCGGCGATACGGTCCTCGACGGCGTCCTTGGCGGTCAGGAACAGCACGGGCACGTCGGGCAGTTCGCGGCGCAGCCGGCCCAGCACGGCGAGCCCGTCCATGTCCGGGAGCATCATGTCGAGCACGACGGCGTCGGGCCGGAACTCCCGGGCCGCCTGGACGGCGCCCTGCCCGTCCCCGGCGCTCCTGATCCGCCAGCCCTCGTACCGGAGGGCCATGCCGATCAGTTCGGTGATCGACAGCTCGTCGTCCACCACAAGCACTCGGACGGGGCTCCCGTCCGGCCGCAGCAGTTCGGTGCGCCCCCGGGGCGTGGTCGTGGTCATGCTGGACACCTTGTCGGGGCCCTCTGAGAAGAGGCTTTCCGGATTCTGTGATTTCTCTGAGAAACCCGCGGGAGCGTCCCGGCGGGCCGCCGGGTCAGAACAGTCCGTCCGGCTCCCGCCTGAACTCGCGTACGGGGAAGGCGCATCCGGGCGCTCCCGGATCCGCGGGCAGCAGCGGCCAGCCGGTCAGGAGCCGGGTGTCCAGCACGACGGTCCCGCGCGCGCCGGCCGTCAGATGGAGGTCGGGCCCGGCGGCCGCGACCAGTCGCCCGCTGACCGTGCCGCCCGGCACCAGCGCGGTGACCTCGCCGTACGCCGCCGGGGCCGCCGCGAGCCCGAAGGCGTCCACGTGGTCGGTGATGCGGCAGGGTTCGGCGCGCAGGGACTCGGGCCATCCGGGGAGCGCGACGGCCCGGGCGTGCAACTCCCGTACCTCCGCGGCGCGTTCCTCCGGCGTCGACGGCAGCGCCGACCGTACGGCCCGCTTCTCGGCGTAGGGGACGCGGTCCGGTACCCGCAGGGCGGCCCGCAGCAGTTCCTCGGTGCGGCGCGCGGCCATCAGCGGGCCGGTGCCGAGCCAGCCGAAGCAGACGGCGCCCTGTTCCAGCAGCCGGGCCGGGCCGCGTTCGAGGGCGGTGATGCCGACCTTCACCAGGCCCGGCCCGAACCACGCCAGGTACACGCGGTACGGCCGCGGGTCGTCCGCGACCGTGTCGGCGGCCACGGAGTGCGCCCGGTCCAGCCGCGCGCACTCCTCGCACCGGGCCCCGGTGCTCCGTCCCGGCACGACGGCGCCCACCGGGCAGGGGTGCCCCCGCGCCCCCGTACACGTCCGCACGGCCGTGTCCGGCACCGCGAAGGCGATCCGTCTGCCCCGGGGCAGCGCGCTGCGCCGCCCGCCGTCCCACTTCAGCACCGGGCCGTCCGCGGACCAGCGCAGCCCCGAGCACTTCCACACCTGTGCCATCACTCGTGAGGGTACGGCGCGGGTCCGACAGCGGCGGCCGGGCGAGGTCCTCAGTCGACGGGGGCGAGCGGGGCCGGCGCGGCGGGCGCGGGCGCGGCTGCCGCGGTGGGTGCCGCGGCGGGCGTCGCGGTCCGCCGCCCGCGCCCCGCCAGCCGGCAGGAGACGCACCCGGCGTGGCCCGGCCGGGCCAGGGTGTCGCGGACCCGCATACCCCACTGGTCGTGCGGCCGGACCCCGGGCGGCTTGCCCCAGCCCGCCAGGTGCAGGACCCAGGTCGCCAGGACGCCCGCCGCCACGACGGCCAGTCCCGCGACGGAGACCGGCGGCGAGGCCGCGCAGACGCCCCAGCCCAGCACCCCGCTGCCCGCGGTGGCGATGCCGGCGCCGGTCCAGCCGGCGATCGTGTGACCCTCGTCGTACAGACTCATGGAGCCGCCTCCAGGGGATGGAGCCCATTTCCCTCACGGGCTAAGGCATTTATGAGCCGAATATCTCACGAGCTAAGGGATCTGTACAGATGCACTCGACGCCGCGCCCGCCCGCCACCGCGGCCCGGGCGCTGACGGCGATGGACCACCTCATCGCCGCCCACCTGATCGGACAGCAGGAGCTGGCCCGGCGGATGGGCCTCAACGTCACCGACCTGACCTGCTTCACCTTCGTCATGGAGGCCGGCGAGGACCTGCTCACGGCGGGCGACCTCGCGGCCCGCGCCCATGTCACCACCGGCGCGGTGACCGGCATCCTCAACCGCCTCGAACGCGCCGGCTACGTCACCCGGCGCCCCGACCCCGCGGACCGCCGCCGGGTCCGCGTGGCCGCCGTGCCGGAGGCCGTCACGCGCGTCGAGGCGGTCCACGCCGGCCACCACAAGCGGCTGACGGCCCTCTTCGCCGACTGCTCCCCGGAGGAACTGGCGGTCGTCACGGACTGGTTCACCCGCGCCACGGCACTCGCCCACGAGTACCTGGAGAAGCTGAACCGGAACGACCCCGCCGAGGAGTGCTGAGCGGTCCCGGCCCGCCGGGCACCGCGCCCCCGCCCGCCCGCGGGCCCGGCCACGGCCCGCGGGGGCGCGGAGGACGAGGGGCCGCCGTCAGTGCTCGGCGGCGGCCTCCCACATGTCCCGCAACGACTGCCGGACGGAGATCTTCGGCGCCCAGCCCAGGAGGCGGTGGGCGAGCCGGACGTCGGCCTGGGTCCAGTCCCCTCCGTTCGAGGCCACCGGCCCGTCGGTCAGTTCGAGGACGCCGGGGTCCTGCCCGGCCTCGGCGACGAGCAGCACGAGCAGCCGGCGCAGGTCGAGCGCCTCACCCCGCCCGATGTTGACGGTCAGGCCGGCGTGCGGGGACTCCGCCGCCCGGACGACGGCATCGGCCAGGTCCCGTACGTCGACGAAGTCCCGCTCGGCACCGCTCACCTGGAGCCGCAGCCGGTCACCGGCCGCGAGTCCGCGGAGCCGGCGCACGACCGAGCCGAGGAAGCTGCCGGCCGCCACGCCCGGGCCGAACACGTTCACCGCGCGCAGGACGACGCCCTCCACGTGGCCCGCCCGGGTCGCCCGCAGCACGGCATTCGAGCCGGCCAGTTTCGTCACCCCGTACGGGGTCCGCGGGCGTGGCTCGTACGTCTCGTCGACCGCCGTGCCGTGCGGCACCGGACCGTACTCGTGGATGGTGCCGATCTGCACGAAGCGCGGTGGCGCGGGCATCAGCGCGGCGGCGTCCATCAGGTGCCGGACGAGGCCGTCATGGGCCTGCCGGTTCTCCTCCGGCGACGAGAGCCAGCCCCCGGTGGCGTTCACCACGGTCCGGGCGCCGGCCGCCGTCAGGACCCCGGCGATCTCCGCGCTCGGTGCCGCCGACAGGTCCAGCTCGGCGCACTCGCGCCCGGCGGCCGCCGGCGGACGCTTCCGCGCCACCGCGAGGACCCGGTAACCCGTGCTCTCGAAGGCCGAGACCACCTGGGCACCGATGGAGCCGGTGGCCCCCAGGACGGCGACGACCGGTCGCGGGCCGCCGGAGCGGTCGCCGGTCACCGCCGGGCTCCCCGGGCCGGCGATGCCGTCGCGCACCCGGCCGCTCCGGGCGCGCCCCGGGTCAGCACTGTCCCGCCCCCTGCCACCAGGCGGTGTTCTCGGTGTACCAGCGGACGGTCCCGGCCAGCCCCTCCTCGAACGAGACCTCGGGCGCGTAGCCGAGCGCCCGCAGCTTCGCGTCGGTGAGCGAGTACCGCCGGTCGTGGCCGAGGCGGTCCGGCACCTTCTCCACCCGGTCCCAGCTCGCCCCGCAGGCGGCCAGGAGCCGGTCCGTCAGCTCCACGTTGGTCAGCTCGCGGGTGCCCGCGATGTGGTACACCTCGCCGACCGCGCCCCGCTCGGCCGCGATCTGGATCCCCCGGCAGTGGTCGGTGACGTGGATCCAGTCCCGTACGTTCCCGCCGTCGCCGTAGAGCGGCACCTTCCCGCCGGTGAGCAGCCGGGTCACGAAGAGCGGGATGACCTTCTCCGGGTACTGGTAGGGCCCGTAGTTGTTGCCGCACCGGGTGATGACCACGGGCAGCCCGTGGGTGACGTGGTAGGCGCGCGCGAGCAGGTCGCCGCTCGCCTTCGACGCGGCGTACGGCGAGTTCGGCGCCAGGGGCGCGGTCTCGTCCCAGGACCCGGAGTCGATGGAGCCGTACACCTCGTCGGTGGAGACGTGGACGACGCGCCGGACCCCGGCCTCCAGGCAGGCGTCGAAGAGCCTCTGCACGCCCAGCACGTTGGTGCGCACGAAGTCGGCGGCCCCCTCGATCGAGCGGTCCACGTGGGACTCGGCCGCGAAGTTCACGACCACGTCGTGCCCCGGTACCACCCGGGCCAGCAGGGCGGCGTCGCCGATGTCGCCGTGCACGAAGGTGAACCCGCCCTCCACCGGGGCCAGGTTCGCGAGGTTGCCCGCGTAGGTGAGCGCGTCGAGCACGGTCACCCGAGCGCCCCGCCAGGCCGGGTAGGCGCCGGTGAGCAGCTCCCGCACGTAGGCCGATCCGATGAAGCCGGCGGCGCCGGTCACGAGGACGCGCATATCTGCACCTTGCTGTGATCGCCGAGGACCAGACGGTGAGCCCGGGGCGTCCGCGGCGCCGGGGTCACCTCCACCTCGTGGCCGATGAGGGATGCCTCGATGCGCCGCACTCCGCGGATGGCGGCGCCCCGCAGGACGACGGAGTACTCCAGCTCGCTGTCGACGATCTGGCAGTCCTCCGCGACCGAGGTGAACGGCCCCAGGTAGGAGTCCTCCACCACGGTGCCGCGTCCGATGATGGCGGGGCCCACGATGCGCGAGTTCCGCACGACCGCGCCCGCCGCCACCGTCACCCGGCCGATCAGCTCCGAGTCCCGCACCATGCCGGTGATCTCGGGTTCCATGCCCTCCAGGACGAGCCGGTTGACCTCCAGCATGTCGGCGACGTTGCCGGTGTCCTTCCAGTACCCCTCGGTGATGGTCGTCGTCACCCGGTGGCCGGCGTCGAGCAGCCCGGAGATGGCGTGGGTGATCTCCAGCTCGCCCCGGTCCGAAGGGGTCAGGCCCGCCACGACCGGATGCACCGCGGCGGTGAAGAGGAAGACCCCGACCAGCGCCAGGTCGCTCTTGGGTTTGTCGGGCTTCTCCTCCAGCCCGATCAGCCGCCCCTCGGTGTCCAGCTCCGCCACCCCGAACGCCCGCGGGTCGGCGACCTTCGTCAGCAGGATCTGGGCGGCGGGGCGTTCGCTCCGGAACCGCTCCACCAGCTCCGAGATGCCGCCGATCAGGAAGTTGTCCCCCAGGTACATGACGAAGTCGTCGTCGCCCAGGTACTCGCGGGCGGTCAGCACCGCGTGCGCCAGGCCGAGCGGGGCCTCCTGGGGCAGGTAGGTGACGTTCAGGCCGAAGGCCGATCCGTCCCCGACGGCGCGCCGGATCTCGTCCGCGGTGTCGCCCACCACCATGCCGATGTCGGTGATGCCCGCCTCGGCGATCGCCTCCAGTCCGTAGAAGAGCACCGGTTTGTTCGCCACCGGCACCAACTGTTTGGCCGAGGTGTGCGTGATCGGCCGTAACCGGGTTCCCGCCCCTCCGGCGAGTACCAATGCCTTCACTTCGTCTCTCCTTCCGCTTTCCCGGCTGACGTCCAGCCGGGCCGCACCGCCGGCCGGTCCGGGCCGGGTGCACCGTGGACCGCGGCGGAGTCTCCGCCGCGTCCGCGCCTGGTTCCGCGTGGGTCTCCCCACGGCCGGCTCCGCCGCGGGAGCCGCCGAGGGGGGAGCGCACCGCCGGGTCAGTCCCCGGTGCGCGCGCCGTACGGGCCGTCGCCCCGACAGGGAGGGTTCCCGGCGGACGGGCCTCCGGCCGGCTCAGGGCGTGCGGGCTCCGTCGCCCGAGGCGGGGCACGCCTGGTGCTCGCGCGCCCGGGGCCGGGCGGGCGAGCGCGTTGATCCGGGGGGCCACCGCCGGCGCACCCGGGGCGCGCCCGGCGCGGGGTGGCGGGGGCCGCCGGCGCGGGCCGGGGAGGTGGAGTGGGGGAACCCCTGCCGGCCGGTACGGGCGGCCGTCGCCAGGTGCTCCTCGCCGGTGCGCGGGCCCGCCGCGGCCGGCTTCGGCCGGGGGCTCCGGCCGGTACCGAGGTCGTACACGCCGAGGACGACATGCCGATCCTCTCGGCATGCCGTCCTCGGCCTCGTTCCCCGGCTGTTCAGGACAGCGGGGGCTCCCCGTCGTCGAGCGGCGGGATGTTGTGGTTGATGCGGAAGAGCTGCTTCGGGTCGTACGTCGCCTTCACCTCGGCCAGCCGCCGGTGGTCCGCCTCGGTGTAGGCCAGCCGGACCCGCTCGGGGTCCGCGTCGTGGTCGAACAGGAACCCCGGGAGCATCGCGCCGGTGTCCCACGGCTGGAGCCGCTCCAACTGCTCGGCGGCTGCCTTGCGCGCCACGTCGGCCAGCTCGGCCGGAGCCTGCGTCCGCATCCACAGGTGGAAGGCCGAGCCCTGGGTGCTGGCCGCGTGCGCGCGGCGGGGCCGGCGGTCCAGCGCCCCGCCCAGGTGGCGGATCTCGTGGCTGGGGAACGGCGGGGTCCCGGGCACGGCCGGGTCGATGAAGGAGACCAGCTCCCGCACGGCGTCGTCGTCCAGTTCCCGCAGCAGCGCGCTGCGCAGGTGGGCCATGACCGGGAACTTGGGGTCGTCGAAGATGTCGGTGATCTCCGTGTACGGGATGGCGCCGCAGGTGTCCTTCTCCGGGCCGAGCGCGCGCAACGGCTCAACCAGCCGCGCGCCCCGCTCCTCGTCACCCGCGTAGACCACCCGGAACTGCACGAACGAACGGCCGCGGAACTCGTCGGGAAGCTGCGGCACGTCGGGGAAGCGCAGCAGCGTCACCGTGGACGACATCTCGTCCGGCTGCTCCTCGATCCAGGCGAGGTAGGTGCGGAGCAGGTGGGTGGCGTGCCCGGCGTCCTCGACCGGGTACCAGAGCTTGCCGCCGTAGATGGTGCGCAGCGGCAGCAGGTCGATCTCGGCCGCGACCACGACACCGAAGTTGCCCTTGCCGCCCCGGGCCGCCCAGAACAGGTCGGGCTCCTGGTCGGGCGAGACGGTGCGCAGCGAGCCGTCGGCCGTGACGATGTCGAGCGAGCGGACGTAGTCGGCGGCGAAGCCGTAGGTGCGGCCGGTCAGCGGGAGGCCGCCGCCGGTCAGGTAGCCCATCACGCCGACCTGCTCGGACGAGCCGCACAGCGGCGCGAGGCCGTGCTCGGCCGCTGCCGCGACCACCTCGCCCCAGCGCAGCCCGGCCCCGATCCTGGCGGTGCGGGCGGCCGGGTCCACCGACAGCTCGCGCAGCTCCCCGGTGGCCACGAACACGGCTCCGTCCGCGGGCACGGACTTGCCGTGCCCGGTGGACTGCACCGCGACGGGCCGTCCCGTCCGCCCCGCGAACCGGACGGCGGTGACGACGTCGTCGGCGTCGGCGGCGACCACCACCGCCGCCGGCCGGTGCCGGACCGTCAGCAGCCAGCCCGAGATGGCCTCGTCGAAGCCGTCGTCTCCGGGCAGGAGCGTGCGGCCGTGGATCGGCGCGGCCAGGCCCACGACGTCGTGCCAGTCCGCCTGCTCCGCCGCGAGGCGGTCGCCGGTGAACTCGGCCGGGGTGTGGGACCGTACCGGCGCGCCGTCGCCGGTGTGCTCCTCGGCGGTGCCGGTCCCGCGGTACCCGGAGCCGTCGAGGCCGGCCTCGACCCGGTACGTCACCCCGCCCGTCCGGCCGGCGGCCGGGGTGAAGGTCTCGGTGAGCTCGTAGGAGAACCGACCGGGCCGCTCCGCGCTCCAGGTCCCGGTGCCGACGCTGCCCGGGGTGCGCAGCGCGACCGTGCCGTCGGCCGCGAACGAGAGGGTGGAGGGCTCGTCGGCCCGGCCCTCGTGGTGCACGCGGCCGGTCCAGGTGCCCACGGGGGTGCGGGCGGCGTCGGCCGTTGCGGTTATGTCAGGCATGTCACTTGTCCGCCTTCTCGATCGGCTTCGCCACGTCGTCGGCCTCCGCGACCGGCGGAGGGCCGGGCATCCGGGCGTTGCGCAGCATGGTCGCGGCCGCCGCGGCCAGCAGCACGGCCAGCGCGCCGCCCACGATCGCGGTCGTCTGCAGGCCCTGGACGAACGCGTCGCGGGCCGCCGACAGCAGCCGGGAGCCCTCGGCCGCCGGGAGCTTGTGGGCGACGTCCACCGCGGCGGCGAGGGTGGCCTTGGCCGCGTCGCCCGCGGAGGCGGGGAGCCCCTCGGGGAGCGTGTCGGACAGGTTCGACCGGTACACCGCGAAGCCGACGCTGCCGATCACCGCGACGCCCAGCGCGCTGCCCAGTTCGGTGCCGACCGAGGCCATCGCGGACGCGGCGCCCGCCCGCTCGGGCGGTGCGGATGCCACGATCAGTCCGGTGCCCAGGGAGACCATCGGCCCGAGCCCGAGGCCGATGACGGCCGCGCCCGTGACCGCGACGTACAGGTCGGAGGGGCCCTTGACCTGGGTGAGCACCACCATGCCGGCCGCGGCGACGACCAGGCCGCCGGCGAGCAGCGTGCTCAGCTTCACGCGGCCGGCGAGGCCGGGTGCGCCCATGGCGCCGATCATGATCGCGGCGGTGGTGGGCAGGGACCAGAGTCCGGCCTGGATCGGGGACAGCCCGCGCACCAGCTGGAGGTACTGCATGACGAAGAACTGCGACCCCGCGGAGAGCAGGGTGGACAGTACGAGCATGCCGAGGGCGGTGCCGAACAGGCTCCTGCGGAACAGCGTGAGGTCGAGCAGCGGCTGTTCGAGCCGGCGCTGGCGCGCGATGAAGAGCGCCACCACCGCCAGGCCGACGACGATGGCGAGGCCCGACTCGATGTGCAGGCCGTCCGAGGCGACCCGCTTGAGACCGTAGATCAGGGCGAGGATCCCGACGACGGACATGATCGCGCTGACGAAGTCGGGCCGGGCGACCGACTCGTCCCGGTACTCCGGCAGCAGTATCGGGCCGAGGATGATCAGCAGGACCATGACCGGGACGCCGATCAGGAAGACCGAGCCCCACCAGAACAGTTCCAGGAACGTGCCGCCGATCAACGGGCCGATCACCGTGCCGAGACCGAAGAAGCCGGTCCAGGCCCCGATGGCGGCGCCCTGCTGCTTGGGGTCCTGGAACATGACCCGGATCAGGGAGAGGGTGGAGGGCATGAGGGTGGAGCCCGCGATGCCGAGGAGTGCCCGGGCGGCGATGAGCATCGCCGCGTTGACCGCGAACGCCGAGAGCACCGAGGCGATGCCGAACGCGACCGCGCCGATCAGCAGCAGCCGCCGGCGGCCGATCCTGTCCCCGATCGCGCCCATGGGGATGAGGAAGCCGGCGATGAGGAAGCCGTAGATGTCCACGATCCACAGCAACTGGGTGTTGCCGGGCCGCAGGTCCTCGGTGAGCGTGGGCAGTGCCAGGTGCAGCACCGTCAGGTCCATGGCGATGAGGATGGTGGGAAGCGCGAGGACCGCCAGCCCCAACCATTCCTTTCTCGTCGCCCGTAACGGCGCCGCCGTACCGACGTCGGTGCTCAACGCAATCTCCTTGCCTGTCAAAGACGTTGGGGCAGCGAAACTCTAAAAGTTCAACTCAGGTTGAGGTCAAGAGCTGATCTTCCGGCCGCACCCGGTGCGCCGCCTGCCGCACCTCGTCGAGCAACCGCGCCTGCCGCAGGCAGTCGGGATCGTGGTGCGCCCCGGCCCGTACCGCCGCCGCGAACGCGTCCACGGTGTTGCCGACCTGGTCGTCGGGGGCGAGCCGGAACTCCTCCACCCCGGACCCGCGCTCCACCCGCAGCACCGGGACGTGGTCCGCGGGCGGGGTGAACGCCCGGTCCACGGTGATGTGGCCCGCGCTGCCCCGTACCTGGTACGACGACGTGTAGGCGTGTTCGAGGCCGAAGGTGAGGTGCGCGGTCACCCCGGAGGCGGTCGTCAGCAGGGCGGCGCCCGAGGTGTCCACCCGGCGGCCGGGCCCCGCCGACAGCACGGCACCCGCCACCCGCAGTCCGGGCCCGAGCAGGTGGAGGGCCGCCCGGACCGGGTAGACGCCCACGTCCCCCAGGGCGCCGCCGCCGAGCTCGGGCCGGTAGCGGATGTTGTCACGGGGCAGCGCGGGCACGGCGAAGGCGGCGTGCAGGGACCGCGGCTCGCCGATGGCGCCCGCGGCCACCAGGCGCCGTACCTCCGCGTGCTGGGAGTGGTGCACGAACATCACGTTCTCCATCAGCACCAGCCCGCGCGCGGCGGCCTCGTCGAGCAGCCGCTCCGTCAGCGCCGCCCGCGTGCTGAGCGGTTTCTCCGCCAGCACGTGCTTGCCCGCGCGCAGCGCCGCCTCCACCCACTCGGCGTGCAGCCCCGTCGGCAGCGGCACGTACACCGCGTCCACGTCGTCGCGCGCCAGCAGTTCGGCGTAGCCGGGCACGGCCGGGCAGCCGTACCCGCGGGCCTGCTCCGCCGCCCTGGCCGGGTCCCGGCTGGCGATCGCCGCCACCTCGACGCCGGGGCGGGCGGCCATCGCCGGGAGCATCCGGCGCACGGCGATGTCGGCGCAGCCGAGCACGCCGATGCGCACCGGCCGCGGGCCGCGCCCGCTCACCGCGCCCTCGCCAGCATCCCGTTCAGGCACGCGAGCAGACTGCGGGCCTGCACGTTGACGTAATTGCTGTGGAACACGAGGGAGTTGAGCTGGCCCACCGTGACCCAGCAGAACCCGGGCGGCGGATCGAGGGGCACCCGGTCCTCCGCGGGCTCCAGCACCATGTACCGGCTCTGGGCGTTCAGGAAGCGGCCCCCCTCCTCGGAGTGCACCGCCTCGTAGCGCACGGTCGACGGGTCGGCGCAGAGCGCGAGGTCGAGGAAGGCGGGCCGGTCCTCGGGCGGCAGGTCGTCGTGGTTGCCCGGCACGCACTGCACCGTGGGCCCCAGCTCCAGGGAGTCCAGGAAGCCGGCCTCCGCCCTGGCCCGCATGAGCACGTGCAGCACCCCGTCGATCCGCCGGGTGACGAACGCGGTGATGCCCAGCCCCCGTGGCTCGATCAGGGGCTGGGTCCACCGGCTCACCTCGCGGCTGCCGGCCTCCACCGACACCGCCACCACCCGGAAGAACCGGCCGTCGGGCCGGTCGATCGAGTGGGTGCCCCTGACCCACCCGGGCAGCCCGGCCAGCGGCACCCGTTCGGCCCGCACGTTGTGCCGCGCGCGTTCCGCCGTGAGCCACGACATCAGCTCGACGTCGGAGTGCAGCGCCCCGGCGTTGCGGGACCGGGCCAGCGCGGCCACGAACGGGTCACGCGCCCGGCCGGGGTCCACGGCGCCGATCGGGGCGCAGGCCAGCACGGTCCTGGCATCCATGTTGACCACGTCGTCCAGGTGCAGCAGTTCGCCGATCTGCCCGAAGGTGAGCCAGCAGAAGTCGTCGTGCGGCTCGACGTCCTCGTCGACCTCGACGATCATGTTGCGGTTGCTCTTGCGGTGGAACCAGGCCCCGTGTTCCGACTGGAGCACGTCCGCGAGGACCCGGCCCCGCCCCGGCTGGACGAAGTAGTCCAGGTACCGCACCGGCGCGCCCGCGTGCACCCGGGTGTAGTTGCTCCGGGTGGCCTGCACCGTCGGGGAGAGCTGGAGCAGGTTGGGGTTGCCCGGCTCCATCTTGGCCTGCATGAGGCAGTGCAGGACCCCGTCGAACTCCTTCACCAGGATCCCGAGGATGCCCACCTCGGCCTGCTTGATGATCGGCTGGTGCCACTCGCGGTGCGGCCCGGCCTCGGTGGTGACGTGCAGGCCCTCGACCGTGAAGAAGCGGCCGCTGTCGTGCACCAGGTTCCCGGTGTCGGGGCGGAAGGACCAGCGGTCCAGCTCCCCGAAGGGGATGCGGTCCACGCGGAACGCGTGCGCCCGCCGGTGCTCGGCCAGCCAGCCGGGGAACTCCTCGGTGCGCAGCACCGCACCCTGCGTGGTGACGAGCGAACGGGCCAGCCTGCCGGGCAACTCGACGTCGGCGCGGGGGCGCAGCGTGACGTTCTGGGACATGGGAGGACTCCCTAAGCAGGTGAGGGTCGTGGACGGGGCGGCGCGCCGGGACCGGCACGCTCAGCCACGGGCGGCCACGAACTCCTGGATCGAGGCGATCACGTAGTCGAGCATCTCTTCGGTGAGCCCGGGGTAGACGCCGACCCAGAAGCTGTGGTCGGTGATGACGTCGCTGTTGGTGAGCTCGCCCACCACCCGGTGCGGCTGGTCGAGGTAGGCGGGGTGCCTGGTCAGGTTCCCGGCGAAGAGCAGCCGGGTGCCGATCTTGCGGTCCTCCAGGAACTCGACCAGTTCGCCGCGGGTGAAGCGGGCCCGAGGGTCCACGGTGATGACGAACCCGAACCAGCTCGGGTCGGTGCCCGGGGTCGCCTCGGGCAGGAGCAGCCCGGGGGCGCCGTCCAGACCGCTGCGCAGCCGCCGCCAGTTGCGCCGCCGCGCGTCGCAGAAGGCGTCCAGCTTGTCGAGCTGGGTCAGCCCGAGCGCGCCCTGGAGGTCGGTCGCCTTCAGGTTGTACCCCACGTGGGAGAAGACGTACTTGTGGTCGTAGCCCTCCGGCAGCGTGCCCATCTGGTACGAGAACCGCTTGAGGCACTTGTTGTTCTCGCCCGGCTCGCACCAGCAGTCCCGCCCCCAGTCGCGCATCGACTCCACGATGCGGGCCAGTGCCAGGTTCGAGGTGAGTACGCAGCCGCCCTCGCCCATGGTGAGGTGGTGCGCGGGATAGAAGCTGACCGTGCTCAGGTCCCCGAACGTGCCGGTGAGGCGTCCGTCGCACAGCGAGCCGACCCCGTCGCAGTTGTCCTCCACGAAGAACAGGCCGTGCTCGTCGGCGAGTTCGCGGATCTGCCCGGCGGGGAACGGGTTGCCCAGCGTGTGGGCCAGCATGATCGCCCGGGTGCGCGGCCCGATGGCCTCGGCGACCCGCTCGGCCGTGGTGTTGTAGGTGCCCAGCTCGACGTCCACGAAGACGGGCACGAGGCCGTTCTGCAGGATCGGGTTGACGGTGGTGGGGAAGCCGGCGGCCACCGTGATCACCTCGTCGCCCGGCCGGAGCCGCTGGTCCTCCAGTTGCGGTGAGGTCAGGGCGGACAGCGCGAGCAGGTTGGCGGAGGACCCGGAGTTGGTGAGGTGGGCCTTGCGCCGCTGGAGCTTGCGGGCGAACCGCGACTCGAACCTGCGGGAGCTGGGCCCGGCGGCGATGCGCATGTCCAGCGCGGCCTCGACCAGCGCCGCGCGGTCGTCCTCGTCCAGCACGGCGCCGGACGGCCATATCTCCGTGACCCCGGGGACGAAGCCCCGGTCCGTCTGCGTCTCCCTGTGGTACTTCCGGACCATTTCCAAGAGCTGCTGTTTCGACTGGTCGGACTGCATGTCTGCCTGCCCCATCTCCGTCGTCAGTGCTTGCGGTCGGTGCTCTCCGGCGCGGTGTCCCGCCAGGGCGCGAGCCGGCCCGCGGCGAGCGCCTCGCGCATCCCCTGCGCCCGCGCGTCCTTCTCCGACATCAGCGGCGGTTCGGTGTACCCCCAGGGGAGCGCCAGGTCGGGGTCCAGGGGGTTGATGTCGATCTGGGTGCCCGGCACGTACCGCGTGGAGACCACGTAGCAGATGCAGGCGTCGTCGGTGAGTGCCAGGAACCCGTGCCCGACCCCCTCGGGCACGTACACGCACCGCCCGGACTCGGCGTCCAGTGAGGTCACGTGGTGCGCGCCGAAGGCGGGCGACCCCACCCGCAGGTCGACGACGATGTCGCGGAGCGCTCCGCGCACGCAGGTGACGTACTTGGCCTGCCCCGGCGGTACGGCCACCCCGTGGATGCCGCGGAGGGTGTTCCGCCGGGACACCGAGTAGTTGATCTGCTCGGGCCGGAAGGGCGACCCGGTGACCGCCTCGACCCGGTCGCCGCGGAACGCCTCGAAGAAGGAGCCCCGCTCGTCGCGGATCTGCCGCGGGGTGAACACGAACGCGCCGGGCACCCGGGTCTCGACCACGTCCATGCCCGGTCAGACCCGGGTGCGGTACTGCGCGGCCAGCCGCTCCAGGATCGGCACGATCTCGGTGGGGCTCGGGGCGGCGGTCATGTCCGCGTACACGTCGGCGGCGCCCCGCCGGAACGCCGGCTCGGTCAGCAGCCGGGACAGCCCGTCGCCCACCTGGGACGCGGTCAGGCCGTCGGCGGAGAGGGCCACGCCGGAACCGGTGGCCTCCAGGTAGCGGGTACTGGACAGGCCGCTGCCGAACCCCTCGCTGACGATCATCTGCGGCACCTGGTGCGCGGCCGCGGCGAAGAAGGTGCCGAAGCCGCCGTGGTGGATGATCGCCGAGCACGTCGGCATGACCTGGGTGAGCGGGAGGTAGTCGACTATCCGCACGTTGTCGGGGACCTTGGGGTCCTCTCCGAGCTGGTCGGCGTTGACCGTCGCCACCACCTCGACGTCCATGCCGGCCACCGCCTCCAGCACGGCCGCGACCCGCTCGTCCCGGCCGGCGAAGACCCCGCGCGCGGTGACGCCCAGCGACAGGCACACCCGGGGCCGCGACGGCGGCTGCGACAGCCACTGCGGCACCGGGGCGGTCCCCGTGTACGGCACCCAGCGCATCGGCACGTCGCGCAGCGCGCCCGGCCTCGGCAACTGCGCGGGGAGCGGGTCCACGGTGAAGTCGCCCAGCAGCATCTCCGTGGAGAAGTCGTAGCCGAACCGCCCGAACACCGGGTCCAGGGTCTCGGCCAGCGGGTTCGCCCGCGTCTCGCCCCGTGCGGTCCGTTCCGCCAGCCGTCCGTGGACCCAGGCGAAGTAGTCCGGGCCCCACATCAGCCGGGCGGAGGCGGCCCCGGACTCCCGGGCCGCGACCGACCCGGCCGGGCAGGCGGGGTCCCAGATCAGGAGGTCCGGCTGCCAGTCCCGGGCGAACTCGACCAGGGTGTCGGTGAGCGGCTGCCGCCCCTCGGCGTCGGGGTAGTACCGGGCGCAGGCCGCCACCGTGTAGTAGCGGATCGCCTCCCAGAGCCGGCCGAAGTCGGAGCCGGGCTCGAACCCGAGCGCCTCGCTGAACCGGTCCAGCTGGTCCTCGGGGATGCGCGGCGGCGTGGATGACGGATCGTCGCCGAGACGGACCGCGGTGAGACCGGTCGCGGTGATCTGCTCGGCCAGTACCGTGTTGCTGGCCAGCCGCACCTCGTGCCCGGCGCTCTGCAGCGCCCACGCCAGCGGGATGCTGGGGTAGAGATGGGCGGTCAGCGGCGCGACTGCAATGAGAACCCGCATGGTGAGTTCCTTCTGATCGTCCGTGGTTCGGTGGGTGAAGGGGTGGGGCGGAGCGCGAGCCCGTCGGGGAGAAATCCCCGGGCCTTTCCGAAGCAGGATCGGAAGGGCTGCGAACTCCCGAAAAGGCATTACCGAAAAGGGGCCCAGCGAGGATCTCGAAGATAATGCACCGGAGTCTGATAACGAGTATCTTCGCCGCAGGTCGGGCGCACAAGATCGATCGCGTCAGGGTTCCGCAAGGCCGGCGTCAGTCGTCTCGCCGAATGTCACGGCACTGCAAGGCGGACGCAAAGAGCGGCACGAAGCCGCTGGTCACGGGGTGAGGGACGCCATGACCGACCACTCTTCCCGGCCTGCGCGGACCGCCCCGTCAGGACGCACCGGAGACCGCTCGTGCACGGTGGAACCGCCCGCGGATACGGTCCGATATCACGGCCGAATTCTTTCGACGGCCTGGCGTGAAAAGCACGCCCGCCGAAGCGGTCGGGCCCCGCCGACGGCACGGACGCGCAGATCGAGGTGAACTCGGTGAGGAACCCGGTGCTCGTCACGGCCATACCGCCTAAAACTCGCGCCCTCCCGCCGCGGCCCGGAAGCCCGTCGCGCGGTTCGCGGCTCTCCCCCGCACGCCGGAGGGGCCCGGTGCCCGCCCGCCGCACGCGCTCCCCCGTACCCGGCGGCTCCGCCCGAAAACCAGTGGCCGAGCAGGCGGCCGGACCCTACGGTGCTGCCGGTGACGAGCGACCACCGCGCACCGGCCGAGGCGCCTCCCGCCCCCGGACTCCTCTCTCGCACCTACCTGGCCACCACGGCGAGTTTCGCCGCGGTGATGTTCCTGACCGGGTTCGCGGCACTGGCGGTGATGCCGGTGCTCCCGGTGGCCGCCCGGGACCTCGACGGCATCGGTCTCTACCCGCTGGTGGCGGGGGCGTTCGTGGCGGCGAGCCTGCTCGGCGGGGTGCTGGGCGGGACCTGGGCGGACCGCGCCGGTGCCCGGCGTCCGCTGACAGCCGGGGTGCTGCTGACCGTCGTCACGCTCCTCGTCTCCGCGACCAGTTCCACCATCTGGCAACTGGGCCTGGGGCGCTTCACCGACGGGATCGCGGCGGGCCTGGTGGCGGTGTCCGTCAACGCGGCCATCGGGCAGTCGTACCCGGAGCACCTGCGGGCCCGCGCCCTGTCCCTGATGAGTGCCTGCTGGATCGTGCCGTCCCTGGCCGGTCCCCCGCTCGCCGGGTTCGTCGCCGCGTCGTGGTCGTGGCGGGCGGTGTTCTTCGGCCTCGCCGCGCTCACCCTGGTCCCCGCGGCGGCCGCGGTCCTGCTGCTCCGCGGGCAGCCGGCGCCGCCGGGGGTGCCGCGCGACGCCCCGGGCCCCGGCGCGTCCGTACGGCGGCCCTCCCTGCCGGCCGCGGCGGCGGTGAGCGTGGCCGCGGCCCTCACCCAGTACGGCGTTTCCGTCTGGAACGCGTGGCACGCGGCGTGCGCGCTGACGGGGGTGGTGCTGCTCGTGGTGTTCGCGCCGAGGCTGCTGCCGCCGCGCACCTGGCGGGCCGGGGGCGGGCTGCCCGCGACCGTGCTCCTGCGGGCGCTGACCTCGGGGGCGTACTTCACGCTGGAGGCCTTCGTCCCGCTGATGCTCAGCACGGTGCGGCACGTGCCGGGCGCGGTGACGGGGTCCGCGTTCACCGGGGCGGCCCTGGCCTGGGCCGGGGCCTCCTGGGTCCAGGGCCGCCCGCGGAACCGGGTGCCACGGCACCGGCTGGTCGCCGTCGGCGCCGGGATCATGGCGGCCGCGGTGGCGGTGGCGGCGCTGTGCACCGTCCCGGCCGTGCCGCCGGCCGCGGCGGTCTCCTCGATGGTCCTGGCCGCGGTCGGCATGGGCCTCGCGGCGCCCTCCCTCACCCTGCTCTCGCTCGCGCACACCCCGGCCGACCGGCAGGGCTACGCGAGCGGTGCGATGCAGACCTCGCAGAACCTCGGCCAGACCCTGGTGCTCGCCGTGACGTCGGCCCTGTTCACGGTGGTCTCCGCGGCGTCGTCGAGTCAGTTGCCCGCGTTCGCCGGGGCGTTCGCGCTCCTGCTGCTCCCGATCACCGGCGCCGCGTGCCTGGCGGGCCGGACACGCGTCGCGTCCACGCCCCCGCACGGCGACACGGCACGCCCCGCCCCGGCGCCCAACACCGGGGCCCACGAGGGCGTTTGAGGAACGCACGGACCCAACTCCGACCACGTCGGGCCCCGGCCACCGAGGGACGACCACCGCTACGGTTGGCCGATGCCACCGACGCCGCCCGCACCGCACCGCGCCGCGCTCCTCGTCATCGACATGCAGGACGCGCTGCTGCCCCTCATGCACCGCCCCGACCGGACCGTCCGGACCATCGCGGGTCTCAGCCGCCGGGCGCGTGCCTCGGACGTCCCCGTCATCACGGTCCGGCAGGAGGGATGCGGCGACCCCCTGCCCGAACTGGCGCCGCGGGAGGGGGAGCAGGTGGTGACCAAGACCTCCGCCGACGCCTTCCTGGACACCGGTCTCGACCTGGCCCTGAGCCGCCTCGGCGTGACGGAGGTCCTGATCACCGGCTTCGCCACGGAGAACTGCGTGGAGACGACCGCCCGCCGGGCCCTCAGCCAGGGCTACGACCTGGTGCTGGTGGCGGACGGGCACACCACCTCCGTCCGCTCCGAGCCGACGGACTTCGCCCCGCCGGACCGGTCGATCGCCCACCACAACGAGATCTACCGCCACATCGACTTCCCCACCCGCACCGTCCGGGTCCTGCCCGCCACAGAGATCGACTTCACCCCACCGGCACCGGACGGGGGCGACCGCCGGGAACGCCGAGCGGCGCCCGGCTGATCGATCCCGGCGCCGCCGATCGAGCCGAGCAGCCGTAGGCCCCTTCAGTACGGTTCGTACCAACAGGCGCATGTATCCGATCTTGAAACCGAGGAGTACGGATGAGCACGATCGGCTGGGAGGAGACCAAGCGCAAGGCCCGCGAGCGGCGCGAGGCCGCCGGGCTGCCGGTGCGTTCGGCCCAGGAGAAGCAGGCGGCCATGGAGAGGCCGACCGCTGAGGTGCGCGCTCACAACGCCGAAAGCCCCGGATCTCTCCGGGGCTTTCGATCTGAGTGCACTCGGCAGGATTCGAACCTGCAACCTTCTGATCCGTAGTCAGATGCTCTATCCGTTAAGCTACGAGTGCTTGTTCTTTTGTTTTGTCTTCGTTCCCGGCCCTTTCGGCCCGCTCGCGGCGACAGGAAGAACATTACATGACTGCCGCCGCCATGTGAAATCCGGTCCGTACACCCCTTGTGACCTGCGGAAACGCCAGCGGGGTGGGTGCGGCACCGAGATCCGTCCGTCCCTGCCGGAGAACGCCGAAGCCCCGGTCCAGACGGACCGGGGCTTCGGGATCGGTGCGGAGGCGGAGGGATTTGAACCCTCGATGGGGTGTAAGCCCCAAACCGCATTAGCAGTGCGGCGCCATAGACCGGACTAGGCGACGCCTCCAGCACAACCGCTCACGCGAGCGCGTGATCGGTGCGTGCAGATGATGACACAGGCGAGCGCCCTGTCACCAATCGCCCCCCACGGTACTAGGCAGGCGGGCCGCAGGGCAAAGGGCTTCCCCCGGCGGGGCGCCGCCGCCTCTTCCCGGGGCCGCAACGTCCGGGCCGGTCCGGCGTTGGACAGTGCATGCTCTCTGTTCTGCCGGGCGCCGGACGGCGCCTCCTCCTCGCGTCCCTCGCCGCCGCGTGCCTCGTCCCGTTCGCCGCCGCCGCCTCCGCCGCAGCGCCGCCGCCCGTGCTCCCCGAGGACCGGGGTGATCACCTCGTCGTCGAGATCCGGCACGCCGGTGCCGGGCGGGACGGGAGGTACGACGTGTACTGCCACCCGGAGGCCGGGCACCACCCGGACGTCGCCGGGGCCTGCCGGACGCTCGAGGCGCAGACGCGCTGGGGCCGGGACCCGTTCGCCCCCGTGCCCCCCGGCAGCGCCTGCACCATGGTCTACGGCGGCCCGGCCACCGCCCGGGTCACCGGCACCTGGGCCGGGCGCCCGGTCGACGCCTCCTTCGACCGCGGCAACGGCTGCGAGATCGGGCGGTGGGACAGCATGGTGCCCCTCCTCCCGAAGCTGGGATAGGCCGGCCGGCACCGCGCCGTACGCCACGACCGGGGACCGAGGCCAGGGGCCGGGCCGGTCCCCGGCGGCGTAGACGGATGCCGAGGGCAGGGGCCGCCCGGTTGCGGGGGCGGGGCCGGACGGGTGACGTCAGGTGAGGGCGGGACGGGGCCGGACGGGTGACGGGAAGGTCCGGGCGGGTGCCGGAGGGCGGGGCCGGGCGGGGGCCGGGGCGCCGGTCGCGGCGGGCGCAGCGGTTGCGTGAAGGACCGGCGGAGGTATCGGGAAGCCGGGGCATCGGTCACGCGTTCGCCGTCACTTCCCCGTGGGACCTCCCTCCCATCCGGCGCCCCGGGCGCGACCCGTGCGCTTAGACTCCCTCGCGTGACACGTCGCGGGCCGGTTGGCAAGATGGCCCGAGCGGTCGGCAAGGTGCGGTAACAGGGAGGAAGGCGTCTCGTGAGCGGCAGGCCATCCCGGGGCGCTGCTCGCCTCGCAGCCATACTCGACGCGCTGCCGGATGCGTTGGTCCTGGTCAACGCCAACGGAACCGTCGTCAACGCCAACACCATCGCGTTGGAGGCGTTCGAGGCACCGGGCACCGCGCTCGTCGGGCGCGGGCTGCTCGATCTGCTGCCGCAGTTCGACTCCCGCCTCATCCCCGGCTCGATGCGCCGGCCCGACCACATGGACCCGCGGGGGCGTACGAAGCCGACCCGGATGGTCGCCCGGCGCACCGACGGGAACGAGTTCCCCGTCGAGGTCACCAGCGCGAACCTGGAGAACGGGCAGCAGGCGTACGACGGTTACGGCTACACCGGTGACGAGCTGCTGATGCTCGTGGTGCGGGACCTGTCCGGGACCGTCGACACCGAGGCCGAGCTGGCCCGCTCGCAGCGGCAGACCGAGATGATCCTGCGGGCCGCGGCGGAAGGCGTCGTGGGCACGGACACCGACGGGCGGATCGTCCTCGTCAACCCGGCCGCCGCCCAGATCCTGGGGTACCGGGCCGGCGAGCTGGGCGGCAAGGAGCTGCACGCGCTGGTGCTGCACTCCCGTGCCGACGGTTCGCCGTTCCCGTACGAGGAGTCGCCGCTCGCCGACACCCTGCGCTCCGGCCGCAAGCACCGGGTGCGCGGGCAGGTGCTGTGGGCCAAGGGCGACAAGAAGGTGTCCGTCGACCTCACCACCGCGCCGGTGCGGGACGGGGACCAGCTCGTCGGCGCCGTGATGACCTTCACCGACCGGCGGCCGTTCGACGCCCTGGCGGAGGAGAAGGCCGCGCTGGAGAAGGCGCACGCCGAGGAGCTGGAGCGGCTCTCCGAGGAGCACGCGTCCGACCTGACCGCGCTGCGCCAGCAGCACGTCGCCGAGCTGGAGGAGCTCGGCGAGAAGCACGCCGAGGAGCTGGCCGCCGGCGACGACCGGTACGCGGCGCTCGGCGAGCGCGAGAAGGACCGGTACGAGGCCCTCGCCGGGCGCCACGAGCAGCTCCTGACCCTGCTCGGCGACTCGCTGCGCGGTCCGCTGGACGAGCTGCGCCGCGAACTGTCCGCGCTGGCGGCGGACGACGCCGGGCAGCTCTGGCCCGAGGCGAACCAGGTCCTGCACCACCTGTCGGCCGGTTACTCGCGCATCACCACGCTCATCGACAACGTCCTCGGCTACCAGCGGCTGGACGCGGGCGGTGAGGACATCACCCGGACCAAGGTGCTGCTGGACGCCGTCGTCGCCGCCGGGGTGGACGGGGCGGTCGAGCTGATCGGCCCGGGACGCGTGCAGTTCGCGGTGCACGCCCCGCCCATCGAGGCCGAGGTCGACCCGCGGCGGCTGGCCGTCGCGCTCTCGCACCTCGTGGCGGACGTCGCCGGGGTCGACGCCACCGGCAACACGCCCGTCTCGGCCGCCGGTTACCTGGACAACACCGTCGTGATCGCCGCTGCCCAGCGCGGCGAGGTCGCGCGGATCGAGGTGCGCGGGCCGTACGCCGGGGGAGACCCGGTGCACGAGCCGATCGTGCGGGGCATCGTGCGCGCCCACGGAGGCGTGCTCCAGACGTACGAGGTGCCCGGCATGAGCGGCAGCGCCTACGTGCTCGAAGTGCCGCTGGGCGGCGGGGCGGGCGCGATGGGCCCGGTGGGCGCGGTGGGCGCCGCCGGCGCGGTCGCCCCGCAGCTCCCGGCGGCCCCGGCCGGTGCGGGCGTCCCGGACGCCGGTGCGGTCGGTGTGGCCGGTGCGGGTCTCCCGGACGCCGGTGCGGTCGTCGCGGACGGGTCCGGCGAGGCCGGGCCGGGTGCGGCGGGCGGGCGGCGACGGGCCCGGCGGGGTTCCACGGACGCCTTCCTGGAGAGCGACCTGGCCGGTGGCGACACCGGTGAGATGGAGGCGCACCTGCCGACCGGCCGGCGCCGGCGGCGTGCCGCCGCGCCCGGGGAGGAGGCCGCCGCCGTGCCGGCCGAGGCCGGGGAGGACGCGTCCGGCGGGACCGGACGGCGCCGGGCCCGGTCCGCCGACGGCACCGACGCCGGTGCGGTCGAGGGCGTGACGGAGGGCGCGGTGATGACCGCGGCCGAGCAGGGCGCGGGGGCCGCCGCCTCGGGCAACGGGCTCGGTGGCACCGTTCCGCCGCAGGGCGTGCCCGCGCCCACGGGCCGGCGGGCGCGCCGCGACTCCGACGCCCCGCAGGCCGCCCTGCCGCCGGCCCTTCCGGCGGCCGGCGCCGGGACGGCGCCGGGTGCGCAGGCACTGCCGGGTGCGCAGGCACTGCCGGCCGCGGGAGGGCCGGGTGTTCCGGCCCAGGGCGGCGAGATGGCCGTGGCCGAGGGCGGCCAGCCGACCGGGCGGCGGCGCCGTGAGCTGGCCGCAGCGGCGGAGCGGGCCGCGGCCCAGGAGGCGAGTGGCGCGCGTACGGTCTTCGCGCTGCCGCCGGCCGAGGCCGACCGGTCCCCGCGCCCCGCCGCCCCGGCCCCGGCCCCGGCCCCGGCGAACGTTGCGCCCCCGGCCGCGGAGGCGCCGGTGGCCGTACCGCTGGCCCCGGTGGCGGACGCGGGAGCGGCCGTACCGGTGGCGCCGGGTGCCGTCGCGCCCGCCGCGCCGGTCCGCCCCGCCGCGCCGGAGGCCGGTGCACCCGCCGTGCCGGATGCCGGTGCGGACGCGGGTCCGGCCGCTGCCGGGCCCCTGCCCGGTCAGGTGCGGATGCCCGATCCGATGCCGATGTCCGTCCCGGCGGCGCCGGATGCCGACGGCCGGCACGACGCCGTACCGCTCGACCAGGCCGGGGACCACACCCCGCCGCAGCCCCACCCCACCAGCGCGCCGACCGGCCGGCGACGCCGTGCCGCGGCCCAGCAGGCGGCGGGTGCCCCCGGGCAGCTTCCGCAGGGGACGGCCGTACCGCCGGTCCCCGGTCAGCCGGCCCCGGCGCACGGCGTTCCGGCGCAGGGCACGGCCGGGCAGGGTGTCCCCGCGGCGGCCGCGCCCCCGGCCGCCCCGGCGCACCCCGCCGCCCAGCAGCCGTCGCCCGCGGACCAGGCCGCCGTACCCGGCCCCGGCGCGGTGGCCGCCCAGGGCGCCCCGGCGCGGAGCCCGCAGCCCCCGGCCACCCCGCCCGCCGGTACCCCGGTGGCGGCGCCGGGCGCGCTGCCGCTGCCCGCCGAGACCGGGACCGGGCAGGTCCCGGCCCAGGGCGCCCCCGGCGTGCCGCGGCAGTGGCCCGGTGCCGGTGCCGGCGACACCGCCGGTGCGGGGACCCCGGTCCCGCAGACCGGTACGCCTGCTCCCGGCACCCCGCTCCCCCCGGGGGCGGCCGGGGTCCGGCCGCAGCGTGCCGCGCAGCCGTTGCCCGCCGAGGCCGCGGGGGCCGTCGACCCGGACTCCACGCAGGGGCGGGCGATCTCGGTCCGCACCCTCGGGCAGGGCGTGCCGTTCGCCCGGCAGGCCGCCCAGGTGCAGCAGCCGACGGCGACCCCGCCGCCGCACGGGCCCGGCGGTTCGGGCCGGCGGCGCAAGCTGGGCACGCCTCCCGACCCGGCCGCCCGGCCGGACGCGAAGCCGGACCAGGCGGCCCGGCCGCACCCGCAGGCGGCGCCGGTGCCCGCGCAGCCCCCGCTCGCCGGGCAGCCGTCGGGGCCGCAGCCCGGGCCGACCGGTCAGCAGGCCGTGCCGCAGGCCCCGCTCGGCGGGCAGCCCCGGCCGGTCCCGGGCACCGAGGGGGCCGGGCGGTCGTACGCCATAGGCGCCCCGGGGCCCGACGCCGCCGAGGGCCCGGAGCCGCTGGACGGTCCCGGCGGCGCCGTGGAGGTGGCCGACACCCCGCGTCCGCAGCCGCTGGACGACGAGCTGCCCCCGGAGCCGCTGGACAACCCGCGCCGGCTGCTGGTGTGGCCCGCACCGGACGTGACGACCCGGCAGGCGCTCAGCGACCGCGGCTACCGGCCGGTGATCGTGCACTCCCGCGAGGAGGTCGACGCGCAGATCGCCGCCTTCCCCGCCGCGCTGTTCGTCGACCCGCTGACCGGGCCCATCACGCGTACGGCCCTGCAGTCGCTGCGCCAGGCCGCCGTCGCCGCCGAGGTGCCGGTGCTGGTCACGGCCGGGCTGGGGCAGGCCACGCGGGAGGCGGCGTACGGCGCCGACCCCGCCGTGCTGCTGAAGGCGCTGGCTCCCCGGGACAGCGAGCAGCATCCGCCGCGGGTGCTGCTGATCGAGCAGCACGCGGAGATCGCGCTGGCGCTGACCTCGGCGCTGGAGCGGCGCGGGATGCAGGTGGCGCGGGCCGCGAGCGACAACGACGCGGTGACGGTCGCCGGGCAGTTCCGGCCGAACCTGGTGGTGATGGACCTGATGCAGGTGCACCGCCGCCGGGCCGGGATCGTGGACTGGCTGCGGGCGAACGGCCTGCTCGACCGCACCCCGCTGGTCGTCTACACGGCCGCCGTCGACCAGACCGAACTGCCCCGGCTGGCCTCGGGCGAGACGGTGCTGTTCCTCGCCGAGCGGTCCACCAGCACCGAGGTGCAGAGCCGGATCGTGGACCTGCTGGCCCGGATCGGCACGAACTAGGCCCCGTCGTCCGGAGGTCGCGGACCCACCGGGGGGTCCGCGACCAGCCTGCGGGCCGCCTCCTTGATGGAGGACCGCAGGCGGTCGCGGTCACCGTCGCGCGTGCCGACGAGGATGCGCCGCATCTGCGGGACCACGGTCATCCAGTTCGTGAGCGCGGTCAGCAGGATCAGCAGGTCGCCGGCCGGGATGGCGTCCGTGATCACCCCCCGGGCCTGGCCGTCCTCGAGCGCGGCGACCTTGCGGGCGTAGTGGTCCTGCCGGGCCGCCTCGTCGGGCAGTTCGGCGTCCCCGTACTCGATGCCCTCCCAGAAGAGGAGGCGCAGCAGTTCGGGGTGGGCGGCGTGGTAGTCGAGCAGCCGGTCCACCCAGCCGTCGATGTCGTCGGGCTCGACGGGCACGGCCGACGCCAGGTCCACCATGCAGCGGCCCAGCACCTGGGTGAAGAGCTGCGCCTTGTTGCCGAAGTAGGCGTAGATCAACTGCTTGTTGGCCTTGGCCTCGGCGGCGATGCGGTCGATGCGCGCGCCCGCGATGCCGTGCCGGGAGAACTCGGCGACCGCCGCCTCGAAGATGCGGGCCTTGGTGGCCTCGGGGTCCCTCACTGCTGCCATGAGGACAAGGGTAGGACGCGGCCTGCCGGTAACCAACTATTTGGTTGACGGGAATGGCGGAGCGGTGCACGCTGTTGGCGACTTTCAACCAACCAGTTAGTTGCGAGCCGGCGCCCCCAAGGAGAAACCCGCTCATGCCGTCAGCCACCACTGCCCGCCAGGCGCCCGGAGCCCAGGCCCCCGCCCGGGAACGGCCGGCCTCCGGCTCCTCCCTCTTCCTCCTGCTCATCGCCGTCTGCACCGCCGTCACGGCCGCCAACATCTACCTCGCGGCCCCGCTGCTCCCGCTGATCGCCCACGACTTCGGCACCACCGCCTCGGCCGTGGCCTGGATCGCCTCGGTCGCCCAGCTCGGCTACGCCGCCGGCCTGCTGTTCTTCGCGCCGCTGGGCGACCGCGTCGACCGGCGCCGGCTCGTCGCCTGGCTCTCCGTGGCCACCACGGCGGCGCTGCTCGTCGCGGCCGCGGCGCCGGGCACCGCGGCCCTCGCCGCCGCCGTGTTCGTCGCCGCCGCGGCGACCGTCGTCCCCCAGCTCCTCGTCCCGCTGGTGGCCGCGCGGGCCCCGGCCGACCGCCGGGCCCGGCACGTCGCGGCCGTCATCGCCGGGCTGTTCACCGGCATCGTCGCGGCCCGCGTGCTCGGCGGCCTCGCCGGGCAGGGCTTCGGCTGGCGCTGGGTGTTCGCCGGGTCCGCCGTGCTGACCCTCGTCCTGGGACTGGCCACCGCCCTGGCCCTGCCGGCCGAGCGGCGCGCGCGGCAGGGCGGGCTGTTCTCGGGCATGGCCGAACTGCCCGGGCTGCTGCGCCGCTCGCCCGACCTGTGGCGGGCCTGCCTGCGCCAGGCGGGGATGTTCGGTGCCTGGAGCGCCCTGTGGACCTCGCTCGCGCTGCTGCTGACCGGCCCCGAGTACGGCATGTCCACCGCGACCGCCGGGCTGTTCGGCCTCTTCGGGCTGACCGCCAGCGCGGTGGCGCCGCTGGCGGGCGGCCTGGTGGACCGGTTCGGCGCGGCACGGGTCGTCGGCACCGCGTATGCGCTGGCCGCGGTCGCCGTGCCGCTGTTCTGGCTCGGCGGGCAGGCCCTGGCGGCGCTGTTCGCCGCCGCGATCGCGATCCACGCGGCGCTGGTCGCCTCGCACGTCGCCAACCAGACGCTGGCGCTGACCACGACGTCCGCGCCGGCCACCGCCAACACGGCCTACGTCGTCTCGGGCTTCGCCGGCGGCGCCCTCGCCTCGGCCGCCGCGGGCCCCGCCTTCACCCACTGGGGCTGGAGCGGGGTGTGCACGGTGGCGGCGGTGTGGCTGGTCCTGGGCTGGACGGCCACGACGAGCCGGTCCCGGCGGGGGTGAACCGGGGCCGCGTCGGGGGTCCGGTCGTACGGCGGTGGACCCGGGGCCCGGCCATACGACGGCGCCGTCCGTGCCACGCCCCGGGACCCGGCCGTACGACGGTGCCGCCCGGGCCGCGCGGAGGTGCGGCCCGGCGCTGACCGTGGCGCCACCCGGGGCCGGTACCGGCGGCCACCGGCCGGAAGGCGCGGTGAGGACGGGCAACGCGAGGCCGGGGGAGGCCGGGCAGGGCGAGCGGAGCCGCCGCACAGGCCCCCGACCTGCCGACCCCCACGGTCACGGCGCCCCGGCAACCCAGCCCCCGACCGGCGGCGATGGAGCCCTCCCGGCCCCTCCCGAGACCTCACGGTCCCGGCGCCGCATCCAGGCGCCTCGCCCGCCGGACCGCGCGTCAGAGGTGTGTGACGTCCAGCCCGCCCTCCGCGTACTGCCGGCGCAGCGCCTTCTTGTCGAACTTGCCCACGCTCGTCTTGGGCACCGACTCGACGATCGTCCAGCGCTCGGGGAGCTGCCAGCGCGCGATCCGGCCCTCCTCGGCGAGGAAGGCGCGCAGGGTCTCGAAGCCGGCGGTGGCGCCCGGCCGGAGGACGACCGTGGCCAGCGGCCGCTCGCCCCACCTGTCGTCCGGCACGGCGACCACGGCCGCCTCGGCGACGTCCGGGTGGGACATCAGCGCGTTCTCCAGCCCGACCGAGGAGATCCACTCCCCGCCGGACTTGATGACGTCCTTGGCGCGGTCGGTGAGGGTCAGGAAGCCGTCGGCGGAGATCGTGCCGACGTCCCCCGTCCTGAGCCAGCCGTCCGGGCTGAACTTGTCCGCCGGGCGCAGGGGTTCGGCGCCGGGGCCGTTGTAGTAGGCGCCCGCGATCCACGGGCCGCGCACCTCCAGCTCTCCCGCCGACTCCCCGTCCCAGGGCAGGCGTTCGCCGCCGGGACCGGTGAGGCGGGCCTCGACGCCGGCCGGGAAGCGCCCCTGGGTGAGGCGGTAGCCGAACTCCTCGCCGGTGCCGACCGCGTGGACCGGCGGCCGGGCCATGGTGCCCAGCGGGGACGTCTCCGTCATGCCCCAGGCGTGGTGGACCCGCATGCCGAGCCGGTCGAACGCCTCCATCAGGGACGGCGGACAGGCGGAGCCGCCGATCGTGACCTGCGTGAGGGAGGACACGTCCCGGGGGCGCGCGGTCAGCTCGCCGAGCAGGCCCTGCCAGATGGTCGGGACGGCCGCCGCGTGGGTGGGCCGCTCGCGCTCGATCATCTCGGCGAGCGGGCCCGGCTGGAGGAACCGGTCCGGCAGCAGCAGGCCGGCGCCGGTCATGAAGGCGGCGTGCGGCACGCCCCAGGCGTTGACGTGGAACTGGGGGACGACGACCAGCGAGGTGTCGTGATCGGTGAGGCTCATCGACTGGGCCATGTTGATCTGCATGGAGTGCAGGTAGATCGAACGGTGGCTGTACACCACGCCCTTGGGGTCGCCGGTGGTGCCGGAGGTGTAGCACATGGCGGCGGCCCGGCGTTCGTCCAGCTCCGGCCAGTCGTAGGCGGTGGGCCGGCCCGCGAGCAGCTCCTCGTACTCGTGCACGCGCACGCCGGTGCCCGCCAGCGGGGCGCGGTCGCCGGGCCCGCAGACGACGACGTGCTCCAGCGCCGGCAGTTCGGGCAGCAGCGGCGCGAGCAGCGGGATCAGCGAGCCGTTGACGATGACGACCTTGTCCGCCGCGTGGTTGACGATCCACACCAACTGCTCGGCGGGCAGCCGCAGGTTGAGCGTGTGCACCACCGCGCCCATGGACGGCACCGCGAAGTACGCCTCGACGTGCTCGGCGTTGTTCCACAGGAGCGTGGCCACCCGGTCGTCGCCGCGTACCCCGAGCCCGTCCCGCAGGGCGTGCGCGAGCTGGGCGGCGCGGGCCCCGGTCTCGGCGAAGGTGCGCCGCTGCGGCTCGGGCTCGCCGGTCCAGGTGGTCAACCGCGAGGATCCGTGGACCGTGGACCCGTGGGTCAGGATCCTGGAGATCAGCAGCGGTACGTCCTGCATGGTGCTCAGCACGGAGTCCTCCCGGGCGACATGGCCTACGCGGCGGTAGGGATTGCGCTGATTCTGCGCACATACCACGCGGTATGTCATTAGGGAGTACGTCACTCCGCACGGCCGGCCGCGGCCGACGGTCAGCGGGCCAGCTCCAGCTCGGGGTCCTCCCGCAGTTTGCCCAGTGCGCGGGAGACCGCCGACTTCACCGTGCCCACCGACACCCCGAGCACCTCGGCGGTCTGCGCCTCGCTGAGGTCCTCGTAGTACCGCAGGACGACCATCGCCCGCTGCCGGGCCGGCAGCCGCAGGACCGCCCGCCACATGGCGTCGTGCAGCGCCTGGCGCTCGGCCGGGTCGCCCTCGCCGGGCACCGGGTCCGGCTCGGGCAGCTCCTCGCAGACGAACTCGTCCACCTTGCGCTTGCGCCACTGCGAGGTGCGGGTGTTCACCAGCGCCCGGCGCACGTAGCCGTCGAGCGCGCGCTTGTCCTCGATCCGCTCCCAGGCCACGTAGGTCTTGGCGAGCGCGGTCTGCAGCAGGTCCTCGGCGTCGCTCGGGTTCGCGGTCAGCGAGCGCGCCGTGCGCAGCAGCACCGGCTGGCGGGCCCGCACGTACGAGGCGAAGGACGGGTAGACGTCGGTCCCCCCGCGCGGGCGGACTCGGGCGTGCGGCACGCCCTGCCGCCCGGGTGCGGCGGGGTCCGAGGCGCTGGTGCAGACGGGTGTGGTCATGCCTTACACGCTAGGAGCGAGTCCGGCCGCGGCGGATCGGCCGCAGGTCCCGAAGCGGGGTCCCCCTCAGGTTGTAGGGGTAGGGCTTGCCGCACCTCCTGAAGGTGGACCACGGGCCGTCCCCGTCTGCGGGTCGGGCCCCGCCGGTTCCGCCGTCCGACGCCGGGACCTGCCCTGATGCCGGCACTCCGGTACCGGGGGCCCACCAGGGTGCGGCGGGCCCCCGGTACCGGGGCGGCCGTCCGGTCCCGCACGGAGAACGCCGGCGGGGGGGGGGGGGCGGGGGGGCCCCCCCCCCGGGGGGGCGCCCCCCCCCCCCCCCCCCCCCCCCCCCCCCCCCCCCCCCGCCCCCCCCCGGGGCCCCCCCCCCCCCGG